>JAHDEP010000326.1 GCA_020628775.1 Rhizobiaceae bacterium | reverse complement strand
ATAAAGGTGTTGGCCGTTTGGTTGATGCGGATATGAACGAAGAATCGACGCGATTGAAAGCGCTGCAGACCCAGCAACAGCTCGGTGTTCAGGCATTGTCTATCGCGAACTCTGCTTCGCAGAACATTATGTCACTGTTCAGATAGGAAAAAGAATCAGTGCATTTTTTGCATTTGTAAATTCTTTTATAAATTTAAATGGGCTGCATTCAGATGTGGCCCTTTTTTATTGTTTAAAAACAAAAGCTTAGATATCAAACTTGCGTTAACCTGACGTTAACCATACTTGTTTATATTTACTTTACCAACAGAGTACTGAGCGCAATATGTTCGCGCCAGTTGCATGAAGCGTAACTCTTTTAGCCTTTTCCGGCATGTCAGAAGTAAATTGAAGGGGCAATCTTCAAATGACAAGTATTATGACAAATAATGCTGCACTAGCAGCACTTCAAACAATGAGATCCATCAATATGGATCTTGAAACAACGCAGTCGCGTATTTCATCTGGTTACAAAGTTGAATCCGCGAAAGACAACTCAGCCTATTGGTCAATCGCAACAACAATGCGTTCTGACAATAAAGCGCTCTCTACAGTACAAGACGCTCTCGGCTTGGGTGCAGCGAAAGTTGATACCGCATATACCGGTATGAACTCAGCGCTCGATGTTGTTTCGGAAATTAAGGCAAAATTGGTTGCGGCGCGTGAGCCTGGTGTTGATAAAAACAAAATCAACAATGAGCTGTCAGAGCTTAAAAATCAACTTGAAAGTATTTCAGAATCTGCTTCATTCTCTGGTGAAAACTGGTTGAAAAACTCAAATACGGCAACAGCTTTGGACAAAGATGTTGTGGGCAGCTTTAACAGAGCTTCAAACGGCACTGTGTCTGTTACAACCTTGTCTGTTGATGTGTCCAGCATGATCTTAATTGATACAGTTGGCGCGCAGCGCGGTATTCTAACTGGTGCTTATCTTGGTGCTTCACCAAGTGGAACCTTGGGAACAGCTGGCGACAACTGGGTTCTAATTGATATTCCAGCTTCAACTGGTGTGACAACAGCGGTGGGTACAGAAATTACCATCAATGACACAACCGCTGACGCTGATTTGGATGAAATGATCAGTGTTGTTGATCATATTTTCTCCCAACTTACTCAACAAGCTTCAAACCTTGGTGCAATCAATCAACGGATTGAAATGCAGGACAGTTTCGTAGGCAAATTGATGGATTCCATTGATATCGGTATCGGGCGACTAGTGGATGCTGATATGAACGAGGAATCGACGCGATTAAAAGCGTTGCAGACCCAGCAACAGCTCGGGGTGCAAGCTCTGTCGATCGCGAATTCAAGCGCTGAAAATATTATGTCATTGTTCAGATAATCGGCACCGACTAGCACTCGCTTTTTATATCCTAAATAAAATTCTGTGGAGTGCCGCCGGTCAGCGCATTCTCAGATCAAACGACCGCATTGGATTGCCCCCAATGCGGTCGTTCTACGTTCATGTTCGCGCAAGTTTGAAATCCTAAAATAAACGGGAATTTGAAGATAAAAATAGGTGTCTGAAAACTTTAAGTTATTTGACGTTTTCTCACACTCATAATCGGCGAGTGAGTACCACATGAGTTTTGCTTTTGCGCAACATCTTGAAGATTTTGGTCAACCAAATGGGCTAGCACCCGTTCCGATGTTTGATACATCTCCATCCAATGCGATGGAAATGCAAAGTGAACCAGAAATCGATGTTGATGCAATAAAAACAGATGCTTATCAAGATGGATACAACGCCGCCATGGCAGAATTACAGCAGCAGCATAAAGCAAAAGAGGACGCGCTTTTAGCCAATCATGCTCAGGAGATAGCAGCGCTTGAAGCAAAACTTGGTGAGGCTATGGCGCAGCAAATCGCCCAAAATGCACGAAGTCAAATTGATGAAAATTGCCAAGTGATTTCGCAGGAAGTTGGGCAAATCTTGTCTCATGTCGTTTCAAATGAATTGATGAACCAATCCGTTCATCAGCTTCAGGATCTAATTCGTGAAGCATTTGTTGATGGTGAGATGGCGCAAGTTCGAATTGAAGGGCCGCAAGTGCTTGTCGATAAAATTCAAGATGCATTTGGCGATGACTTTGCAAAGATTGATGTAAATACCAACGAAAACACTGAATTGAGCGTAGAGATTGATCAAACGCTAATGGTGACCAAATTAAATGACTGGCGCCAGATATTTGGAGATAATGTCTAATGGCTGATGAAACATCTACCCATCAAGGGCAAGGTGAAATCATTATTGTTAAAAAA
>JAHDEP010000325.1 GCA_020628775.1 Rhizobiaceae bacterium | reverse complement strand
GTTATTGGAAAGGCATTCCTATAATGCAGCTTGATCGATTTTACCCCATCTTTGACAATACAGATTGGCTAACGCGACTTTTGCCACTTGGCATCAAGTTGGTGCAGCTCCGCATCAAAGATAAACCTGACGAAGAAACTCGTGCCGAAATCATCAAAGGCAAAGCGCTATGCGAGCAATTTGGTGCGCAATTGATCGTCAATGATTATTGGCAAATTGCCATCGACGAAAAATGTGATTTTATCCATCTCGGTCAAGAAGATTTAGATGTCGCCGATATCAAAGCGATCCGTGCTGCCGGAATTAAAATTGGCCTCAGCACGCATGATAATGACGAACTTGATCGTGCGCTATCTTACGAGCCTGAATATCTCGCGCTCGGTCCTGTATACCCAACCATCCTCAAAAAGATGAAGTGGACAGAGCAAGGGCTCGACAAAGTCACCGAATGGAAGAAACTGGTTGGTGACACGCCGCTTGTCGCAATCGGTGGTATGAGCGTGGAACGCGCACAAGGGGCATTTGATGCCGGTGCCGATATCGTCTCCGCAGTTACTGATATTACTTTAAATGATGATCCAGAAGCTCGGATCAAACAATGGATCAATGCAACAAGATGAGCGCAACACGATGAGTACATCAGGCAACAGATATGCACGTCAGATGGTGCTGCCCGAAGTTGGGTTAGAGGGCCAACTCAAACTTGCTGAAGCGCATGTTTTGGTTGTTGGTGCTGGCGGCTTAGGCGTGCCTGTTCTGCAATATCTTGCTGGCGCCGGCATCGGCACAATCACAATCGTCGACCCAGATGAAGTCTCTTTGAGCAATTTGCATCGCCAGACGCTTTATGGTGAGCAATATCTTGGCGCTTCAAAGGCCAAAACGGCCAAGCAAATTCTTCAAAACCTTAACTCAGACATCTCGATCGAAGCGATTCATACATCGCTTGATCCGAGCAATGTGAAAAAACTAAGTTGTGGCGTGAGCATCGTGCTTGATTGCGCCGATAGTTTTGCAGTGAGCTATATTTTATCTGACCATTGCTATGTTGAAAATATTCCTTTTATCAGCGCGTCCGCTCTAGCGCTTTCAGGTTATGTGGGCGGTTTTTGTGGTGGTGCTCCATCTCTTCGCGCACTCTTTCCTGATCTACCCGCACAGGCAGGCAACTGCGCAACAGCCGGGGTCTTAGGGCCTGTCGTTGGCACAATTGGCAGCCTGCAAGCGCAAATGACATTGTCTCAGATTTTGGGGTTAGACCCCTCACCTTTAGGTCAACTTATAAGATTTGACGCGCAAACATTTCGCTTCTCAAGCTTTCGTTTTGATAAAGCACCAGAGCCTAAAAATGGTGGATTAAAGTTCATCGCACCAAGCGAGATTAGCGACGATGACTTCGTTATCGAGCTGCGTGGATTAGATGAGACTTCAGAAGCTGCACATCAAGACGCAATCAGAATTCATGTCGACGATTATCAGAACGATGTTCTGTTACCAGGCGATGAAAATCAACGCGCTGTGTTCGTTTGCCGATCAGGCTTACGCGCGCACCGCGCCGCTACACAATTACAAAATCAATGGGACGGGAACATTGTTCTTGTCGCCGCAGGTTAAAGATCTAGGAAGGATCAAATTATGAAAATCAAATCACTTGTACTCGCGGGCGCGCTCGCCGTTGCATCAACCAGCTTGGCATCTGCCGCTGATAAAATGAAGCTTATGCTTGACTGGTTTATCAACCCAGATCACGGGCCAATTATTGTAGCGCAAGAAAAAGGTTACTTTGCTGACCAGGGCTTGGAAGTTGAAATCATCGCACCAGCTGATCCATCTGATCCACCAAAAATGGTTGCTGCCGGGCAAGCTGATCTTGCCGTTTCATATCAGCCTCAGCTTCACCTTCAAATTCATGAAGGTCTACCGCTCATTCGCGTCGGTACTTTGGTTGCAACACCGCTTAACTGTTTGCTTGTTCTAAAAGACGGTCCGATTAAAGAAATCTCAGACCTTAAAGGTAAGAAAATTGGTTTCTCAGTATCGGGTGTTGAAGAGGCTGTATTGGGTTCAATTCTCAACAATCACGGCGTTGAAATGTCGGACATTGAACTCGTCAATGTGAACTGGTCACTCTCACCTTCATTAATGTCAAACCAGGTGGATGCGGTGATCGGTGCATACAGAAACTTCGAATTGAACCAAATGGAAATCGAAGGTGTTGAAGGTAAGTGTTTCTTCGTTGAAGAAGAAGGTCTTCCAACATATGACGAGCTGATCTATGTGGCAAAATCTGATGAGATGGACAAAGACAAAATCTCTCG
>JAHDEP010000058.1 GCA_020628775.1 Rhizobiaceae bacterium | reverse complement strand
TTTCATTGGTCACGTCTATGTTTATGAACTGGTACAATGCCCGCATGGCATTGGTTGAGAGATAGGGAAGGAGAGCATAATGTCTGATAAAAATATTTCCTTCGTACGTACTGAAATGCTTGAGGAGCAGCCTGCGCCGCTATCGGCAAAGGGTCCTGTTGCATGGGTTAAGAACAACCTGTTCTCATCAGTTCCAAACACAATCATGACTTTGATTGGTATCTGGATCCTGTACAAGATCATTCCGCCATTCATCTCCTTTGTGTTTTTGGAAGGTGTGTGGTCAGGTGCTGATCGTTCAGTTTGTGCAACAGAAGCGCAAGGTGGCGTGCAGGGCAATGAATGGTTTGGTGGTTGTTGGGCCTATGTCGGCGCATATATGAAGCAATTCATCTATGGTCGTTACCCAGATGCTGAGCTATGGCGTGTTAATCTAACTGGTATCTTGTTCTTTGGATCATTGATTCCACTGTTGATCCCAAGCGCACCATATAAATCTGCAAACATCATCTTCACTGTGGTTATCTTCCCTGTGATTGCGATTGTATTGCTAACAGGCGGTCATCTGGATTTTAATGGCTTCTTGCTACCTGACAGCATGATGGCACCATCAACAGCAAAATTTGCAGTCGACTTTGTGATACTTTCACTGATCATTGCAGGCATTGCAGCATTGATTGCCCGAGGGTCGGACAAAAATCCGATGCCTTCAATCATTGGTGTGTTGTTCTTCATGGCAGCCGTTGCAGTGATCTTCATTGTACTTGGGGTAAACTTTGGTCTTGAACACGTGGAAACACCGATCTGGGGTGGTCTACTGGTAACCCTTGTTATTGCGGTTACAGGTATCGCAGCTGCGTTGCCTCTGGGTATTCTGTTGGCGCTTGGTCGTCGATCAAACATGGTATTTGTCCGCTTGTTCTCAGTGATCTTCATTGAGTTCTGGCGCGGAGTTCCGTTGATCACAGTGCTGTTCATGTCATCGGTGATGTTGCCACTGTTCCTGCCGGAAGGTGTGGAGTTTGATAAACTGTTGCGTGCGCTGATTGGTGTGGCACTCTTCTCAGCAGCTTATATGGCTGAGGTTGTCCGTGGTGGCTTACAAGCGCTTCCTAAAGGACAGTTCGAGGGTGCTATGGCTCTTGGGTTGAATTGGGGCCAAATGATGCGCCTTATCATCCTACCTCAGGCGCTAAAACTAGTGATCCCAGGTATCGTGAACACATTTATTGGTCTGTTTAAAGATACAACACTTGTGTTGATCATCGGTCTGTTTGACTTCCTAGGTACAATTCAGTTGTCATATTCTGATCCAGCCTGGAGTTCGCCGGTGCAGAACATTACCGGTTATGCCTTTGCAGCCTTTATCTACTTCTTATTCTGCTATTCCATGTCGAGATATTCGACGTTTATGGAAGACAAGCTGAATACAGGGCATCGATAGATTGAAATTGTAATGAGCCCTTTGGGAGAAGGGCTCTGTAAAACGAATTAACGCTGATAAGCGAAGAATAAGAGAGAGAACAACATGGCTGAAAACGCTACAATGACAGTGTCAGATACCGATGTCGCAATTGAGATTGTTGGTATGAATAAGTGGTATGGTGATTTTCACGTGCTAAAAGATATCAATCTGAAAGTTATGCAAGGCGAGCGTATCGTTATTGCTGGTCCTTCAGGTTCTGGTAAATCAACAATGATCCGTTGCATCAACCGTTTGGAAGAGCACCAAAAGGGTCAAATCATCGTTGATGGTAATGAGCTAACAAACGATTTGAAAAAGATTGATGAAGTTCGTCGCGAAGTCGGGATGGTGTTCCAGCACTTTAATCTCTTCCCGCATCTATCGATTTTGGACAATTGTACACTTGCACCGATCTGGGTTCGCAAGATGCCGAAAAAGGAAGCTGAAGAGATTGCGATGCACTATCTTGAGCGCGTTAAAATTCCGGAGCAGGCGCTTAAATATCCTGGTCAATTATCTGGTGGTCAGCAGCAACGTGTGGCGATCGCGCGTTCGTTGTGCATGAACCCACGCATCATGTTGTTTGATGAGCCAACATCAGCGCTTGATCCAGAGATGATTAAAGAAGTGCTTGATACAATGGTTGGTCTTGCTGAAGAAGGCATGACAATGTTGTGTGTGACCCACGAAATGGGCTTTGCGCGTCAGGTTGCAAACCGTGTGATCTTCATGGATGCTGGTCAGATTGTTGAACAGAACGAGCCAGGCGAGTTCTTTGATAATCCGCAGCATGAGCGTACAAAAGAATTCCTAAGCCAGATCCTTCACTAGGTTTTTGGATACTTAATTTTGAATCAATTAGGCGGCTTAACCAGCCGCCTTTTTTGTATCTATAATCGACAGCGCAACATCGCGTGCCTTTGAAAAATACTGGCGGCGGATGAGAACCAGCAAAATCAGCGTTGTTGTCAGGATCAAAGTTTCAGGTCCAACAAAGCATCCAAGATATCCAACAGCAAAGAAAATACCGCGCTGTCCAGCATTAAAATGGCGTCCAGCTAACACATTCATCTCGCCAGCCTGTTGTGCATATATTTCAATGCCTTTGTCTTTTTCATCACGCATGGGCATGGCACCGAGCAAAATCCCACAATAGTTGAAGAGACGGTAACTCCAACCAAATTTAAAAAACGAGTAGCCTAATACGACAATCAATCCGGCAAGTTTTGCTTCAATGATAAGAACATCGGGCGCTTCGGTGATTGGAATTTCAGCAAACACCATTGTGACTTTATCTGCGGCACCGAGCGCTGCCAAACAACCACCAATCGCGATGATTGTCGAAGACGCAAAAAAACCAACGCCGCTTTGAAGGCCTGATACCACGCCAGTATCCACCATTCGCAATTCGCGTCGGCTTGCCGTTAAAAACCATCCGCGGCGATGCTCATCCATCGCATCAGATAAGCTAACTCTCTTGGTTATTTGACCCAGCTTTAAAATTATCGAGAAGCCAAACCAGCAAAATAGAAAATACACAAATGCGATATAATCCAAGTCAGTCATAATAAGAGGCCCCTCCGCCTTATTTGCTGCGATGCAGCAATCATTCAGCTATGCTTTTATGTCATAGCACGTAGTCGATTTATGCACGAAAAAGAAAACTGGGGCAAATACAAGGGGTATCAAATTGCTTAAATATATGAAATTAAACAATTAATTTTGTTTTCCACAATTGTTAATAATTATTACCAAACATAAATATTTGTGTTTAAATTGTGGCGGTTTTGCGTTGCAAAAAGTTTAAGCTTTCGTTAAAAGTCACCCACCAAGCAATGGTCGACTTGGAATTTACAAATTGGAGTGAATATGGAAAATACTGCACATAAATCCTGCTGGGGTATTACTACTAAAGCGGTTTTGATTTTTTCAGCAGTTCTATTTATGGGATACCTTCTCGGAGGATTCTAAGTCGGATTTGAAATTTTTTGTAGGCAGCGTCAAATCAAGTCGGTTTGGCGCTGTTTTCTTTTCTGCACTGGCTCTATAGTTGGCCAATAAGAGAGATAAAAGTGATCTCTTGATTTAAGTGCAGAAGGTCCAATTTAATGTTTTTGTCTGTGTCAGATATATTCAAGGTGGGCATCGGTCCATCAAGTTCTCACACTATGGGTCCAATGACCGCGGCAAACAGGTTTCTAGATGAAGTTTTAAACGGTGACTGGGTGCGACCACATGATGTTAATGTCGCGCAGATTAAAGTAAGCCTTCATGGTTCGCTCGCATATACCGGCGTTGGGCACGGCACGGACAGAGCGGTATTTTTAGGTTTAATGGGGCACGAGCCCAATACGATTGATCCAGATGTGATTGATGGTTTGCTTGATGATTTATCAAGGACGAAAAGAGTTCAGCCTGAAGGTCATCCTGTTTATCAATTTGATCCCAAAACTGATCTCGAATTTGATAAAAAAACGAGATTGGACGGCCATGCAAATGGCATGATCATATCCGGATTTGACGCCAATGAGCGTTTGTTGATCAAGCGTATTTACTATTCCATCGGTGGTGGGTTTGTCGTCACCGATACAGAGCTTGAATCACTAAAGGCAAATAAAGAACCTGAAGTTCAAAAGGATGTGCCATATCCGTTCGCTAATGCTGATCAAATGCTTGAAATGGCCGCAAGCTCAGGCCTTTCGATTGCTCAAATGAAGCGGGCAAATGAGGAAAAAGTGTCAGGCGCAGACGCCTTAAATAATGAGCTTGAGCAGATCTGGAATGCGATGAATTCCTGCATTGAACGCGGATTAAAACGCAAGGGCATTATGCCAGGTGGATTAAATGTCGAGCGACGTGCAGCAAAGATCTATAATCAGCTGCAGGATGAGTGGAAACAAAACAAAGTCAATCCAATGCTGGCCAATGATTGGCTCTCCGTCTACGCAATGGCAGTGAACGAAGAAAACGCTTCTGGGGGACGCGTTGTGACCGCGCCGACAAACGGCGCCGCAGGCGTTATCCCAGCCGTAATAGCCTATATGAAGGATTTTCTTGAGGACATTGATGAAGACGCAATCCATGAGTTTTTGCTCACCGCCGCGGCAATTGGCGGTTTGATCAAGTCCAATGCTTCGATCTCCGGCGCTGAAGTGGGCTGTCAGGGTGAGGTGGGGTCAGCATCCTCTATGGCAGCAGCAGGATTAGCTGCCGTGATGGGGGGAACACCCACACAGATCGAAAATGCTGCTGAGATCGCATTAGAACATCATTTGGGTATGACATGTGATCCAATTGCAGGGCTTGTTCAGGTACCATGTATTGAGCGAAACGGGGTGGGGGCCGTTAAAGCTGCGATGGCGGCATCCCTTGCATTAAAAGGTGATGGCCAGCATTTTGTATCCTTGGACAATTGTATAGAAACCATGCGCCAAACAGGCCTTGATATGAATGCAAAGTACAAAGAGACCTCCACCGGAGGCCTAGCTGTCAACGTTGTGGAATGCTAGCAAGCTAGCGGTTATCCCAGTCAGCATTTGATCCACGCGTATCAATGTGCACAAAGGTATCATAAACGCCTATACCGCCCTGAAA
Source organism: Rhizobiaceae bacterium (assembly GCA_020628775.1). Taxonomy (GTDB): domain Bacteria; phylum Pseudomonadota; class Alphaproteobacteria; order Rhizobiales; family Rhizobiaceae; genus Lentilitoribacter. Next base: position 9,695 of record JAHDEP010000058.1, on the reverse strand, counting down.
TTCGCCGTTTGCACGCAGTTTCTTGGCGATCTTGTGCCATCTGTCTGAGTTGCCAGCTGTTGGTCCTAGCGCGACAAAATCAGCGGCATCAAATTGCATGTGACGACTTGACGTTGCACCACCAATATTGCGGTTATATGCAGGGCTACGATAAACGCTGATGAGTTTAATCGGTGCATCGATCTCACTGCGAATTTTGTCCAATGCGTTTACCAAGGGTACGACATTTGGATAAAGGCGTGGATCGGGATCGGTGTTTGAATTAAAGCGGGCATTGGATGCGCCTTTAAACAACAACTCTTCCCAATTGAAATGTTTGATATGGGATAAATTGGTGTTCCAAAAAGCTTCAAAAGAATGATCGGTACCAACGGGTGCTGTCTTTTCCTGAATTGTTCTTTGGCTAGATGGCTTTTCTGTAACGACCGCTGTTCCGCTGGTGTTGGATTTAACCGCGCCTTTGGTGCCATATATCCTTTGAAGCTGAGTTTTCCGTTTTGACCCTGATGACGAACCAAAGTGGAAGCTGATCACGGTGACAAACGCGGTTGCAAGCGCACCAAAAGCAACAAGGAATACCTTCTCGTTTTTGAGTTGGTCTGCATTTTCCACACCTATAGGAGTGAGCGGCGTTTTCGCGATGTAATACACGAAGAATAAAAATGCGGCGGTGATAACAATCGACAGGAATGGGTTTATCCATGAAGTCCACCCACCAGACAAAGCGGACTTTTGAGCAAACTTTCGCGCAGCATTGGTGCTTTTAATGTCTTTTTGAATGAGTTCTAGCTGCTCTTTATGATCCTCCTCCTGCTTGAGTAGGCTCTTCCTGGCAGCATCCAGCTCTTGTTGCTGTTGTTCTTCGAGAATAAGGTTTTGTTGCTCGGCTTTCTTTTCTGCAATCACAGCAAGCTGCTTCTTCAGCTCCGCTTTAACCTTTGGATCTGCATCAATAATGTCCTGTGCTTTCTTTGGGTCGTCTTCTTTGACGACGTTTTTGACTACATCAACGACTGCAAGTGCGAGTTTCTCACTTTTATCATCTTTCGCGAGTGCTCCGATTGCCGGTATAATGGCAGATGCTAGGTCTAGGAGCTTTGACAATTTGGTATCCATCATAAATCTCCTGTGATTAATTATAGCTGTTTCGATAGGCTTTAATTGCCTCGCGCGACCAGTTCATTCGACTGTCAAAGTGTTTAACCCCCGGGCGCTCAAACTTATTCATGAAACTGCGGGTCGCATCTCGAAGAGAGTTTGCTTTGCGTAAGCTGCCAAGAGCGTTCTTTTCAGTCGTTTCCAATTCATGCTTGAGGAAACCATAATTGGCTTTATCGTCGGATAGATTATCAAAGCCGTTTTTAACGCACCAACTTTCAAATGCTCGACGGCGAGGGCCTGTCCATTGGAACCAACCCCAGCCTCCTCGGCTACCTGGAACAATTGGTTTGATCTCTTGCAAAGTCCGAAAGCCTGCACATTCGTGCCCAGCATTTCCCACTACGCCACCTGCTTGATCTAATGTCAGCCCGAAGTCAGACATAAGATCTTTCATAATTACAGGAGCTTTTTGCCGAAATAGACCAAAACGTCCACCTGGGTCGGGGAGCGGTTTCTTTGGTGTCGCCTTGGGAGGCGCGATTGGAATTTGTTCGTCAATAACGTTTGGATTAGTGTTTGGACTTGAACCGACGCTTGCAGCACCCGAACCTGAAGCGGCTGCTATTTCTGATGATTCAGTGATAATGAATTCATCCTTCGCCTTAGACCCTGATGATGAGCCGAAATGAAACGCAATTATGGTCGCAAAAGCGGTCGCCAATGTGCCAATGGCGGTGTAGAAAATCTCTACATTTTGGATAACTTCTTTGGTGCTTAAAATGAAATATAGCGCTAGGATGAAACCGAAGGTGATCATCAACGATAAAGTCGGGTTTATGCCGGCAACCCACCATCTTTCAGATTTAGATAGTTCAAGTGCATGTTCACGTGCTGATTCAACACTGGCAAATTCAGCATCTAGAAGGTCTAATCGTTGTTGGTGCTCCATCTCCCGTTCTGCTTTTTCAAGATCGAGGAAGGCTTGATCCATTTTCTTTTGTTCGATCTGGGCTTGCCGCTGATCTTCCAAGGCTTTTAATTCGAGTTCCGCAAGCTCTACTCTAATTTTTGCTTCTAGCTTTGCATCTTTAGAAATTTTCTCATTCGCGGCTTCTTCGTCTTCCGTCTCTGCAAGCTTTTTGACAATTTCATATGCTTGTTCGCGGACATCGCCACCGTCTCTATCAGCCGCCAATAGTGAGAATAAACTAGGGGCGATTTTTATCGCAACGCCGATCAAGCCATTAAGCAGTAAACTCATAAAGTATCACCCCCAGTGTACGACTATTACTAGTATTATTATTAGTCATTAACACAATAGCATGTAAAATTCAATCTAGGAGGGAGTTTTGAAGATGGTATCCGTCAATGTTGTTATGTGTCAGCTTTCTCTAACTCACAATAATATGAGGGTATACCTGTGCACTGAATCCGCTTGGTACTTGACCTTATGGGCAAAGATAACCAATTTGCCTTAATGAGCTTAAATCTGATCAAATTGTGCGTGGGCATTGAAAGTGCCGAAGAGTTGCAAAGCCATATTGAGCGTCGCGAGATGCTACATGATGCTGCTGGCGAGACTTATGAGCCGATCCACACAACGCGGATGATCCCAAAACGCAAAGATGAATTGCTTGATGGTGGTTCGCTATATTGGGTGATTAAAGGTCAAGTGCGTGCACGACAAAAGCTAGTTGATATCAGGCCGTTCACAGATGGCGAAGGGATATCACGCTGTCATTTGGTGATGGATAAAAAGCTCGTCTTTACGCAATGGCAGCCAAGACGCGCGTTTCAAGGCTGGCGTTATTTGAAGCCGGAAGATGCTCCGGCTGATCTTAATGAGGGTGAGGGCGCTGAAGATATGCCTTTAGAGTTCAAACAAGAGCTCGCAGATTTGGGTCTGCTTTAATCCCTTTTAAACTTTGATACGTACAGCGCTATAGCCAGCTGGGTTCATGCTTTTGATGCTAACATGTCCGCGTGGTTGAGACATACGCCACGCACGTGCGCCATGACTAAGCAGAGTTGTCACCAAATCCTTTGTGCTTTTGCGGTTCGATTTTGAAAATCTTTTCTCCGCAAGCCATGATGCCGCATTTAATAGCGGGTTATTTGATGTTGAACTCTGGTTCCCATGTGTGCCCCGAATTGGAGCATTTTTAATCGTTGGCATAAATAAAACCTCAATACGCAATACAAAAGAGAGGGTAACGGAGTGCCAATCAAACTAAATTGGCACAATTTCTAAAACTAATTTATTGGGATGCGGCCCAGCATCCGACACCTTTTTTCTTCAAATATTTACATGCAGCTACTGCTTGGTCCTGGCCACTAAAGCCACCAAATCGAGCGCGATAAAATTTCTGACCATCTTTAACAAAAGCCATCGTAAAGGGCTGAGCACGTTTAATGGACGCGCCACCCACTTTCTTGGCTTTGTCTAACAAAGTAAGTGCTTCGTTCTGATTTGGAGATGCACCCACTTGTACAACCCAACCGGATGGAAGCTTTGTGGAAGCTGTATTGACTGGATCAACACCATCAGCTGGTTTTGGCAAAGTAGACACCGCTTGAGCAGCAGGCGCGGGAACTTTAACTGGCGCATAAGCAGAAGCTACGACTGTATCTGAACCACTTGGACGAACGACTGGTACCGGAACATTTTCAGGTGATGTTCCTTTGACTGACGGCACAAGACCGTTAATCCGAGTTTTTGCCATAAAGTTACCTTTGCCGCGTTTTGATGCTTTGCGAAGGTATTGGCTGATAAGTTTTTGCATTTGCGCATTACGGCTAGCGCCAGAGCGACCGCCCATAACAACAGCAACAATTGAACGACCGTCCGCTTTTACTGAGCTCACGAGGTTAAAACCAGAAGCGCGTGTATAGCCTGTTTTAATGCCATCAACACCACGAACACTACCTAACAGTCTGTTATGATTGCCATATGTGGCTTTGCCATACTTAAATGAGCGTGTTTGGAAATACTTATAATATTGAGGGAAATGCTCACGGAGAGCGAGACCCAAGCGGGCCATATCACGTGCAGTTGTCACCTGGCGGGAGTTTGGAAGACCATGCGCATTTTTAAATGTTGTGCTCTTCATACGAAGTGTACGCGCCTTTTGCGTCATTAAACGCGCAAAGTTGGCTTCACTACCACCTAAAAATTCACCAGTTGCTGTTGCAACATCATTGGCTGATTTTGTCACAAGTGCCAAAATTGCCTGCTCAACAGTAATTGTCTGACCAGCGCGAACACCAATTTTTGATGGAACTTCGGCAGCGGCGTTTTTAGAAACACGAATGCGTGTAGATTTTTTAATCTTACCGCGCTCAAGAGCTTCAAACACCAAATACAAAGTCATCATCTTTGTAAGAGATGCAGGATAGCGCTTAGAATCTGCTTTATATTTATAAAGAGTGCGTCCGGTTTTGGCATCGATAACAATGCCTGCATATTTCGGATTGGCCTGAGCTGACACAGGTAAACTGATCATCATAACAGCAGCAAGTGCCAAAATGATAAGTTTTTGTGTGTTGATTTTCAGAATTTGAGAGGCGTTGCAAACTAGGTTGGTACTGACGCTTTTAATATCCACGATATTTACTCTTTACGCTAATAATGTTCAAAATCCACGCCACCCCCGTGGTTACTTAGTCGCGATAATAGCCTGTTAGGGTTACCAAGAAGTTTACCGCAAAGATAAATTTCACCGATCTATATTGCGTTGCAAAATAATTTATGTTGCGATGCACAAAAATACTTGACGTTATTGTGCAGTGCATATATATGTATGTTCAACACACTCACACATGAAGGACAAATCAAATGTTCAATCTCGATCAAGTTACAAAAATGAACCAAGACGTAATCAACGCTATGACAGCTTCTTCAACAGTTGCACAAAAAGGTCTTCAGCAGATTGCTTCTGAAACATCAGAATTCACAAAGAAAAACTACGAAGATTCAGCTGCTGTTGCTGAAAAACTAGTTGCTGCTAAGTCTGTTGAAACTGCTTTTGAGATCCAAAGCGATTTCGCAAAATCTTCATACGAAGCGCTTGTTGCACAATCAACAAAACTAGGCGAACTATACACAGCACTTGCTAAAGAAGCTTACGCTCCTTTCGAAGCTGTATCAAAAGCTAAGTAATATAGCTTAGCTGCTACCAAGCAGCTTAAATAGTTCTTTCGTTTAAACCCGGTTGGCCTCCCACAACCGGGTTTTTCGTGCGCGTAGCAAAATGATCTAAGTATCAAGCTAGTTTCAGAAAAGTTTTTACCGCTAAAATGCTATTTTTTCTGGTCTTGCTCAGACTAGGGGTTAAAATGGCATTTGCGAATACATAAGTTAAGGATCGACAAAGACCCATGTCTCAGTTTGGAGATAATTTGAAAGTGAATACAATGTCGGAAAAATTAAACATTCTGACAATGCAGGATAAAGATAAAGATCCTGGCGGCAATGTGCCGGATGATGATTTGTACGCGGTAACGGCAACCCGGCCAAAACCGAAAAAACCAAGTCTCTACCGTGTCTTGCTGCTAAATGACGATTATACGCCGATGGAATTTGTGATCCATGTTTTGGAGCACTTCTTTCAAAAGGACCGTGAAGCTGCAACGCGTATCATGTTGCATGTTCACAATCACGGTGCAGGTGAGTGTGGGGTCTTTACATATGAAGTTGCAGAATCCAAAGTAACACAGGTCATGGACCTTGCTCAGGAGAATCAGCACCCTTTGCAATGTGTGATGGAAAAGAAATAAGGAAACAAAATTGCCTACATTTTCCAATTCTTTAGAACAATCGCTTCACCGAGCGCTTACGTTTGCCAATGAACGCAGACATGAATACGCGACTCTGGAGCATCTATTGCTTGCTTTGATCGAAGATGACGATGCAGCAGCGGTTATGCGCGCATGCAATGTCGATCTTGATCAGCTTAAGCGAATTGTCACCGATTACGTTGATAAAGACCTCAACAATCTGGTCTCAGATTTTGGTGAAGATTCAAAACCAACAACTGGTTTTCAGCGCGTCATTCAGCGTGCGGTTATCCACGTTCAGTCTTCCGGTCGCGATGAAGTGACAGGTGCCAATGTGCTTGTGGCAATTTTTGCCGAGCGAGAAAGTCATGCAGCCTACTTCTTGCAAGAGCAAGAAATGACGCGTTTTGATGCCGTCAATTTTATCTCACATGGTATTGGCAAACGACCAGGTTCGGGCGATGCATCATCTTCAAGTGGTTCAGATCTGCCGGATACAGGTGCGTCAAGTTCTCCGGAAGGCGATCAGGGTGATGAAGCTGGTGGCGCTAAAAAGAACCAGGATGCGCTTACAGCTTATTGCGTTGATCTAAACGCAAAGGCTGATAAAGGAAAGATTGATCCGCTCATTGGGCGCAGCGAAGAAGTTGATCGCACGATCCAAATCCTGTGTCGTCGTTCGAAAAACAACCCGCTTTATGTTGGTGATCCTGGCGTTGGTAAAACAGCCATCGCTGAAGGTTTGGCCAAACGCATTATCGAAAAAGATGTGCCAGAAGTCCTGGAAGGCTCAATCATCTATTCACTCGATATGGGTGCCTTGCTTGCAGGTACGCGCTATCGCGGTGATTTTGAAGAACGCCTTAAGCAAGTGATGAAGGAGCTAGAAGATAAACCGGAAGCAATTCTGTTCATCGACGAGATCCACACAATCATCGGCGCTGGCGCGACATCAGGTGGTGCAATGGATGCATCTAACCTGCTTAAGCCTGCTTTGGCATCGGGTAACATTCGTTGCATTGGTTCAACGACATATAAAGAATATCGTCAGTTCTTTGAAAAAGATCGCGCTTTGGTGCGTCGTTTCCAAAAAATCGACGTTAATGAGCCAACAATCGATGAAACAATTGATATCCTCAAAGGTCTGAAAACACGCTTTGAAGATTATCATAATATCAAATACACCGAGGATGCGATTAAAGCGGCTGTTGAATTATCTGCGCGCTACATCACAGATCGTAAATTGCCGGATAAGGCGATTGACGTGATTGATGAATCAGGCGCTGCGCAGATGCTTTTACCTGCAGATAAGCGTGCAAAACGTTTGACTGAAAATCAGATCGAAGCGACCGTTGCGACAATGGCTCGTATCCCGCCGAAAACTGTTTCTAAAGACGATACGCAAGTGCTTGCATCGCTTGATAAAGAGTTGCGCAGCGTTGTTTACGGTCAGGATAATGCTATTGAGCAGCTCACTGCAGCCATTCGTTTGGCGCGTGCAGGGTTGCGTGAACCGGATAAACCAATTGGTTCATATCTGTTCTCTGGTCCAACAGGTGTTGGTAAAACGGAAGTTGCCAAACAGCTTGCGTCATCGCTTGGTGTTGAACTTCTTCGCTTTGATATGTCTGAATATATGGAGCGTCATACCGTATCGCGCCTTTTGGGTGCGCCTCCCGGATATGTCGGTTTTGACCAGGGCGGTTTGCTAACAGATGGTGTTGATCAACATCCTCATTGCGTGTTGCTTCTTGATGAAATCGAGAAGGGGCATCCGGATATCTATAATATCTTGTTGCAGGTTATGGATCACGGTTCACTAACCGATCATAACGGTAAGAAGATTGATTTCCGCAATGTTGTTTTGATCATGACGACCAATGCCGGTGCTGCAGATGCAGCAAAACAAGCCATTGGGTTTGGGTCATCAAAACGCACAGGTGATGATGAAGAAGCAATCAATCGCTTGTTCACACCAGAGTTCAGAAACCGTTTGGATGCGATCATTCCATTTGGACCATTGCCGACGAAAGTCATCCACAAAGTGGTTCAGAAGTTTGTTATGCAGTTGGAAGTTCAGCTTGCTGAGCGCAACGTGACCTTTGATCTAACGGATGAAGCGGTCGAATGGCTTGCCAATAAAGGTTATGATGAGCGAATGGGTGCGCGACCTTTGGGACGCGTTATTCAAGAACACATCAAGAAGCCTTTGGCTAACGAACTGCTCTTTGGTAAATTGACCAAGGGTGGCACGGTTAAGGTGAAAATTGGTAAGGATGAAGCGGGCAAAACTGAGATTGAACTTGAATCAATCCCGGCGACCGCACGTGCTAAGCCAAAAAAAGAAGCGACGCCTAAAAAAGCACCTGCAAAAAAGGCCGCAACTAAGCCTGCTGCGCGTAAGCGCTCTGCGCCAAAAGGTAAATCTGGTGGTTCGTCTGGCTCAGATCCAAAATCACCAGATGGTGATCAAGATCCAGCAAAAGCTAAGGCTGTTCCAAAGCGCACAGCAAAGGCTAAAGCCGAACCTGAAGCGGAAGCAAAGCCGGCACCAAAACCGCGCAGAACTTCACCAACGGTGCCAAAAGTGCCGCGCAAGAAGTAACAAAGATAACAAAGCCCCATTCGAAAGTCTGGGGCTTTTACTTATCCGCTAGGCTCCAGTCTCTTTCGAAAAGTTAAGTCAATACTTTCGAATGCATCTGTGGAGACTTGCCAATATCCATCGAATGGCCGGTCCAGATCAATCAGCATTACCAGCAGGAATGTGTAAGTGTAGGTTATCAAAGGAATGATGAATTCGTTTGAATTAAACCCGGTTGGGTTGCGCACAAAGAACATTGCGATAATTGAGGCTGACATGATTGCAATGATTAAGAATAAAAATGGCGACATGTTATTGTATAGGCAACTGATCCTTTGAGATCTAATCATAATCAGTTGTGAAAGTCCGTTGACGATACCTTCCAATGCAATCCTGTCGTTGTCATGCTCAACTTCGAAAAACTCAATGTGGTCAATACAATCACTTAAAATGTTTGAATTTTCATTGTGAACATCCGAGCGTGCGTTATCGATCATATTGGACACGTATGTGTTAAGGCCAAATCGAATTTGAGCCAGTTTTTCTTGGGTTTTCCCAGAGTTCACATTGTCAAAAAACCTCAACAATGAAGAGATGGCCAAGATTTGGTTAGCTTCATCACGTAGTGTATTTTTAAGGTCATCAAAATCCTGCATGGCTTTCCAAAGGCAAAACGCAAAAGTGATGGCATGCAGTGTAGAAAATATGGAAAGTGCAACCGTTATTGTATTCCAATCCTGGTACAATTGTCGCGCGTAAGCATTTAAAAACTGCGATTGACTGACAAAGCGAAAAGCCGCCCATGTCGCCAGCGATAATACAAGGGGTATTCCAAAACGTATCGCTAACATGCCAATCATGCCGCTATATCTTTTAAACATGACCGGTAGGAGTAGGGCTATCCAGAAGGGGTAAAACCATATCGCCCATTCGAATGACGTGGCTTGCAGAGCGAAAATTGCAATGCATCCAAGAAGTAGAATAAATATTGCGACGGATTTTTGGTAATTATAACTCTTCTGCATTACTTCCCCCGAATGGCGCTTAAAAGTAGTATTACAATCAAAACACACTTTAAGGTATTCATCAACAGGTGTGCTGCAACCTTATATGTAAAGAATTTTTCGTAGTGGATAAAAATGGCTGTTGCTTCATGCAGTTTTAAACTATTCAGGATGCATGAATTCTGCGGTTAAAACATCAAAGACATATTGGTATCTGCAAGGCGCGCGTG
>JAHDEP010000324.1 GCA_020628775.1 Rhizobiaceae bacterium | reverse complement strand
AAAAGCGCCCGTGATGATACGGAAAGCTCGTCCCAAGTCGTTGCAAACGCTGTTGCTGCGATGGAAGGCATTGAAAAAGCCTCAGGTGATATATCCAATATCATTAATGTGATTGATGAAATCGCGTTCCAGACAAACCTTCTAGCGCTTAATGCCGGTGTTGAGGCCGCGCGTGCAGGGGAGGCCGGTAAGGGCTTTGCTGTGGTGGCACAGGAAGTGCGTGAATTGGCACAACGCTCAGCCACTGCTGCAAAAGAGATCAAAGATTTGATCAGTAAATCTGCAGGTGAAGTTGCCAATGGCGTTCAGCTTGTTCAAGAAACTGGCGAGGCATTGGCCAAGATTTCTGATCATGTGAGTGAAATTGATACGCAGATCGGAACAATCTCTCAAGGTGCTTCTGAGCAGTTGGTGGGTATTCAAGAGGTTAACACCGCGGTTAACTCAATGGATCAGGTCACACAACAAAATGCGGCCATGGTTGAAGAAAACACTGCCGTGACGCAAGAAATCGCAGGCGAAGTGAATACGCTGACATCATTGATCAAATCCTTCAATGTCGGCATGATTGATCATGGCTCTACGCAAAAAACTGCTACTAAACCAGCACCAGAAAAACCACCTGTTTCAAAACAAAAACCAGTTGAAGTAGGCGGCAATCATGAGCCTGTTGCATCACCAGCGAAAGCACAGGTCCAAAAGGTATCTCAAAGCTTTAATGGAAATGCAGCAGTTGCAGATGATGCAGATTGGGATGAATTCTAGAAGCAGTTGGCGCAGGACAGTCTGCGCCAATCTTTAATTTCAGCCCACTTAAAAGGGAAATAATCATCTAGATTGTTTCCCTTTTATGTAAAGCTCTCTTAGTTTTACTAGTATAAATCTCATCAAAATCCCGATTCACATTATAAAAACCAGTATTTTCACCGCGGTTAACAGTTTGTTTCAAGTTTTATGAAAATTATACTGTTCGGGGATCTGCAACTTTTTGCAGATAAGCATGATGCAAGCTCCAGAGCGATTGTCGCTTATGTTTTAGCTAACGCAATTTAACGGACCCGCATCGTGAGAATTTCAAAAAAATTACCAATCGCCGCTGCTATATTGACGCTTGTGACTGTAGGTGTTGCCAGTGTCGCTAGCCTTATGGTCAGTTCCCACTTTTTAACGATCCAATCGAATGAAAAACTTCAAGCTGTTGCTGATGGTCGTCGAAATCAAGTTGAGACTTATCTTCGAACAATTGATGAAGACTTACGACGAATATCTAAGGATGCAAAAGTTCTTGAAGCTGTAAGTGGCTTTGGGTTTACCTGGGGCTTTGTTCCTGGCGACAAAACAGTTGAATTGCAAAAACGCTATATAACAGACAATCCAAATCCAATTGGTCAAAAAGATGAGTTGGATAGCGCTGGTGTTGATGGTTACGATGCATCTCACAAGAACGTACACAGCTATCTGCGTAATTTCATTAAGACCAGAGGATATTACGATCTTTTCATTATTAATGCAGAAGGCGATGTTATCTATTCAGTCTTCAAAGAGGCTGACTTTGCGACAAATCTTGCAACAGGCGAGTGGAAAGATACTGGCCTAGCGAAAGTTTGGAAAGAAGTTGTTGCAGCAAATGATCCAGAAAAAGTGGTCTTTGACGATTACGCACCATATGGACCTTCAGCAGGAGCACCCGCTTCATTTATTGGTGAAGCTATTACAAAGGGTGATACGATTGTAGGAACACTTGTTCTTCAAATGCCAAATGACACTATCGGCCGCATTATGTCCAATACAACTGGGCTTGGTGAAACGGGTGAGACTGTTTTGTTGAAATCTGATGGTACAATGATCACAGATTCACAAAAGACAGATGAGAATGAATCACTAAATAAGAAATTGGCGCTTGAGCCTCGTATGCTTCAAGACGCGTTTATTGAGCAACCAACTGGTTCGATAGATGGTTATCGTGGTGAGACTTATCGCGTATCTACTGCGGGACTAAGTTTTGAAGGAGCTGGTTGGATCGTTGCAACATTGGCGGCAGAAAGCGAAGTGATGGAGGGTTACAACACCCTTCGTAATATCATACTTTTGATTGCTGGTGTTTTGATGGCAGCAGCTTTGGCAGCAGCATTCTTGTTCTCTCGTTCGATCACAAATCCAATGAAGGATGTGATTGATAACATGAAGGAACTTGTTGCTGGTAATACTGATCTTGAGCTTAAAGGTCAGTCTCGCAAGGATGAGCTTGGCGATATTTATCAGGCGGTTTCTGTCTTCCGTGATGCTGCAATTGAAAAAGAACGTCTTGAAGAAGAGGGCGAAGAAGTTCGCACTCAAACTGAGC
>JAHDEP010000323.1 GCA_020628775.1 Rhizobiaceae bacterium | reverse complement strand
GCCCAATTGGGTTCACGTCTCATCGATTCAACATCAAAAAAACTAGCAAATCAGTTTTTCGATAACTTCCGAAATGCTTTGACGGAGGAGCCAGAGCAAGTCGGATAAACACAAAGTAAGTCTATTAAATTGGGAGGAATGTATGACAGAAATTTCGATGGTCGTGAACGGCAAATCGGTGAAAGCTGATGTCGCCGATAACACGCTTTTAGTTGATTATATTCGTGAAAGCCTCAGACTAACGGGTACGCATGTTGGCTGTGATACAAGCCAGTGCGGCGCCTGCGTCGTGCATGTGGATGGCAAAGCTGTCAAATCCTGCACAATGCTGGCAGCGTCTGCACAAGGTGCTGATGTGACCACAATTGAAGGCTTGGCCAATGGTGATCTTCACCCAATGCAGGCAGCCTTTAAAGAAAATCACGGTCTGCAATGTGGGTTCTGCACCCCTGGGATGATCATGTCTGCAACCGATATGGTGGCACGCTACAATGCATCTGGCAAAGAGCTGACAGAAGAAGCCATTCGCGATGAGCTGGAGGGCAATATCTGCCGCTGCACAGGTTATCATAACATTGTCAAAGCCATTGCGGACGGTGCGTCCAAAATGACGAACGCTTAAGGGAGGCTTGCAAAATGAGTGAAGGAATTGGCGCGAGTGTCCGCCGCAAAGAGGACAAAAGATTTATTACCGGTAAAGGCAAATATACCGATGATATTAAACAGGAAAATCAGGCTTATGCAGCCTTTGTTCGATCACCACATGCCCATGCGGTGGTCAAATCAATTGATGCATCTGAAGCTGAAGCCATGGACGGTGTCGTTGCCGTTTTAAATGGCCACCAACTAACCGAAGATGGCATTGGTAATATCATCGCCGGTTGGGCGATCACATCCAAAGATGGTTCTGGAATGAACATGGGTGCATGGTCTGCGCTCTGTACTGAAAAAGTGCGTTATGTTGGTGATACGATTGCCATTGTGATCGCCGACACGCAAGAAATTGCCCGCAACGCAGCTGATGCTGTGGTGGTGGATTTCGATGTTCTACCTGCTGAGGTGAACCCTGAAGCAACATTGGGCAGTGGTGCACCACAAATTCATGAAAATGCTCCCAATAACCAGATTTATGATTGGGAAATTGGTGATGAAGCTGCAACAGACGCGGGTCTTGCCAGCGCTGCACATGTGACTGAGATGGAGATCATCAATAATCGTCTCTCACCAAATCCGATGGAGCCACGCGCTGCGATTGCGATTTTCGATGAGGCGGAAGATCACTATACGCTTTATACAACGAGCCAAAATCCGCATGTTGCAAGATTGCTTTTATCAGCATTTTATCAAGTTGCACCTGAGCATAAATTGCGTGTGGTCGCGCCTGATGTTGGTGGTGGATTTGGATCCAAGATCTACGTCTATCCTGAAGAAATTGCATGTCTTTGGGCATCAATGAAAACCAACCGTTCGGTAAAATGGACATCAACTCGAAGCGAAGCATTCCTAACCGATGCGCATGGTCGTGATCATGTGACACGTGCCAAATTGGGCTTTGATGCAAATGGCAAAATCGTTGGCTTTAAAGTTGATACTATCGCCAATATTGGCGCTTATATGAGCTTGTTCTCATCGGTAACGCCGACATATCTCTATGCAACTTTATTGTCTGGCCAATATGATATGCCAGCCATTCACGGCAATGTGCGTGCAGTTTATACCAATACGGCGCCAGTGGATGCATATCGTGGAGCAGGGCGTCCAGAAGCAACGTATCTCGTTGAACGGATGATGGATACAGCAGCACTTGAAATGGGTGTCGATCCAGCAGAATTGCGCCGGAAGAACTTTATCCAATCTTTCCCTTATCAAACACAAGTGATTATGAATTACGATTCAGGTGACTTCCCGGGCTGCATGGATAAAGCGCAAGCAGCAGCTGATGTTGCAGGATTTGCAGCACGTAAAGCTGAATCAGCTTCACGCGGTAAACTCCGCGGCATTGGATATTCATCCTTTATTGAAGCTTGTGGTATCGCACCTTCAGCGGCGGTTGGTTCGCTAGGTTGCGGTGTGGGGCTTTGGGAATCAGCTGAAGTTCGGGTGAACCCTGTTGGTACAATCGAAATCCTCACAGGTAGTCATTCGCATGGTCAAAGCCATGAGACAACCTTTGCCCAATTGGTCAATGACCGCTTTGGCATTCCTATCGATAATGTGCAAATTGTGCATGGCGATACGGACAAGGTTCAGTTTGGTATGGGAACCTATGGCTCTCGATCCGGTCCGGTTGGCATGAATGCGATTGTCAAAGCGCTCGATAAAGTCGAAGCGAAAGTTAAGAAGATCGCAGCGCATGTTTTGGAAGC
>JAHDEP010000057.1:7450-14953 GCA_020628775.1 Rhizobiaceae bacterium | reverse complement strand
GCAGGGCTTAAAGGTGGGGACTGCGGAGCCTTGGGCCATAATTTCAAGCGCTCCACAGACGGCAAGGTTGATGAGCTGAAAGGTCGCTCGCAAATTAGAGTAAATCGCGGCGAAGCGGTTATCATCCAAACCCCAGGAGGTGGTGGATTTGGTCATCAAGGATCGTGACAATTAAAGCACAAGTTTGCTGATCCAATAAAACTAGTTTTGGCTCAGCTACAACAAACCATTATCCTCCGCGCAATCTCTCCATTGAGGATGCGCGGGGCAAACTTCATCTCAGAAAGATTAGATACGCTTACCAGCCTCATCAAAGTAGAACGTTTTTCCGCTCTCAAATTTGGCAAATTGCGTGCTATCAACTTCAACATCATGTTGACCAAATAAACGAATGGAAACTTGTCCCACGTCTCCGCAATCCAAATACACATTTGTATCACCGCCCAATTGTTCAACATGGGTTACTTTACCTGAAACATCACCCGAACTTGCATCAAGCGAAATATGCTCAGGACGAATACCGATGGTCTTTGCATCTGAGTGATTTAAATGCGCTGCATCAAGAAAATTCATTTGTGGTGATCCGATAAAGCCAGCAACAAATTTGTTTGCAGGATTATTATAAAGCTCCATCGGGGTGCCAATTTGCTCCACATAACCGTCATGCAAAACCACAATGCGATCCGCGAGCGTCATCGCTTCGGTTTGATCATGAGTTACATAAACCATCGTTGCATCTAAGGCTCTGTGCAGTTTGGCAATTTCCAATCGCGTATTAACACGGAGTGCCGCATCAAGGTTAGACAATGGCTCATCGAACAAAAACAATTTTGGTTTACGAACAATCGCTCGACCAATAGCCACGCGTTGGCGTTGACCACCTGAAAGTTCAGCCGGTCGCCGATCAAGATATGTTTCTAACGACAGCATTTTACTGGCAACATCAACGCGTTCTTTAATTTCAGCAGCTGGACGTTTGGCTTGCTTTAAACCAAGGCTCATATTCTCGCGCACAGTTAAATGCGGATAAAGCGCATAGGTTTGAAATACCATCGCGATACCGCGCTCATTTGGTGATTTTGTGTTGACGATATCGCCATCAATTTCAACCGTGCCATCTGTTGCGTCTTCAAGCCCAGCGACGATACGTAAAAGCGTTGATTTTCCGCAGCCTGATGGCCCAACAAAAATGACAAACTCGCCATCTTTTACATCCAAGTCGATACCTTTTAAAACATCAACGGCGCCAAAGGATTTATGTATATTTTTGAGTTGTAGTGATCCCACAAGTCAGCTCCTAGTTCTAAAGGTCAATCTCTTTGCCAGTACGAATACTCTCATCCGCAGCAAGGCATATGCGCAAACTATCTACTCCGTTGCGCATGTGATCATCCAAATTGATATCTTCTGTAATTGCACGATAAACAAATGCTTGTTCACGATCGCACAGGTCTTGATGGTTGGGTTCGTCACTCATCGAATGGTTCTGATCTGCAAATTTCAGTTCACCCTTTTCATCCAAGGAACCATTGTGAACTCGAATGGTTGAGGTTTTCGTATGCGCATCAATATCATCAGATTTAACACTGTCTTCCATAACAATTGAAACACTGCCATTGGGAGAAATAATGTCTTTCACAAAGAACGCCGTCTCCGAGATCATCGGGCCCCATCCGGCCTCATACCATCCCACAGAACCATCTTCAAAGAGCACTTGAAAATGACCATAATTATACATCTCAGTTGCGATTTCTTCGCTTAACCGCAATCCCATACCGCGCACTTTAACCGGCTTGGCATCAGTAACTTGACACATGACATCGACGTAATGAACGCCGCAATCAACTATCGGCGACATAGTCTTCATCAACTGCTTATGCGTGTTCCATGTTGCACCAGAGGATTGTTGATTTAGGTTCATTCTAAACACGAATGGACCACCAAGATCGCGCGCTTCACCAATCAGACGCATCCACGAAGGGTGATGGCGCAAAATATATCCAATAACCAGTTTACGATCGTGTTGCTTTGCGCAGGCAATTACGCGCTCAGCGTCTGCAACATTTGTCGCAATCGGCTTTTCCAGGAAAACATGACATCCCGCTTCCATGGACAAAATGGCATAATCAGCATGGGTATCAGCATATGTATTGATCGACACAAGATCTGGTTTTAACCGATCCAGCGACGTTTCAAACTCATCAAAAAACTCATAGCCCTTTAAGGCTTCTGGTAGATTAGGTTTTGACCGATTAACCAGACCGATAATTTCAAACCCATCATTGTGATGATATGCGAGCGCATGGCTGAGCCCCATATTACCCAGACCGACCACAAGAACGCGAATTTTGGGGGTCGTACTCATTTAACTGCTCCTGCTGTAATGCCGCGAATGAGTTGTCTTGAAAAGATCAAGTACAATACAAGTGCTGGGAGGATCGCGAGAGAGAGTGAAGCAAGCACCGCATTCCAATTGGTCACAAACTGACCGATGAAGACCTGGCTACCCAATGTGAGGGTTTTCACTTCTTCTGCTGGCGCTAGAATAAGAGGGAACCATAAATCATTCCAAATCGGGATCAACGTGAATACGGCGACCGTTGCCATTGCCGGACGTACAAGCGGCAAGACCAAACGGAAGAAAATCCGATATTCACTCAGCCCATCAATTCGGCCAGCATTTTTTAAATCATCTGAAACTTGTCGCATAAATTCGGACAGAATAAATACCGCCAGCGGCAATCCTTGCGCTGTGTAAACTAGGATCAATGCAGTTCGTGTATTGACCAACCCCGTGGAGACCATCAACTGCAATATGGCAACGGTACCCAAGCGAATTGGGATCATGATGCCAAGCGCGAGATAGAGCGCCATCAGCGAATTGCCTTTAAAGCGATATTCAGCCAATGCAAAAGCTGCCATTGCGCCAAATAGCAAGACGCAAAAGAGAGACACGAGCGTGACAATTAAACTGTTCTGAAAATATAAAAAAAAGTCACCTTGCTTGAACACAGTTTCATACCCGATCAAGCTAAAACTTGTCGCATCAGGTAACGCGAGTGGTTCTCTGAAAATTGCTTTTCGTGTTTTGAAGGAATTGATCAAAATCACGAAAACCGGAAATAGCGCGATGATCGTATATGTGATCAAAATACCGTGCGCGGCAACGGATCGGAACAAAGAGCGATGGGAAGAATTCATGATAACCGCTCCTAAAATTGGTATCTACGCATGCGCGTTTGAATGGTGAATAGATAGATACATACGCCGATAAGAATGATTACAAACATGGCGGACGCAATGGTTGAGCCCATATGTGGATCACCCAATTGCAGCTGGAAGCCAAAGAATGTTCGGTAGAGGAATGTACCTAAGATATCGGTTGAATAATTCGGACCTGCAAGCGCGCCCTGCGCTGCATAGATCAAGTCAAATGCGTTAAAGTTGGCAACGAACGTTAGGATCGAGATGATGCCGATCGAAGGTAGTATCAGCGGCAGTTTGATCTTCCAAAACTGGTTCATACCGGTAATCCCATCGCATTCCGCAGCTTCTAAAACTTCATCGGGAATATTGAGCAAAGCGGCGTAAATCAGCATCATCGGGATACCGACATATTGCCATACTGAGATCAAGCTCAATGTTGTTAGTGCGTATTCTTCTTTGCCAAGCCATGGTGCAAACAGGCTTTTTAATCCCACCGCATCAAGCAAGCTCGGAGCGATCCCCCAAATGGGCGATAATATAAGCTTCCAACCAAAACCGATTATGACGAATGATAAGATGGTCGGTACGAAAATTGATGTTCGATAAAACGCGCTCATGCGCAATTTTGGACTGCTCAACAAGGCCGCTAACAAAATGCCAATCGGGTTTTGAACCAACATATGCACAACGAAAAACCAAGTGTTATTTCCAAGCGCGTTCCAAAAACTCTCCGACCATCTTGGATCGCCAAACAGCGTGCGAAAATTATCAAGCCCAACGAAAATACGTTCATTATCAACATTACTGAAGAGCGATAATTGCAATGTGCCAAATAATGGCAGGATCATAATAGTCGTGTAAACAAGGACGGCTGGTAGCAAGAATACCAGGATGTGCCACCGGGTTTTCTTTTTCGGAATTCCGTTTGCCATGAATAATTGCTCCCAGCCGTTAGATCAAAACTGGCGGATTCTTTAGATCGAACCCGCCAATCCTATTACTTCATTTGTGGTTTATACCATGATGCAAGGCCTTCTTGCAGGCGCGCACCAGCGGCTTCTGGAGTTTCTGTGCCCTTAATTGCAGCAACAGATGCGTTCCATGTTTCATTCTCCAAGTTTGGAGTACCACGAGAAAGGATCTGGTATGTTGAGCGGATACTTGAATTACACTTACCACGCCATGAGATGAACTCTTGAGCAAGCGGATCTTCAAGTGTCACCGGAGCATCTGACAATGGGAAGAAGCCCGGAAGCGCATTTGCGTAAAGTGATGCAAACTCACTTGTGCCAACCCAGTTCAGGAATGTTTTTGCAGCTTCTGCATTTTCCGTTGCAGCATTCATGCCAAGACCGATATCCGTATGATCGGAGATATAGCACTCATCACCTGCATTTGGCACAGGCGGGAAGAACGCACCCATTTTAAAGTCTGCTTGTGTATTAAAGCCTGAAATTTCCCATGAACCTGCTGGATAAATTGCTGCACGACCAAGCGTGAACAAGTTTTGGCTATCTGGATAAGTTTGAGCTTCAAAACCGTCACCTAGATAGTCTTTCCATTTTGCCAATTGGCGATATGGTGCAATCCAAGCTTCGTCTGTGAGTTTTTGCTCACCGCGAATAAGTGCTGTACGACCTTCTTCGCCTTTCCAATAGTTTGGACCAATATTGTTATAGCCCATTGTTGCAGCTTCCCATTGGTCATTGGTACCCATGGCCATTGGTAAGTAGCTACCGTCTTCTTTAATTTTGTCCAATGCGGCAAAGAATTCCGCCTCAGTTGTTGGCACTTCAATACCTAGCTCTGCAAATGCGTCTGCATTATAGATAAAGCCATGAATAACGGATGCCATTGGCACACAGAACGGGTTTTTACCGTCATCTGTAATCCATGCAGATTTGGCAACATCAGAGAAGTTTTTCATTCCCTCAAGATCAGCCAAAGATGCCAATTGACCTTTGTCGTAAAGGCTCAAAGACGCATCAAAAGGACGACACGTGATAAGATCACCTGCAGAACCTGCATCCAATTTCGAGTTTAGCACCGCGTTATATTCCGCAGGCGCAGATGGTGTGAACTTTACTTTAATGCCAGGATTTTGAGCTTCAAAAGCAGGGATGATTTTATCCTGCCAGATTGAAAGGTCATCATTACGCCAGCTTTCAATTGTCAGCGTAACGTCTTCTGCATTTGCTAGTGTTGTTGTACCTAAAACCGTTGAACATAGTAATAGGGTCTTGATAATCGTGTTTTTCATGTCACTACTCCCATAGTCGCGCATATCACGCCTTCTTCAATTCAGAGCCTTCGCTCTCTTTCAACATCGAAAGCGAGGGTCGAAGTTTTTGACCGTTACTTTCTAGTATATTCTGTGCTGTTTCCTTGTCCTTCGCACCGCTCGCCAACAAAACTGCTGGTTTAACGGCACCCGAACTCTCATTAAGGGCAGCTTCCGCACAAGCTTGGTCACAACCCGAAATATCAATCACCATTGCGCGGGCGCGCTGGATCAGTTTTTCATTATCTGCAATGAGGTTCACCATGTGCCCGTCATGCACATGTCCCAGTTCAATCGCCATTAATGTCGACATAATATTCAATGCAATTTTTTGCGCGGAACCTGCGCCCATGCGCGTTGAACCGGCAATAACTTCTGGCGGAGTGGGAAGATAAACTCCGACATCAGCCTGGTTCAACAAAGGCGTATTTGAATTGTTTGCTATCGCGATTGATTTCGCACCAATCGATTTTGCAATGCTAAGCGCCTTCACCGCGTAGGGCGTCGTGCCACTTGCAGATAGAACAATGATCGCATCGTTGCTTGATAGATTTGCCTCTTTCACATCATCAGCGGCAAGATCCTCATCATCTTCGGGGCCACCGCGCAGTTCTTTTAGTGCAGCATCACCACCTGCGAGCAATATCTTTATTCTATCGTGAGGGATCCCATATGTACCCGGTAATTCAAGTCCATCGGCAAGCGCCATCAAACCAGAACTACCGGCAGCACAATAGATAAGATTTCCGCCCTGACGAACACTTTGCGCTAAAAAAGCGGATGCTTGAACCAGTTGCGGCAAAGCATTCTCAACAGCCTTTGCGGCAGCGACCTGCCCGCTAAATAAAATAGCAGCAGCTGCATCGACATCCATAGCGTCGATGTTACTGGCGATTTCATTTCTTTGTTCCGTTGTCTTGCGATGCATAAATCTCATCTCCTAAAACAAAGATACCAATTTAGAACCATTTGTCTAGTCCATCGTTAACCTTTTTAGGATGGACTTGTGGGCATCATGTAAATTATATTTAAAAATCAATAATTTAGAATTAAAAATAATTTTTCTCAAAAAAACTCTTGGTTAATGGTATTTAATTGGTATTATATGCGTAAGGAGTTTTCAATGAATTATCTTGTCGGTGTAGATGGTGGAGGAACAGGCTGCAGAGCTGTCGTGTGTGACAGAACTGGTAAGCAGCTGGGTATGGGCGAATCTGGCGCTGCCAACATCATGACAAATTTTGATGCAGCTCAAGATAACATCATCTCAGCTTGTGCGGCCGCTTTTCAAGATGCAAATCTACCTGTTAGTTTATTATCACAAGCCGATGCTTATTTAGGATTAGCAGGCGCTAATTCAGGTAATTACTCTGAAAGAACAGCGCAGAACCTTCCATTTAGAAACTGCATCATAGAAAACGATGCGGTGACATGGCTTCAAGGTGCGATAGGTTCTGCAGATGGTGCTGTCGCAATCATCGGCACCGGATCTGTATTTATTTATCGTGTGAAAGGCGAAGTTAAAACCGTTGGCGGCTGGGGTTATATGGTTGGCGATCTTGGCAGCGGCTCTAGATTGGGTCGTGCATTACTGCAAGAAGCTCTTTTGACCTATGACGGTATTCATGATGGCTCTGATCTTACCGCTGAAGTTCTGGCGCAATTTGATAATGATCCAAACGATATTGTGGAATATGCGCATAAAGCCCAACCAGGTGAATTTGGAACATTTGCACCTTTGATATTTGAATACGCAAAACAAAGAGACCCAATTGCGCAAACTATTTTACGCAAAGCGGTCAATGATGTTGAAGAAACACTCAATGCAATCCTGATCGATAAAAATCAAAAATTCTGCATGCTCGGTGGTCTGGGCAAACTATACGCAGATCTCATCAATAGTAATCTTAGAAAAAGGATACAGCCACCGCTAGGTGATGCAGTGTCCGGGGCGGCAGCTCTTGCCGTGCAGCATTTTTCTAAGTTGGAGGTAAGCTGATGGCAAGCGCGTTTGA
>JAHDEP010000057.1:0-7350 GCA_020628775.1 Rhizobiaceae bacterium | reverse complement strand
CTTGCCGTGCAGCATTTTTCTAAGTTGGAGGTAAGCTGATGGCAAGCGCGTTTGAAATTGCTTTAATGCCCGAAAACTGGGCGAACCAATATAGCGGACCTTTATATCAACAGCTCAGAGATCACCTTAACGAGATTATCAAATCGGGTGGCATGCAAGCTGGCGAACCCCTGCCCTCAGAACGTGAGATTGCTGAAATAGCGGATGTCTCTCGAATTACAGTCCGAAAAGCAGTTCAGGAACTCGTCAAACAAGGCTTGGTGGTTCAAAAACAAGGTTCCGGCACCACGGTTGCACCTCAAACTCAGCGCGTTCAACAATCGCTTACGCGCCTTACTTCTTTCACCGAAGATATGGCAAGACGCGGCATGGTCGTGACCTCAACATTCTTGGAAAAGGGCTTGTTTTCACCTTCGCCTGAAGAGATCATGGCGCTGGGCTTAACATCCGGCAGCTTGGTCGCAAGATTGTCTCGATTACGTAAAGGCAATGGCAAGCCGCTAGCTTTAGAGCGCGCTTCGCTATCACCTAAATACCTATCCGATCCAGAAAATGTGGATGCATCCCTTTACGAACATCTTGAACGATCAGGCCATAAACCGTGTCGCGCGATCCAGCGCATATCTGCGATGAATTTGACCGGTGAAGATGCAACACTGCTTGACATCGAAGAAGGTAGCGCTGGCTTAAACATTGAGCGCGTTTCATACCTGCCCACGGGTCAAGTTGTTGAATTTACGAAATCAATTTACCGCGGCGATGCATATGACTTTGTTGCCGAACTACAAATTGGAGATAAAGGTAACTAATGAATAACGTTACACAGACACACATGGCTGCTGAGATCGCGTCTATCCCAGAACTAACGCGTGAATTGGTCAAAAATGGTCGCGGGATAACCGAGCATATTGGTGACTTATTACGTCAGCAAAATCCACATGTCGTCACCACAATTGCACGCGGATCATCTGATCACGCCTCTTCATATTTGAAATATGCAATTGAACTGCTGATGGGCATCCCGGTTTCCTCCACCGGGCCGTCCATCAGTTCAGTTTATGGCGGCTCAATGAATTTGAAAAACGCTGCATCTTTTGCCATCAGCCAATCAGGTGAAAGCCCCGATATTATAGCGATGAGCAAAACTGCAAAAGATGGTGGTTCGCTGTTGTTATCGCTGACGAATAATTCAACGTCACCGCTTGCATTATTAAGTGATCAAAATATCAATATCGGCGCTGGCCCTGAGTTAAGCGTTGCAGCAACAAAAACATTCGTCTTATCGATTGTGGCCGGATTAATGGTCATTGCTCAGTGGAAACAAGATGATGAATTACTTTCCGCAATTAAGGCCCTCCCAGCAAGTTTTGAAAAAGCGCTCTCTTGCGATTGGTCCAGTTTAACCAATCACATTGCGTCCAATAGCAATCAAAACCAGTCGCTTTACGTCTTAGGACGCGGGCCATCATCGGCAATTGCGCAGGAATGCGCATTAAAATTTAAAGAGACATGCCAACTCCACGCAGAAGCATTTAGCTCCGCGGAAGTTTTGCATGGACCAGTATCTATCGCGCAGGATGGATTTACCGTTCTCGCACTTGCCTCAAATGACGCATCAAGCCAGAGCGTGATTGATTCATGCTTGCAAATTGCAGATCAGGGCGTTGATGTCTTTATCACCGCACCGAAACAACCAAAACTAAATTCAATCAGCTCTGTATCAACACAACACCCGATAACAGGACCTCTGGTTCAGGTTGTAAGCTTTTACTGCTTTATTGAGCAATTATCTCGCAAACTTGGCCTTGATCCGGACAAGCCACCACATCTTAATAAAGTGACTGAAACAGTATGAGTGAGAAAAGCGCATATATCGGTACCACCATTTTTGACGGTCAACAAATGCATCACAACAGCGCGTTGCTTTTAAAGGATGATCGCATTGAAGGCATTGTTGCCATCGATAATATCGGCTCTGATTATCAATGCGTTGAGCTCAATGCCGGACTGCTCACATCAGGGTTTATCGATCTGCAGGTTAATGGCGGCGGCGGGGTTTTACTTAACGAGAATCCCTCGCTTGATGGACTTCAAACAATTTGCGAAGCGCATCTACCTTTTGGCACAACAGCGCTCCTGCCAACTTTAATCACCGATACGCCTGAGATCACTGAGCGCGCAATTGAAGCTGCGATTGAAGCTGAGAGTTTAAGCCTGCCGGGGTTTCTTGGTTTGCATTTGGAAGGGCCTCATCTATCGACGATTAAAAAAGGTGCGCATAGTCCAAATCTCATCCGACGTATGAGCGATAAAGACATTGGCATCTTATGTGAAGCCAAACGCAACATCAGTAACTTGCTGATCACACTTGCGCCCGAAGCGGTGGACAGTGATCAAATCGCACAACTTGCAGCCTGCGGCATTCATCTCAGCTTGGGGCATAGCGCGGCAACGGCATTAGAAGCTAAGCAAGCATTTAAAGCGGGCGTATCATCGGTCACACATTTGTTTAATGCCATGAGCCCGCTAACCCATCGCGAACCAGGGATTGTCGGTGCAGCTTTGAATACCGACAATATCTATTGCGGTCTTATAGCTGATGGTTACCACGTAAATTCAGATGCAATTAACATCGCCCTTAAAATGAAATCCGGTTCTGGCAAGTTGTTTTTAGTGACTGATGCAATGTCGACAATCGGCACTGATCAATCAGAATTTGAGCTGAATGGACGGATAGTGAAACGACAGGACGGGCGATTAACCCTTAGTGATGGCACTCTTGCAGGCGCAGATTTAGATATGATCTCAGCGGTTCGCTTCATGGCAAAAGAAACAAATTGCAATATGGAAGAAGCGCTTTCAATGGCATCAAACTATCCCGCACGATATCTAAATATCACGCAAGAATATGGCCATTTAAACAAAGGAGCATTTGGCAACTTTGTGCACATTAACGATCAAATCGAGATATTATCAGTCTGGCAAAATGGGCAAAAAGCCCAATAATCCCTTTAAATCTTCGCGTTAAAAATATCAATCGCAGCTGAATGCGCTGCATTTCGTATATCCTCTGCCAAGGTAGAATCAGGTAGTGTACGTGCCAAAACCATACCACCGACACAAAGCGCTGCCATAGATAAGGCATCGCGTTTATTATTGGGTGCGTTCGATTTCATATTTGTTTCAAACAGCCAAACCATTGCGGTTAGCAATTCCTGAAACGAGTTTTGAACTTCGGTGCTCGAACGCGCAATATCAGATGGCAGTGCAATCATCGGACATTGGCCGTCGATATCTTTTAAGTGCTTGTTCGATAAATACGCATCGATCATTTGCTGAACCATTTCGGGTTTTAAATTCGTCAGATCAACCCCGGCTTCGTCGCGCCATTGCGCCCCGCGCCCCATCAAGAAACTCGTCACCGCAGCATTAAACAGCGCTTCTTTATTTTTAAAGTGATTATAAAATCCACCACGAGTTAACCCCGCATCATCCATCACCATATCAATGGTCACGTTTTGATACCCGTGCCTGTTAAAAAGAACACGAGCGGCTTCCACAATTCTAATGCGAGTTTGTTCTTTATGTTCGCTACTGTAAGGCATGCATTCTGCTCCGTTTTTTAAATACTAGCAGTTTTTTAAAAATGTTCTTTAACATATTTAGATTTTCTCCATTGTTACAAAAAACATCAAAAAAGGAGAATTACATGATGGTTTCAGACCAATATTTGCCAGCAAAATCACGAACTATAAAACAGGATTTTGATACGCACTCATCGCAACACGAAAGTTGAGCGCCAGGCGAGCAATCCAAAAAAAAACGCTTTGATCATTTAAATTAGAAAGAAAACGATTATGAATTCACTATTTGACGCTTTGCCTTATCTGGCAGCTTATCAAACCTCATTCCTCATACTTGCAATTTTATCACTGGCAACGCTGATACAGAATTTTTTAAGCGCACCACTTGCCTTTCTTCACGAAGAACAAGTACCCGGCTTGCCGTTAAAATATGACCATACCAAACTCAGTTTTCGTGTTCTTAGAACCTATTCAAACTCAGTCGAGAACTTCCCAGCATTTGGTTGGGCGCTACTGGTCGCAATCGTAGCAGGTGCATCGCCAACATTGGTAAATTGGGTCGCAATCGTCTATTTCGGATTTCGCATGCTGTTTTGGGCAGTTTATTATTCTGGCTTGGGAAAAGTGGCTGGTGGCCCGAGAACGATGGTTTTTGTCGGCGGCTTGTTGAGCAACATCCTATTATCGGGAATTGCCATCTGGGCGGTTATAACCTGATAGATCTTAACGATCGAAAGCCTGCGAAAGCTCCGTTAGTGAGTTGATATTGTGACAACTCACTAACTTATCGACATGCGGCAATATTGTTTTAATACCATTTGCCAAAGGCTTAAATTCATCAAACCGCAGCAATGGATTTAACCAGATCAGTTTATCACATGATAGCTTTAGGCGCTTTATCTGATTTTCCAAAACCATTGTGTCACCGCGTTCCAGACCATCAGTCATCAACAAAACAACGGCATCAGAGGTTAGAACACGGCGGGACCAATGAAGATTAAAATCCTCCAAGTTCTCGCCAATTTTAGTACCCCCATCCCAATCTTGCACTGATTGCCCCACAGATTTAAGAGCAACATCAGGGTCTCGATCGGCAATGAGACGGGAAATATTGGTAAGCTGCGTACCAAAGGTGAAAGTATGAATACGTGCCCAACTGCTCGTATTGGAATGCTGCCGATTTGTAGAGATCGCATTGGCAAAATGCATCATCATCCGCGAATAAGCGGACATTGAGCCAGATATATCGATTAGAATAATCAAATTTCGAGGCTTCTCTATTCGCCGCTTACGAAGCAATTTCAAGACTTCGCCACCATTTGTGCGGGCATGATGTATGCTCGCACGGATGTCTATTCTCTCTCCCCTCACACTCGCGCGCGTTCGTCTTGAAAACCGTTTGGGAAAATGAAAATCTAGTTGCGCAATTGCGCGTTCAGCATCCGTAATTTCAGCATTGGACATTTGTTCAAAATCCATCGATGCCAAACGCTCGTTTTGAGAAAAACTAAATTGCGCATCAAGAACAAGTTCCTCCTGATTTTTAGTCTCACGCGCCATTGGCGGCGGTAAATTATCAGACATCGCTTCAGCTGCGCGATTTGCAGCAGCTTTTGGTTCTGGCGGTTCTTCATCTAAATTCTGCGCAAATGGCAAAAGCGTCTGCATCATTTTGTTGAGAAATTCAGGGTCGCGCCAGAATAATTGAAACACCTGGTCAAACACTTGGATATGCTCACGCTTTGTGATCAGGCATGCGAGCAAGGTTTGATAAAAGTCCTGTTTGCGCGAAAACCCAACTACTTTTACAGCACGAATAAGATCTTTAATTTGCGAAGGTGCAACAGGAACCCCTGCCCGACGCAAAGCTCGGCAGAAATAGATGATATTATCGACCAAACGCCCATCATCTCTATTTACCAGCATTGAATTTGCGCTAGCCATCGGCACCAAGTTTGGCTTTGCTCGCCTCTAATATGCGCGAAACTTCGGACCCCTGCAGCTTGGCAATATCATCTTGATATTTCAGCATGGCACCAATCGTATCTGCAATGACGTCTGGCGATAGCGCCACGACATCGAGCGCCACCAAACAACTCGCCCAATCTATAGTTTCCGCCAGACCGGGCTTTTTGAAAAAGTTCTCTGAACGCAACTCTTGCACAAAGGCGACAATCTCTCGGCTCAATGCATCTGCAGCCTCCGGGATGCGCGATTTGATGATTTCCAACTCGCGGTCAAAATCAGGATAATCCACCCAATGATAAAGACATCTGCGTTTAAGCGCGTCATGCACTTCCCGCGTCCGATTTGATGTGAGTATTACAATGGGAGGCGATGGCGCTTTAATAGTACCGATTTCTGGAATGGTGACTTGATAATCAGAAAGCGCTTCTAAAAGGAAAGCCTCAAACGGTGCATCGGTGCGATCGATCTCATCAATCAAAAGCACAGGTGGTCCACCGCCATGTTTTTCCATCGCTTGAAGAAGCGGTCGGCGGATTAGAAATTTCTCATCATAAATATCAATGTCTTGGTCTGAGCCTTTCATCGCCAGCATTTGGGCAGCAAAGTTCCACTCGTAAACGGCAGTGCTCGCGTCTAACCCTTCATAACACTGCAAGCGTATAAGATCTCGACCAAGCGCTGTTGCAAGTGTTCGCGCAAGTTCTGTTTTCCCCACACCCGCTTCACCTTCAAGAAATATGGGACGATCAAGCGTAAGCGATAGATATGTCAGCGTCGCAAGGCTTCGATCGCAGACATAGTCGTTGGCCCTCAGTAATTCTAAGGTCGCATCAATTGAGGAGGGAAGAGGAATTGAAGAAGTTTTCGTCATATTATTTGATATCCCCGAAGCACAAACGCTCCGGGGATAGTTTGATCATTTCATCATGCATTTGCAACAGCGCGAGAGGCCATCACCTTGACCAAATTCGCACGATAATTTGCGTCACCATGAATGTCAGACAAGAGATTGTTTGCTGATACGTTTACACCGGAGACGGCATCAGCGCTCCATGAAGCATCAAGCGCAGCTTCCATATCTGATTGACGGAATACACCATCGGAGCCTGCGCCAGTAACAGCAACACGCGCACCTGCTGAGGATTTCGCAGCGAAAACACCCACCATTGCATAGCGAGATGCAGGGTTCGGAAATTTGGCATAAGCGCCCTTTTCCGGTGCATCAAAGCTTACTTTGGTGATGATTTCACCATCATCAAGCGCTGTCTCAAACAATCCAACAAAGAAGTCATCCGCTGAGATGTCTCGTTTATTGGTCGTAATTGTAGCGCCCAATGCGAGCAAAGCTGCAGGATAATCAGCAGCCGGATCATTATTGGCAACAGAGCCGCCAATAGTGCCTTTGTGACGAACTGCTGGATCACCAATATTACCCGCAAGTGCGCAAATAGATGGGCAAACCGCGTTGAGTTCAGGATTACCCGCAACATCTGCATGCGTGGTCATTGCGCCGATAGAAATCGAGTTCCCGCTCACTGAAACGCCAATCATGTCGCTTGCACCACTGACATCGACAAGATCACTTGGCGCTGCCAATTTGGCTTTTATAGTCGGCAGTAGCGTTTGGCCACCGGCCAAGAACTTACCATCTTCAGTACCGCTGATGAGACTTGCAGCTTCAGAAGCGTTTGAAGCTTTGTGATATTTGAGCTCAGACATAATAACTCTCCTATTCTGCTGCTTGTTGCGTTGAAACTTCTTGTAATGCGGCCCACACTTTCGAAGGCGTGGCTGGCAT
>JAHDEP010000322.1 GCA_020628775.1 Rhizobiaceae bacterium | reverse complement strand
CGATGCCGCGATATGGCGTTTAATTCGAGACAAAACTATCTGGGAGGATAATCATGAAGAATTTAGTTCTTGGAGCAGTTGCTCTTTGTTCAACAGCGCTTACGCCTACTTTGGCGGTTGCGCAGACCGAAATTCAATTCTGGCACGCATTCACTGGTCGCCTTGGCGATCTGGTTGCTGAGCAGGTAGAAACATTTAATAGCAGCCAAAGCGACTATAAAGTTACGGCTTCTCACAAAGGTAATTATTCAGAAACGCTCAATGCTGGTATTGCTGCTTTCCGTGCTGGCGAACAACCAAACATTTTGATGGTTTTTGAAGTTGGTACCGCAACAATGATGAGCGCTAAAGGCGCTGTTAAACCCGTATTTGAAGTGATGAGTGATGCAGGTGCTACATTCGACCAAGATGCTTTCATCGGTTCAGTTAAAGGTTATTACACTTCAACTGACGGCCAAATGTTGTCATTGCCGTTTAACTCATCAACACCAGTGTTGTGGGTTAACAAAGACGCTCTAAAAGAAGCAGGTATCGCTGGCGATGTTGATTTGTCGACATGGGATAAAGTTGGCGAAGTGCTAGATACACTTAAAGCTGCTGGTAGCGAATGTCCGCTAACAACTGCTTGGCAGAGCTGGATCCATTTGGAAAACTTCTCCGCGTATCACAACACTCCATTTGCAACGAAAGACAATGGTTTTGCAGCGCTAGATACAGAGCTTTCATTTAACAGCCCGCTACAAGTTAAGCACATCCAAACAATGGGTGACTGGGCTAAGGAAGGTAAGTTCTTCTACGCTGGTCGCCGCAATGAAGGTGGTGCAAACTTCCGTGCTGGCGAATGCGCGCTGTTTACAGAAAGCTCTGCTGGTTATGCTGGGATCAAAAGTGAAGCTGAGTTTGAATTTGAAGTTCGTCCATTGCCATATTGGTCAGAAGCATCTGGCGCTCCGCAAAACACAATTATCGGCGGTGCATCTTTATGGGTAATGGAAGGTCATGATGCGGATGAATACAAAGCAACAGCTGCATTCTTAAACTTCCTGTCTTCAACTGATATCCAAGCCAAATGGCACCAGGATACTGGTTACCTACCGATCACATCAGCTGCTGGTGACAAAACCAAAGCTGACGGGTTTTACAATGAAAACCCAGGTACAGATATTGCCGTTATTCAAATGACCGCAAAAGAGCCAACAGCGAATTCAAAAGGCTTGCGTCTTGGTTCATTTGATCAGATCCGTGGCATTATCGATGAAGAGTTGGAAGCTGTTTGGTCAGGTGACAAAACAGCTCAAGAAGCACTTGATAGTGCGGTTGAGCGCGGCAATCCATTGCTTCGTCGCTTTGAGCAAGCAAACCGCTAGAACTCTCCCAAGCATGTGGTTGTCGGAAGAAATTTCTCTTCCGACAGCCTCTTAAAATTGGATCAAGTTTATGGAAAAACGCGTTCGCTTTAACGGCTGGCTTCTGCCGCTATGTCTGGTGTTTCCGCAGATTTTAATATCTGGGGTATTCTTTTTCTATCCCGCCGGGCAAGCCATATGGCAGTCAATGTTTATACCCGACCCATTTGGGTTGTCGTCCCAGTTTGTTGGGTTTGGAAATTTTGAATTTCTGCTCACTGATAAATACTATTTGTCAGCGTTTGGAACGACCGCGCTTTTCTCTACACTTGTCACAATCGTATCGATGGTGCCGGCATTATTTCTTGCCGTATTGGCTGATCGATTAATCAAAGGTGCATCCACCTATCGAACATTGCTCATATGGCCCTATGCGGTGGCCCCTGCAATTGCAGGTGTGTTGTGGTTGTTCATGTTCAATACGCGTGTGGGTATCGTGTCCTGGTATTTGGGCCAGTTAGGTTATGATTGGAACCATGTTTTAAATGGCGAGGAGGCCATGGGGCTGGTAGTTGTCGCATCTGCATGGGGGCGGATTAGCTACAATTTCTTATTTTTCTTTGCAGCGCTACAAGCTGTGCCACGCTCGGTTATTGAAGCTGCAGCAATTGATGGGGCAAGATTTTGGCGTCGTTTCTACACAATTGTACTGCCCCTTTTATCGCCAACAACATTCTTCTTACTGGTTGTAAATATCGTTTACGCATTCTTTGAGACCTTCGGCGTCATCCACACAATCACCTCTGGTGGTCCGCAGCAATCGACAACGATTTTGGTCTACAAAGTGTTTTCCGATGGCTTTGTTGGGCAGGATCTTGGGTCCTCAGCTGCACAGTCTGTGATCTTGCTTGTTGTCGTTGGAGCTTTGACAGTTCTGCAATTTAAATTCGTAGAGAAGAAGGTGCATTACTGATGAGTAAGATTGTAAAAGATCCTGCACCTGGGATGGTCGAAAAAAGAGG
>JAHDEP010000056.1 GCA_020628775.1 Rhizobiaceae bacterium | reverse complement strand
TCATCAACATGTTCATGTTCTTGTTGCAATTCCTAGGTAATCGCGAATAGTAATATACTTATAAAGTTGATTATTAAGGCGGCTTTTATGCCGCCTTTTTTATTGGGAATATTTGTATGAGTTTACTAATCCGCGCAGCCAGTGAGAACGATCTCGATGCCATTGTTGAAATATATCGCCATAGTGTGGAGCACGGGACAGCAACTTACGAGCTGACAGTGCCTGATCATGCTGAGATGACGCGCAGGTTCACGGCTTTAACCTCCCAAAACTATCCTTATTTGATCGCTGAGGAAGATGGTGAAATTCTTGGTTATGCGTATGCAGGACCATTTAGACCACGCCCTGCGTATAGATGGTCTGTTGAAGATTCCATTTATCTCTCGCCTTCTGCTCAAGGCAAAGGAGTGGGCTACAAATTATTAGTTGATCTTATCAAAGCTTCAAAGGACCGTGGGTTCCGCCAAATGATCGCGGTTATCGGTGGGGCAAGCGCTGCATCTATTGCTGTACATGCAAAAGCCGGGTTTGAGCATTCAGGTGTTATGAAGGCAACCGGCTACAAACATGGCAGATGGCTTGATACGACGATTATGCAGCTTGCGCTTGGTGAAGGGCAGGAGACCGATCCTGATCTTAATACCTATCCTGGGAACCTATATAAAGATTAGAACTGCTGCTTGATCTGTATCAATGCTGACAAATTCTCCTCATGTATCATGATATTATAAATGATGATGTAAGGAGAATGTCATGTTCCAGAAAGTCCTTGTTGCCTTTGATATTGCTCATAAAGAGCATGGATTGAAAATTTTAAAGCGCGGCCAAGAATTATGTGACGCAGGCGGCGAATTAAAGGTCATCTATGTTGGAGAAGAAATTCCAAGTTATATGGATTTCGCTGTGCCAAAGGATGTCGTTGATGAAGGGGTGGAAGACACCCGCAAGCGGCTTAAAAAGATCATATCTGACAATGATATTCATGCCGAGATTGTCGTCAAACGTGGCCGCCCGCATGTGGAAATTTTGCAATATGCAGAAGACGCTGGCATTGATCTGATCCTAACAGCTTCACACAATCCTGGCATTCAGGATTTTCTGATCGGATCTACAGCGGCGCGCATTGTCCGTCATGCGCAATGCTCTGTTCTTGTTGATCGTGGTGAGGAGCACTAGCCTTTATTTATCGGCTTTTACCTTATCAAGAACTTTAAGAACTTGAGGTAGTTCGTGCCCGCGCTTTAAAACAAGTCCGCTTGCGTTCACAACGCTATAGGCGCCTTGTTTGCGGGCACGCTTTGGTTCTTTCTCAATGGTGAACATTGGTACTTCACTGGCACGTTTATAGATTGAGAAAACGGCCCGATCTTTCATATGATCAATTGCGTAATCCCGCCAGATCCCCGTGCCGACATGGCGCGAATATATCTGCAATATGCGGTCTAATTCAGTGCGATGAAATGTGACGGGGATGGGGTCTTTCTGGCGTTTGTAAGTTGCAAGGTCCACAAGAACCTGATTGTCATGGGATGATTGTTTGCTACTTGCCTGATCTGCCATCTATATTCCCTTATTAATAGCCTATCTTTGCGTGTGATTTTCAAAAATGCAAGATTAGACTTTAATATTATTCACTTCTTTTCAAAGATTGGGATTGACGGAATGATGAGAATTTGCGCTTGATCATTTTCTAATTAAGCGTTGTAGGCAGATCTTTATAATGACAAACAGAAAGATAGAAATAGCGGGTTGGGTATTGTTTGTGATATCCGCGTTCGGTTTTATTATGGCGAGCATTGGACATTTTTGGTCAATGTTTGGTAGCATTTTTTTCTTGCTGGCCTGCTTTTTGTTCTTATGGACGTATTTTCGAGAATAGCAGTCACATTTTTAGGGAAAACGCTTAAATTTCACGCTTATTAACACACCTCACGAGATGGTAAACTTACGTTGGGATACTTTACTGCGCGACCACGTTTTCGCCATCTTTTGGTCAAATCCTCTCCATATTTGGCGACGATCTTACACTTGTCATTTAATTAAAAATGTTCCTAAAGTCGGCCAATAGCCCCCCAGCCCACCGACTTTTTCGATGAACAGGTTCACTAATTGGATGACACCGCCATAAAGGCCGACCTTTCAAGGTCGGTCTTTTTGGTTAGGGTTAAATACCCAATTAGCCTTTATAGCTTGCCGCGCCCAATATGGCCGAAGGCGTGCCTTCGCTGGCCATAGATTGCAATAGGATTGCTGCGCCACCATCTTTGACTTTTTCCATTACGGCCATTGGCAGCTTGATCTCTTGGGCCTTGCCATACCACATACCAATTGTCTCAATGTCTTTAACAGAGTGATGGTAGGTGATTTGTCTGCCGCGATTTTCGCCGCGCTTGATATCGACGGTGTTTTCATTATCGAAATACACTGCCACAATGCTGGCCTTACCTTCGCCTTCTCCAATGGAGATGCTGATTTCGTCGTTACTTGCAGAAATGGTTAGGGGAACCGCTAATCCACGTTCTGAGCTATCAAATGTTGATACGCGCGCTTTAATTCCGTTGTAATTGCTGCCGACGAGGTGATCGCGTCCATTGACGATAACTTGAGGTGTATAAACCCCGCGACGTTTTAATGTTTTTGCATAAGCATATTGACGATCTGTTGCTTCCTTGGTGGCAAGGGTGTCTTCCCAACCCAAGTAATTCCAGTAGTCGACATGATATGAAAGAGCGAGCACTTTACCCTCTTCAATAAGTTTACCGAGTGCTTTGTCAGCAGGCGGGCATGATGAGCAACCTTGCGAGGTGAACAGCTCTACAACGCCAATTGGGTTCTGGAGGTTGTCAGCGGCTTGTAATCCCGATGCCATTGATAGGGCAATGCCCGTTGCACCGATGAAAGAAAAAAGCTGTTTTTTCATGTCTATACCAATAGTCCTACTAGAATTATGCTGATTTATGCATAAATTACGCCAGTCCCCGACAGCTTCAATTTATAGCTAAAACCTGTTCACGGGTAAAATCACGTTGTGGTGAGTATTTTCGTGATATTTCCCCTAAATACGATATTCTTTGGATATTTTCGTTCAAATCTTGATTAAACCCACTTTAGAGATTAAAAACCTTATTACATGGTTTGTCGCTGGTCGCGTTTGCAATATAACGATTTATAATGCAACATTGAGTTTCATAATAAATATCGACTTGTAGTGAGAAACGATGTGATACTATAGCTTGTAACTGACTAGAGGTTTGCGCCAAGTTGTTAACTGTCAATAAGTAATAATAACAATCAGAAGAACAAAGAAGAAAAAAAATGACGACTGAGACAAATATGAAGAATAAGAAACCAAATCCAATTGATGTTTACGTAGGTGGCCGTATTAAGCTCCGCCGCAACATGCTTGGTTTAAGCCAAGAAAAATTGGGTGATGCATTGGGCGTTACGTTTCAGCAAGTTCAAAAATACGAAAAAGGTACAAACCGTGTAGGCGCTAGTCGTCTTCAAGCAGTATCAAAGATTTTGCAGACACCAGTTGAGTTTTTCTTCGATGGAGCTCCTGAGGTTAGCGGAAGCAGCAAAGGTGCTGAAATTCTGAACTTGGATAACTCATCCACTAAGCATCTTGAGTTTATTGCGACAACTGAGGGCATTAAACTAAACCGCTCATTTGCACGCATCAAAAATCCTAAAGTCCGCGCCAAAGCACTTGAATTGATCAAGGCTATGGCTGACGCAGACGATAATAGCTAAGACTGATGTTCGCTGGGAGTTTGAACAATTCCCAGCCGTTTTAATTCATTGATTTTCATGTTCTCTTTATGCTCGTAAAGAGCCATATTGAGGTAATGAACCAGCGCTTCGCTGCCGGCAATTTTGGCGTTTTCAAGAGTCTCTTTTAACAGTAGCTCTAGTTTTTGATCGTTCTTTTGCATGTCATTTAGTTCTTTTATTTAAAACTTGGCAATCGTAAGGGCGAACCTCAGAGGCTAGCTACTGACCATTACGATTACACAAGACAGCTTCAATTTCGCAAATACAGTGTAATATAATTTGCTAGGCGGCT
The DNA here is from genome assembly GCA_020628775.1 of Rhizobiaceae bacterium. Lineage (GTDB taxonomy): Bacteria > Pseudomonadota > Alphaproteobacteria > Rhizobiales > Rhizobiaceae > Lentilitoribacter. The sequence goes on along the minus strand of JAHDEP010000056.1, from coordinate 10,998 downwards.
TCAAGTACATAGTCAGCAATTGAGCGTTTTGGCGACGGAATTTGATAAAGTGGTGCGTTTACACCGAGCTTTGAACGCATTGTTGCCAAAACTTGCTTTGAAACTTCAAAGGTGCTGCAGCATACTGGATATTTGCCATAATCTGCAGATCGTCCCAATTCGTTCACATCAATGCCAGCACGGCGATATACACGCTTCATTTGCGGCTCATAGTTTGACACCATTGTGTGGATACCGTGTTTGATTGCTACTTCGCACAACGCTAATAAAAGCATGCTAAACGCGTATCCAGGCTCAATTTCAGGGTGATCTTCAGATAGGAGTTCTTGGTCAATACACATGCGCGTGCCTTCCCAAATTCCTGGGGCTTCAAAACTTATCACATCAGGAAATGTCTTGCGAAACACATCGTATAGAAGAGTTGGACCGGTTGTTGGCATAAGTCGTACCACGCCATAAAGCTTGGTTTTTTCATCATTGCACCACATCAAATATACCGGATTTAGTGCATCATAACTGTCTTTTTCATAATCGCCTTCAACTGGTACATCCCAGTTTAATTGATCAGCGAAAACCTTCTTGCGAAGCTTAAACATCTGCTGAAGCAGTGTTGGGTATTTATGATATTCATTTGCTTGAACAGTTAAAAACATTCTCAATCCCCTGTGTATTTATCGTTGGGGAGATAATGAATGATACGCGGCAATTAGAAAATTCGCACAGATGTTCTCGTACATATGTGCGAGGCGAATAATCAGCTTTATGGGTTGATTAAACGCAGCTTACTGGCTTTGGCAACGGCTTGGGTCATGGATGAACAATTTAGCTTTAATCGAGCGGTGCGCATATAGGTTCGAATAGTATGTTCTGAAACATCTAATATGATGGCAATATCTTTGTAATCTTTACCCAAAGCCGTCCAGTGAAGTGTTTCAAGCTCTCTTGGGCTCAGAGTTGGCGCTGGATCGACATCACCATAAAGTTCTTGAATGGCCTTTTTGTGCAGAACCTGACCGAGTTCAATCCAGTCTTCTTTAAATTGTTCGACAATTTCGCCCCAGTTTTCTTCCTCAGGCAAAGAATTGAGTGAGAAAAGCGCTCTGCGACCGACTTTATCTGTAATTGGGATGGAATACCCACCAGCACCCAATCCATGAGACTGGAAATCAATCAGTAGTTCGATCGCTTCTTTGCTGGGCTCGATCTCGGACCAATCATAGGGAAGTGCCCGCATCATACCCTCCTTTAGAACGGGATCGATTTTGACATAATCTTTTAAAAGATATCGTGCGACCCAATTTGCCGGATATGTTGTGCGGACAAACGGCGCATCGACATTTTGTTCCAATGCGATCGTTTGTGCTAAATGATAAGTGCTATGCCCAATGGGATATTGCTCGCAAATTAGAAACAGCGCTTGTTCAACGTCTTTCGAATTGACGATTGCGTCGAAGGTTAACCCGCGCCTTTTATCTTGTTCATTTGCTTGATTATTCATGTTAATGCCCCAGTAACCTTGCATAGAACTCATAGCAAAATACAATACTAACGTGCAAGCTTTCTCGTACATATGTGGGTAATGACGATCCAGCATTATTCCAATAATGTTTACCCAAGCATATAAATTGAGGATGGAATTTGGGCGGATGAGTGCGGAAACTGCGGATATTGACGATATAGTGAAATCAATCAGTAATAGTTATGGGGATTTGGCCGCCTCTGAAGTGCTCACGAGAGCGCTTGTTGCTGAACGTAATAAGGATCGATCAAAGGCGGAGTTCTGGATGAATATCTATCAAACTTTGATCGCATTTGAGGCGCGTACACCTGGAATGTGAGCTTTAAATTAGCGCATTGAGCTACTTAAAGCATAAAAAAACCGGAGCAATGCCCCGGTTCTTTTATTGATAGATTGTTTGATTATGCTGCTAAATCACGCAACACAGTGTGCAAAATGCCACCATTGTTAATGTAATCCACCTCATCAAGCGTATCTACACGGCAGATCAGTGGAACGTTTTTCACGCTACCATCTGCATAAGTGATCACGGCCGTTTTCTTCGAACGCGGTTGAATGTCCGTCAAACCTTCAATTGTAACCGTCTCATCACCTTGTAGTTCTAAGCTTTCCCAAGATGTGCCTTCTTCAAGGCAGAATGGAATAACACCCATTCCCACTAGGTTTGAGCGGTGAATACGCTCAAAGCTTTGAGTAATAACAGCGCGAACACCAAGCAGGTTCGTACCCTTTGCAGCCCAGTCACGAGATGAACCATTGCCGTATTCCACACCACCGAAGATGACCAATGGGCGACCTTCTTCTTTATAACGCATGGCTGCTTCAAAGATTGAAACCTCTTCAGCAGATGGGTAGTGAACTGTATACCCACCTTCGCGACCGTTTGGTCCCAGCATGTGATTGCGAAGTCGGATGTTTGCGAATGTGCCGCGCATCATAACTTCATGGTTTCCTCTGCGTGTGCCGTATTGGTTAAAGTCCGCAACCGCGACGTCATTATCCATTAGATATTCACCAGCTGGAGATTGGGCTTTGATCGAGCCTGCAGGTGAGATGTGGTCTGTGGTGATTTTATCGCCTAACAGGCCAAGCACACGCGCATTGTGTATATCCGAGGTGCCGCCTGCTTCTTTACCCATACCAACAAAATATGGCGGGTTTTGCACATAAGTGGAATTATCATCCCATGCATATGTGTTGCCTTCAGGAACTTTTACATTCTTCCAGTTTTCATCACCGTTAAATACATCAGCATATTTTTCTGCAAACAGCTCACGCGTGACATATTTCATCACATATTCTTGGATCTCAGCATTTGATGGCCAGATGTCTTTTAAGAAAACATCATTGCCGTCTTGATCCTGCCCCAAAGGCTCGGTTGTGAGATCTTTTTGCACTGAGCCTGCCAATGCATATGCAACAACGAGTGGAGGCGACGCGAGGTAGTTTGCTTGTACATCCGGTGATACGCGTCCTTCAAAGTTACGGTTACCAGATAACACCCCGGCTGCGATTAAGCCTTTGTCATTGATGGTTTTTGATATTGGTGGGTTGAGTGGTCCTGAGTTACCAATACATGTGGTGCAACCGAAACCAACCAAGTTGAAGCCGATTTTATCAAGGTCATCTTGCAGGCCTGATGCTTCTAGATATTCTGCAACAACTTGTGATCCAGGTGCGAGAGATGTTTTAACCCAAGGTTTTGAATCTAATCCCTTTGCAACGGCATTACGCGCCATAAGGCCCGCAGCAATTAGAACAGATGGATTTGATGTGTTTGTGCATGATGTGATCGCTGCAATTGCAACATCACCATGGCCAAGATCATAATCTTCGCCTTCTACATCATAACGATCATTGAGTTGATTTGGTTTTTTGTATTCTTCTGCAAGTGCTTTTGCAAAACCTTCTGAAATGCCTTCCAAAGAAATACGGCCTTCAGGACGCTTTGGACCCGCCATTGAAGGAACAACATCACCCAAATCAAGTTCGAGCGTATCTGTGAATACGATATCTGCACCATCATCATCACGCCACATGCCTTGAGCTTTTGAATAGGCTTCAACAAGCTCTATACGATCTTCCTCACGACCAGAAAGAGTTAGGTATTTGATTGTTTCGCCATCAACTGGGAAGAAGCCGCAAGTCGCGCCATATTCAGGGCCCATATTGCCGATTGTTGCGCGGTCAGCCAGTGACATTGAATCAAGCCCTGCACCGAAAAACTCAACAAATTTACCAACAACACCTTTTTGGCGAAGCATCTGTACAACGGTCAAAACGATATCGGTTGCTGTAACGCCTTCTTTGGCTTTGCCGGTTAGTTTAAATCCAACAACTTCAGGCAAGAGCATAGAAATTGGTTGGCCAAGCATTGCAGCTTCCGCCTCAATACCGCCAACGCCCCAGCCTAAAACACCAAGGCCGTTGATCATTGTGGTATGGCTATCTGTACCCACACAAGTATCAGGATATGCGACCGTAACGCCGTCTTCTTCTTTAATCCAAACAGTTTGGCCAAGATATTCAACGTTTACCTGATGGCAGATACCTGTTCCTGGAGGCACAACGCGGAAGTTTTGAAACGCTTGTTGGCCCCATTTTAGGAAGCGATAACGCTCGCCATTGCGCTGGTATTCAAGTTCAACATTTTGCGCAAAAGCGGTTGGCGTACCAAATTTATCAACGATAACGGAATGGTCGATGACAAGGTCAACAGGTACAAGCGGGTTAATTTTCTCCGCGTCGCCACCAAGGCTGACCATGGCATCACGCATTGCAGCTAGATCTACAACTGCGGGAACGCCGGTGAAATCCTGCATCAAAACGCGGGCAGGGCGATAAGCAATCTCATTGCCGTCTTTGCCCTTGTTATCGAGCCATGCGGCAACATTTTCGATATCTTCTTTGGTCACTGAACGCCCATCTTCATTGCGTAGAAGATTTTCAAGTAGAACCTTCATTGAATATGGTAGGTTGGAAATACCTTTAAGGCCGTTTGCTTCGGCGGTTTTTAAATTGAAATAGGTATATTCTTTGCCAGCAGCGGTGAGTGTCGAGCGACAATTAAAGCTATCAAGAGATTTTGCCATTAAAGCCCACTTTCTTTTTTCTTGCCGAATTCTGGCCAAAGCCTGGAAGTGCGCGTTAACGCTTTTAAGACAAAGCATTAAACAAAAGCGGTTACGACCCTTCCGCTATCCGCATAAGGTCTTTATAACCTTGTTCGGCATTGACTAGAATTAACGCTGGGTCGCGTGCGTTGCTGCGCGGTATATAGGTAATTTTGGCCAATTCTACTAGAGGGTAGCTGGCAATTAAATCGATTTTTTTGCGCTGCAACGCAAAATATAGTGCCAAGAAGGTTTATGATGCGCATATTTGCTCAAAATTTAAGCGTTAAACGAGGTGAAGAGCTTATATTCACGGATGTGTCTTTTGAGCTTTCTCCAACTGAATCACTGACAATTTCGGGGCCAAATGGCGTTGGAAAATCAACGCTTTTACGTGCGCTTGCCGGATTGCTTCCTATTGATAGTGGCACATTTGAGATTAAAACTGATAGCAAAGAAGCCAAGCCTAACGCAGAATATTGTCATTATATCGGGCATAAAAATGCCATGAAAGCTGAGCTTACTGTGTTGGAAAACCTAAATTTCTGGCAACGGACAATGGCACAAGAGGATACTGTTGACGATGATCTGATCATGTCGCCGGAAGCTGCTGTCGAACTTCTTGGGCTGTCGCACACATTAGATCTTCCCTTTGGGTTTTTGTCTCAAGGTCAGCGCCGACGTATCGCATTGGCAAAGCTGTTTGTTTCCCACCGTCCTGTTTGGCTGTTGGATGAGCCAACAGCTGCTCTTGATAAAGCGTCGAGCGATAATTTTGCAAATATTACAAATAGCTATCTCGAAAAAGGTGGGATTGTGATCGCGGCTACTCACGTTCCATTGGGCTTTAAAGAAGTCAAACAATTGGAGATGACACCACCACCTTTGAACGAGGATATCTATTAATGTCTTTGTTCTGGCGTGACATTAAATTGGCAATGCGCAGTGGCGGTGGGGCGTTACTGGGTGTTTTGTTTTTCTTAGCTGTGATCGCCGTTGTACCATTTGCCGTAGGCCCGGATCTAAACTTTTTACAGCGCATAGGACCTGCAATGTTGTGGATTGGTGCTTTGCTCTCCACGCTTTTAGGCCTTGATCGATTGTTTCAAGCTGAAAGAGATGATGGCTCTCTTGATATCATGTTGATGCAGGAAACCCCTTTTATTTTAACAGTGTTCATAAAATGTGTTGCGCACTGGGTCGCAACGGGTTTACCGCTGGTTTTAGCAACGCCTTTATTGGGACTTTTGATGAATATGGATCTTTTATCCATTGGCGCAGTCAGTGTAACTTTGCTTGTAGGATCACCGGCGATTACATTTATTGGTGCCGTCGGGGCGGCGGTAGCCGTGACTTTGCCGCGCGGTGGATTACTTGTTTCGATCCTTATTTTGCCTCTGGCGATCCCGGTTTTAATCTTTGGTGTGAGCGCCGCTTATGCTGCCGTTGAAGAACCCGCTCCATTTTTACCACCATTTTTGATTTTATGCGCGATAACGATGTTTTTTGCAGTGATTGGCCCCTTGGCTGCTGCTGCGGCGATACGCGCCTCAACAGACTGATTGCACAACGCTTCGTAAGAGTTTAAAAATAGATTATGAACCAAGTCGACCTTTCAATTCAGCGCCCAAGTGATTTAGCTAATCCGACCAAGTTTTTACACTTGTCAGGAAAACTTTTGCCGTGGATGTGGGGTATTACGGTGATCTTGCTTGCTGTAGGTCTTTATATGTCCTTCACTGCGCCCGAAGATTATCAGCAAGGCATTACAGTTCAGATCATGTTTGTGCACGTGCCTGCCGCTTGGCTTTGTATGATGTGCTACACGGTGATGACAATTTCATCCATCGGAACTTTGGTTTGGCGCCATCCACTTGCTGATGTCGCTTCAAAAGCTGCAGCGCCTTTAGGTGCAGCGTTTACAATTATTGCCCTCATCACTGGCTCCCTTTGGGGGCGTCCGATGTGGGGTGCCTGGTGGGTTTGGGATGCGCGGCTAACATCTGTGTTCGTGCTTTTATTGATGTATTTGGGATTGATGGCGCTTACACGCGCGATGGATGACCCATCAAAATCTGCAAAAACTGTTGCCATCATCACAATTGTTGGCTGGGTAAATATCCCAATCATCAAATTCTCCGTTGATTGGTGGAATACGCTGCATCAGCCTGCAAGTGTGGTACGTCTTGATGGTCCGACCATTCATCCAAGCCTGCTTTATCCGCTTTTGGTAATGGCCATTGCATTTTCTCTGTTGTTTTTCACATTACATTTTATGGCGATGCGAAATGAAATTTGGCGCAGACGCGTACGCTCACTTCGCCGCCTTGCGGCTCGATCAGCGGCATAAGGGGAGAAAAACATGTCACATGAAATGTTCGTATTTTTGTCCTACGCTGCGGTTGTCGTTGTTCTTGGCGCGGTCATCGGTTGGATCCTCCTTGATGGCAAAGCGCGTAAAGCGGAATTGGCACGATTGGAAGCTGCCGGGATTAAAAGACGCTCTGAGCAAAATTCTTAAAGGTATCAACTTTTGTCTGACAATAATGATCAAAAGCCACAAAGAAGTTTCTTTCAAAAACTGATTGTGTTTTCACCACTTATTATTTTTGGTGCACTCGCAGTGTTTTTCTATCTTCAATTAACATCAGGGCGAAATGCGCAAGTTTTGCCGTCCGTTTTGATTGGCGAAAAGGCACCTTCGATTGATTTGCCTGCGCTTGAGCGTTTTGATCTGCCTGCTCTTAATGATGAGGCGATTAAAGGCAAGCTTACTTTGCTCAATGTATGGGCTTCTTGGTGTGTGCCATGTCGTCAGGAGCATCCTTATTTGGTTGATCTGGCAAAGGATGAACGGCTAAACATCGTTGGCCTCAACTACAAAGATAAGCCATTTAACGCTGCGCAATTCTTAACTGGTCTTGGCAATCCCTATACAGCCGTTGGTGTGGATTCGACCGGGGAAGCGACGATCGACTGGGGTGTCTATGGCGTGCCTGAAACCTTCATCATCTCACCAGATGGTACGATTATCTACAAGCATATCGGTCCGATTACCGATGCAGCGCTGGCCGATAAAATCATGCCGGTTTTAGAAGCTGAGCTTGCGAAATAGTATTAGAGACTTCGTGCTCGTGTCATAAACTTTATCCATTATGTTTCCATATGAACAAGAATTGTTCTATGGATGCTCTAATGGAAAGCCTCATTTTTATTCGAGAAAACTTCAGATGGTTGATCGCTGGTTTCTTGCTGGCGTTTTTCGGCTCGTTTGGTCAGACATATTTTGTCTCGATTTATGCAGGTGAGTTGCAAAACGAATTTTCGCTCTCCCATGGTGAATGGGGCGGCATCTATATGATCGGAACATTAATCTCCGCGTTCACAATGTTCTTTGTTGGCGGTCTGACAGACATCTTCAGAGCACGTACTTTAAGCGTTATTGTGATGGTGTGCCTAGCACTCGCGTGTTTATTGATGTCTGCCATTTCTTCAGCATTTCTTTTAATCTTTGCGGTGTTTGCGCTACGTTTGTTTGGGCAAGGGTTGTCGTCCCATATTGCCATGGTGTCGATGGCACGTTGGTTTGTAGCAACACGTGGCAGAGCGCTGGCATTCGCGGCACTCGGGTTTGCCTTTGGACAGGCAATTCTGCCGCTGTCATTTGTGGCAATTTCATCTGCTATAGGGTGGCGACAATCTTGGATGGTCGCGGCAGGGATCGCGCTTCTAGCTGCTCCGTTATTGTATATCTTACTTATTCGCGAACGTACGCCGCAAGCAGTTGCCAAAGAGAACAACTCGACAGGTATGCAGGACAGGCATTGGACGCGTAATCAGGTGCTTAAGCACTGGCTGTTTTGGTTGATACTGCCCGCATATTTAGGACCAGCGACATTCGGTACATCTTTCTTTTTTCACCAAGTACATTTTGCTGAATTCAAGGGTTGGACACATTTACAGTTTGTCGCGCTGTTTCCGTTGCTCACAGGATTATCTGTGCTAGTGACCATGACATCAGGCTGGGTGATTGACCGATTTAAATCTGGTCGATTGATGCAGTTTTACGTCTTCCCATTTGCCATCAGTTTCGTTTTGTTTTGGTATGTGGATAGTTTAACAGGCGCTGCTATTGCGATGTCTATCATGGCGATTACAATCGGGCTGCAATCCACGTTGTCAGCCGCCTTTTGGGCTGAATATTTCGGCACGCAATATCTAGGTTCGATTAAGTCCATGGCAACAGTCGCCATGGTGTTTGGATCAGCCATTGGCCCCGGTCTCACCGGGTGGCTAATCGATAATGGTGTAGCTTTTGTTGATCAAATGCTTGGGATTGCAATTTATTTATTGCTCGCGACCGCGATGACTATGTTCGGCGTGCACAAGAGCAGGGGCGTGTCTAAAGTTTAAGCCTTGGCATCGTCGGTATCATTATCCAATGAGTGCTGCATGACAACGCGCATTTGGAAAACCATGAAGACCATGCTGATTGGCATCACACCCCAAACTTTAAACGCGACCCAGAAATCAGTTGAGAAATTACGCCAGACAATTTCGTTGATCAGTGCAAGGAAGAAGAAGAAAATGCCCCAGCGTATCGTGAGTTTCTTCCAGCCTTCATCGTCCAAATTAAACGCAGCATCAAAGGCGTAACGCAAAAAGGATTTACCGAAGAGATAGCCGATTAGCAGTGTCGAGCCGAAGAGCGTATTGACGATGGTCGGCTTCATTTTGATGAAGGTTTCATCCTGCAGCCAAAGAGTAAGCGCACCAAAAATAAGCACAATTACACCCGTGATGAGCGGCATAATTGGTATCGTGCGTGTGAGCACCCAAGAGACCGCGAGTGAAATGGTTGTTGCTGCCATAAACAATGCTGTCGCTATAAAAATCGGACCGCCGAGTTCTGCAAGACTTGGGAATTTTTCTGCGAGCCAAGCGCCACGGGAATTGGCAAAAAAGAACACCACAAGTGGACCCAATTCCAGAGACATTTTTAGAACTGGATTAATAGGGGGCTTTTCGCTGATGTTTGTGTCACTCATAAAGTGTTCCAATATTTATTCAATTTACTGTTCTGCAGATATGATGAAAAGTCGTTGATTACAAGGCAAGTCTTTATCAACTCTACGTGCTTGCGACAAAATTAGATTTTTTCAAAAAAAATATATCGCTCGATGATCCGATTAGAATTTAGCCCCGTATATCATTTTAACAAATAAAGTTCCCCCTCTTCTTTATTTGTTGCTTACGTGTCACCCTGCATTAGACACGAAGCATTCCGCGTGCATCTCGACCATTCATGCGGGCTAAATCCGGTCTCCCACCGGTATTAAAAAACCGCCTCTTTTCGAAGTGGCGGTTTTTCTTTTATCAAGCCAGATGTGAACTCTATTCTTCTTGGCCACCATTGGCGAGCGCTTGTGCAAATTCATGTGCTTCAAATGGTTCTAAATCATCAACCCCTTCGCCGACACCGACGAAATAAACCGGTAATTTGTGCTTAGCTGAGATCGAGACCAAGATACCGCCGCGCGCTGTGCCATCTAGTTTGGTCATGACAAGACCGTTGACCCCGGCCACATTGCGGAAAATCTCAACCTGATTAAGGGCGTTCTGACCGGTAGTTGCATCGAGTGTTTGCAAGACAGTATGCGGTGCTTCCACGTCATGTTTGCCGAGCACGCGAACAATCTTTTCAAGCTCGTCCATTAATTCAGCTTTGTTTTGCAAGCGTCCGGCAGTGTCGATGATCAAGACATCAGAACCTGCCGCTTTTGCCTGCTCAAAAGCATCATAGGCTAATCCCGCAGCATCCGCGCCCAGCTTTGATGAAACAACAGGTGAATTGGTGCGTTCACCCCAAATATGAAGTTGTTCAATTGCTGCCGCGCGGAATGTATCACCTGCAGCAAGCATCACGCTTAGACCACCATCGGTCAGTTTTGCGGCCAATTTGCCGATTGTCGTTGTTTTACCAGTGCCGTTCACGCCTACAACCAAGATCACATGCGGCTTGTGGGATAGATCCAATTCAAGCGGCACCGCAACAGGTGATAATACTTTTTCAATTTCGGTCGCCATGATGGACGTCACATCTTCGGTGCTGACATCTTTGCCATAACGTGTTGATGCGAGCGTATCGGTAATACGAATAGCCGTTTCCAACCCAAGATCAGACTGGATTAATACATCCTCTAAATCTTGCAGCGTATCTTCATCCAATTTGCGCTTGGTGAAAATCCCAGTGATCTGTTCAGATAACTGATTTGATGTGCGAGACAGGCCTTTGCGCAGACGCTTAAACCAGCTGAGTTTTGGCTCTTCTGCTGGTTGCGGTGTTTCCGGTTCCGCAGGCGTTTC
>JAHDEP010000055.1 GCA_020628775.1 Rhizobiaceae bacterium | reverse complement strand
CCCTTTCTATAATTTTGAGGATTAAAGGTCGCCCTGCGCCAAGATGTCGTCCAGCGCGGGCCATATAAAATAACGGGCCAAAATATGACCCGCTACAAGATGCCTATAAATGAAAATAAACCAAAAAGCTAGTGTTTTTCGCCAAGCAAGGCATTCGGAGCACCTGGCTGATCAAACACCCAATTGCCGTTAGGTGACAAATACCCGTTTTGGTTTGAATTCACCAAAGTTTATCTCCCCAATCGCCAGCAATTTGCCTTTATCTGTGGCAAAAACCTCGTGCTCATTAATCGGCGCATTTGCTCCGGTGATCATCACAGGATTGCCGTTTCGAATACGCGTTGCTTGATCAGACGACACAGCAATATGGGGCAAATCTGATAAAGCTTCTTTGGTGTCGATGAGATATTGGTCTAGCTTTTCAAGCCGTTCTTCATCATCTTCAATTTGCTCTAGTGCTGTAAGTTCAGAGAGCTTTACAAGTTCACTTTCTTCAAATGGCAATACGCTGGAACGTCGCAGTTCAGAGACATACCCATAACATCCAAGTTTGCGCCCAAAATCACGTGCGAGCGAACGTACATAAGTGCCCTTGCCGCATTCAACTTCAAATCGCGTGATGTTTTCATCCTCAGATTCGATTATTTCTAAGCGGAAGATTTCAACGTCTCGTGCGGGTATTTCCATTTTATCGCCAGCACGCGCGACATCATAAGCGCGTTCGCCGTTAATTTTAATTGCCGAGAATTGCGGTGGCACCTGACTGATCTCGCCGATAAATTCTGGCAAGATTGCTTCAATTGCTTCTCTATGCGGGCGCGCATCAGATTGCTGAATAACCTCACCTTCAAGATCATCAGTTGTGCGCTCTTCTCCCCAGGTTACCGCAAACTGGTAAATCTTGCGACCATCCATAATATAGGGAACTGTCTTGGTAGCTTCACCAAGCGCAATGGGTAACATGCCGGAGGCGAGCGGATCTAACGTGCCAGCATGGCCAGCTTTTTGTGCTTTAAACAACCATCTGATTTTAGAAACAGCTTCGGTTGAACCAAAGTCATATGGCTTATCTAAAACAAGCCAACCGGAAACCGGGCGGCCTTTTTTCTTACGCTGACGGCCCATCTTTTAATGCTCACCATCTTCGTCATCAATTTCAAGATCACGCACCACTTCTGGGCGATTTAATAGCGCGTCGATTTTGTTGAAATTCTCATAGCTGGTATCATCGCGAAAGCGAATTTCCGGCATATATTTCATGTGACGAAGCTCTGGGCCAAGCTTTTTGCGAACAAACTTTGCGCTGCGATTTAACCCGGCGATTGTTGCTGTTTGGTCTGTCTGCGCCAATGCTTTTACATATGCATTTGCAATTTTAAGATCTGGCGACATACGTACTTCAGATACTGATATAACAACGCCTTCCACATCCGGATCGCGAATATCATCGCGTTGCAGAATTTTTGTCAGTGCGGCGCGAACCATCTCGCCAACTTTTAGCATACGTTGCGATGGTGCAGAGCTCGTTGCTTTTACCATTTTACAATCTCAATTGTTAAAACAAAGACATCGGCCAATGAAGCCGATGTCCTATTTCAGTTTATAAATGCGCTTGCTTAAAGCGAACGTTCAATATGCTCAACGCGGAAACACTCAATGACATCAGCTTTGCGGATATCTTCATAATTCTCAAATGCCATACCGCATTCTTGACCTGAATTAACCTCGCCAACTTCATCTTTAAAGCGTTTAAGCGTTTTCAACTTACCTTCGTGAATAACAACGTTATCACGCAGCAAACGTACACCTGATCCACGCTCAACCTTGCCTTCTGTTACGCGACAACCAGCAACTTTACCGGATTTAGAAATATTGAAGACTTCCAAAATCTCTGCGTAACCCAAGAATGTTTCGCGACGTTCTGGAGACAACAGACCAGACATTGCTGATTTCACGTCGTCAACCAAATCGTAGATGATGTTGTAGTAGCGAATTTCTACGCCTGCAGCTTCTGCAGCATCACGCGCTTGTCTGCTTGGACGCACGTTAAACGCAATGATTGGCGCTTTCGAAGCTTCTGCAAGCGATACATCAGACTCGGTGATCCCACCAGCACCTGAATGCACTACGCGGGCTGCAACTTCATCTGTCGCTAACTTATCAAGAGCACCGATAATGGCTTCAACAGAACCCTGCACATCGCCTTTGATAACGAGTGGGAATTCGCTGATACCTGATGTTTGCAATTGCATCATCATTTGCTCAAGTGAGCCTTGTGAACCAGACTGACGTGCAGCCGCTTTATCTCGCGCTAAACGCTCACGATATTCAGCATATTCACGTGCTTTTGCTTCGTTCTCAACAACTGCGAAACGGTCACCCGCTTGTGGCGGACCATTAAGGCCAAGAACCTCAACCGGAACAGCCGGTCCTGCTTCTTTAACGTGATCGCCATGATCATTAACAAGTGCGCGAACGCGGCCCCATTGATCGCCGGCAACAATAATCTCACCAGGATGCAATGTACCTTTAGCAACAAGTACCGTTGCAACAGAACCACGACCACGGTCGAGTTTCGCTTCAACAACTGTACCTTCAGCGGTTCGATCAGCATTTGCTTTCAAATCGAGAACTTCTGACTGAAGCAGGATCGCTTCGAGCAGTTTATCAAGATTTGTGCCTTTAAGCGCTGACACTTCAACTTCAAGAACGTCACCACCCATAGATTCTACAAACACTTCATGCTGAAGCAATTCAGTACGAACTTTTTGCGGATCCGCAGTTGGTTTATCCATTTTATTGATTGCAACAATAATCGGAACACCCGCAGCTTTAGCGTGGTTGATCGATTCAATTGTCTGCGGCATGACGCTATCGTCAGCTGCAACCACAAGAATGGCAATATCAGTAACTTCTGCACCACGTGCACGCATTGCCGTAAAGGCGGCGTGACCAGGTGTATCGATGAAGGTGATCTTCTGACCATCCTGCTCAACCTGATAAGCACCAATATGCTGCGTGATACCACCGGCTTCACCAGATACAACATTTGCGTTACGCAATGCATCAAGTAGCGATGTCTTACCGTGGTCAACGTGACCCATAATTGTCACAACAGGTGAGCGCGGTGTTTCTTCACCACTTTGATCATCAACATCAAAGATACCTTCTTCAACATCGGATTCTGACACACGTTTTACAGTGTGGCCAAATTCACCTGCGATCAATTCCGCCATATCAGCGTCGATCACATCGCCCGGCTTCATCATCTGTCCCTCTTTCATGAGGTATTTGATGACATCAACAGAACGCTCAGCCATACGCTGCGACAATTCCTGAATGGTAATTGTTTCTGGAAGCGTAACTTCGCGAGCAATTTTCTCGCGAACTTCTGGCTCCATTTGTGCACGACGGATTTTTTCCTGACGACGACGATGTGCAGCAAGTGAACGAGAACGTCCGCCTGAACCATCATCATTTAGCGCAGCTGTAAGTGTCAGCTTGCCGCGACGACGATCGTCTTGACCACGTGGATTACGTGTCGGTTTCGGTGCCTCAGGGCGTGTTGGTTTACCACCGCGCGGTGCAGCTTTTGAAGGTGTGCTCTCTGCTGGGCCATCTTTGCGACGCGCTGCAGGTGCTGCTTCTTCAGGTGGACGACCAGAAGATTTTTTGCGTGCCAATTCCTCAGCGCGTTTTTTCTCTTCAGCTTCTTTTTGAATACGAAGATCTTCTTCAGCTTGCTTACGAGCGAGTTCTTCGGCTTCTTTTGCACGAACTTTCTCTTGCTCAGCACGCTTGATTGCATCTTCTTCAGCGCGTTTGCGATCTTCAACTTCACGAACACGAGAACCTTCAAGCGCTTTACGACGCGCTTCCATTTCGCTTGCGGACAAGCGATTAACATTCTCTTGGGCCGGTTTGCGCGGTGCAGCTTCTTTTTCTGCTGCCGGTGCTTTCGCAGGCGCAGGTTTTTGCACTTCTTTACGCGGTTTTAACGAGATCGTTGGCGCGGCTTTATCTTCATCAGGACGAGAGATACGGCGCTTACGTGTTTCCACAACCACGGATTTGGAACGTCCACGGCCCATATCTTGACGCACTGTGCCCTGTCCAACTCCTGCACCTTTCAGTGTGAGAGTTTTCTTGCCACCAGCATCATTCTTGTTATCGTCTTTACTATCGTTCATCTATTTTCCGTTCCTTTTGAGGCAATTGCCTCGAGCTGTTTCCAGCTTTTAGACTTCCGTTACACCACATCGCGAGCAATTGCACCAAAAACCCGACAGACAATGTTATTTTTCATCAAATGAGCCGAGTTAATCTCCATCAACTTGGCTTTTGTCTATATCCAGACCTCTATAAGTGGCAAGAGCGGTTGCCCGCTTAAGGACGTTTTCGCCCGCCTTGCCCGCTAGTGCAGCGCCATGAATATAGTTGCCATCACCAAATGCTTTGGACATTTCATCACTCGAAAATAGCTGGAATGAAGGTATGATCTCTACCTCTACCATTTTCGAGAAAAATGTACGCGCTTGGTTTATTTTACGAACACCGTCATTTGCAGCATCCGTTGCATGAAAACTTGCCAAGGCCTCACCGTTTCGCACGGCATGATCGACCTTTGAGCTTCCCGTAATAAATTGCCCAGCTTTTCGCGCCATATTGATCATACCAAGGGTTGATTTTGACATCAACTCATCGACCAGTTGGGACAAACTGCCAGTTATTTCGATTTTTTCTTTTAAAGAACGCGCAAATAGACCATTTTTCTGAGCTTGGTCTATATATGAGGATTGCGCTGTAACCCAACAACCCCTGCCGGGAAGTTTTTGTTTGAGATCTGGAATGAGCGCACCATCAGGCGCAAGAACAAAACGGATAAGCTGATCAGCCGCCAGCTTTTCCCGTGTAACAATACACATCCGTTCGTTCATCTGTTTCATTCCAGAACATCACCTTAGCTCTTCGAGTCAAAAACTGATTCAACGGTTACATCTTCTTCAGATGCTTCCTCTTCAGCTTCTTCTTCAACTGTATTCATCGCATCAAGTTCTTCCTGCGTGATCCAACCAGCAGCAAGACGGGCAGTCATGACCATCGCTTCGGCTTCTTCACGAGAAACTTCTTTAGCTGAGAACAAACCTTCATAGCGTTTTGTTTCACCATCTTGGCGCTCAGTCCAACCGATCAAATCATCAGCTGCACAGCCTGCGAAATCTTCCATGGTTTTAATGCCATCTTCACCAAGCGCAACCAACATTGCTGTTGTCATGCCATTGATGGTCAAAAGCTCATCGGACACGCCCAACTCATTGCGTTTTGCATTGAGTTCGTTTTCGATACGATCAAGATATTCACGCGCACGTGTTTGGAGCTCTTGAGCTGTTTCTTCATCGAAGCCTTCAATAGATGTGATTTCGTCAAGCTCAACATAGCCAACTTCTTCAACTTGGCTAAAGCCTTCAGATGCAAGAACTTGTCCAACCATCTCATCAACATCAAGCGCTTTCATGAAGAGTTCTGTACGCTCGTTAAACTCTTTCTGACGACGCGCAGATTCTTCTTCTTCCGTCATGATATCAATGTCCCAGCCTGTTAGCTGAGAGGCAAGACGTACGTTTTGTCCGCGACGACCAATTGCAAGAGAAAGCTGGTCATCAGGCACAACAACTTCGATGCGCTCTGCATCTTCATCAAGAACAACTTTCGCAACTTCAGCCGGCTGCAATGCGTTTACGATAAATGTCGCTGGTGATTGTGACCAAGGGATAATATCGATCTTCTCGCCTTGCAATTCGCCAACAACAGCTTGCACACGAGAACCACGCATACCCACACAGGCACCAACAGGATCAATGGAGTTATCATTTGAAATCACCGCGATCTTAGCGCGTGAACCTGGGTCACGAGCAACAGAGCGAATTTCAATGATACCATCGTAAATTTCTGGCACTTCCATAGTGAAGAGTTTGACCATGAATTGTGGATGTGTACGGGATAAGAAAATTTGTGGTCCGCGTTGCTCACGGCGCACGTCATGCACATAAGCGCGCACACGATCACCATAACGAACATTTTCGCGAGGGATCATTTCATCACGACGGATAATGCCTTCACCACGTCCCATATCAACGATCACATTACCGTATTCAACACGCTTAACTGTGCCGTTAACAATCTCGCCGATGCGATCTTTATATTCTTCATACTGACGATCACGCTCAGCTTCGCGCACTTTTTGCACGATCACTTGTTTCGCAGATTGTGCAGCGATACGACCAAAATCCATTGGCGGTAGTGGATCATGAACTTCATCACCAACTTGTACGTTTGGATCACGATCTTGAGCAATCATCAAAGCAATTTCAGTTGAGTAGTCTTCAACAACTTCCACAACTTCCAAAACACGTGTGAGTTTGATCTCACCCGTTTTGGCATCGATATCAACTTGAATGTTGGATTCTGTACCATAGCGAGAGCGCGCCGCTTTTTGGATCGCGTCGGCCATTGCTTCGATGACGATCTCACGGTCAATAGCTTTTTCACGAGCAACCGCATCTGCGATTTGTAAAAGCTCTAGCCTATTTGCACTGACTGCCATTTCCTGTCTCCATGTGATGGGGTTGTTCTAAACCCTTTATCTCAATTGCTTTGTTTGTTCTTACTCGGGTTTGTTATTCTTCGTCTGCGTCATCCGCAGTGTTGTTTTGATTTGCCGCAGCCTGTGCTTTCTTAGCCTGCTTATCAGCCTTAAGCGCTGCATCAATTAATTCGTCTGTTAAGATCAATTTCCCTTCTGCCAATGCAGAAAATGGAATTGTTACTTCTTTAACTTCATCTGCTGCTGGATCATCGCGATCAATGACAAACGCTTCATCTGTTACATCTTCAATCCAGCCGCGGAAACGCTTACGATTTTCGATGAGAACAGTGGTCTCACATTTGACCAAATGCCCCTGCCAACGTCTAAAATCACCTTTACGCACCATTGGGCGGTCAATACCAGGTGATGATAACTCAAGATGGTATGCGCGATCAATCGGGTCTTCAACTTCCAGCACAGGTGATATGGCGCGCGAAATCGCTTCGCAATCTTCAACGGTCATTGTGCCATCAAATCGCTCTGCCATAATTTGCAGCGTGAACCCATTTTCACCATTCGTACGGATGCGCACAAGCTGATACCCCATTGAATGGATAACAGGCTCAATAATAGCCGCAACCTGCGCTTCTATTCCTGTTTCCAGGATCAATCGCGGTTCTGGTGATGTCGCAATATTATCGCTCATAAGTGCTCATATCTTTGTTTTTAGTCGGTCTTAGATAACAAAAAAGAGCGGGTCCGGTGGGGCCCACTCTTGTTCGAAAGATCAAGATTTGATCTCTACCTACAGCGATTTGCATCAAATTGCAAGTAAGATGCGTCTTGGCGCTATTTTACCGGGCTGGCAAGCGATTACAAAGCCAATAGTAAAGTACGCCTATGACAGTATAATGAAGCACACCGAATATGAGTTCGAGCAACACATAATTAATCGCGGGCTCAATTTTAAATTTTGCGGCAACTGTAAATGCAGCATATGCAGTAATAACCGCTCCCAGTCCAAGTGATAGTTTTAAAGCCGTCATCAAGCTTGCTGGTGCTTTAAAAAAGCACTCAAAGAAATATGTCATAATGGCAGCATGCGTAATGATAGCTAGCAAACCATATTGAAAGATCGGCTCGGGTCTAAGAGATGCTGCACCTAACTGCGCATAATTCTCACCGAACAATTCCAAATGCCAAATATAGGCGAGAACAAACGTGACGATAATATAGCTTATGAAGAGTATGGATGTGCGTTTTGTGATCATTAAAGTTCCCTCGCAGTTCACTTGCATTTTACAAGTGAATCACTTTTAACTCAATACACTTGTTATTTGCAAGTGATATTCAGTTCAGCTAATGTGAACGAATGAGCCGAAAAGAAACGATTAACTGGAATGGATGCCCCATTCGCTATGCCGCATCTGTCTTTGCCGATAGATGGAATTTTGTGATCTTAAGAGATGTCTTATTTAAAGGCCGGAGATATTACGGGGATTTTCTAGATGCGGGTGAAGGTATATCGACCAATATATTGGCCGACAGATTATCCAAATTCGAGGAAACCGGGATTTTAACTCGCCATCAAGATGCAAAAAAACGATCCCGGATCTACTATCTTCCAACCCCAAAGGCACTAGAACTCATTCCGATATTTCTATCCATTATTGATTGGGCTGAGCGTCATGACGAACATACCGAAGTGCCCGAAGCATTTATCCAAGGGTATCGTTTGGACGCTGATAAAACGATCGCAGACACCGAACAACTCATCGCGCTTGCTAATGCGCAGGTGACCAATATTCAATAGGAATGAGACCATGGCATATGATGAAGAGCTGACGGATAGATTTCGCGAACAACTAGGCTTTATGGATGGTGTGAGTGAGAAAAACATGATGGGCGGCGTTTGTTTTTTGTATCAGAACCATATGATTGGCGGCGCATCACGCAATAAAAACACAGGCGAGCGCACCTTTATGTTCCGCGTTGGCAAAGACAATGAACAAGAAGCTTGTGAGCGATATTCTGCTCAACCTTTGTCTTTTACCGGTCGTAAAATGGGTGGTCTCGTTGAAATTGAAAATGATGCTTGTGACAATGATCAACTGAAAGGATTGGTGTCTTTAGCTTTGAGTTTTGTCACCCAATTGCCGCCTAAATCTGAGAAGAAGAAAACCTTAAAATCCAAAAAGTAATACACGAAGTACGCAATGCGGGTTTCACAGTTTCGATTGACCCCGGTTGGTTTTTGGCGCACTACTTGCGATCTGAAAAACGAAAGTTGGTAAATGTCTGCAAATTTTGATCTCACCGAAGGTTCTATCGCTCAACATTTTAAAAAGATCGCAATTCCCGCTGCTATCGGCATGGTTTTCACCACGCTTTATAATGTAGTTGATGTTTTTTATGCAGGTCTTTTATCGACCGATGCGCAGGCTGGTCTTGCAATTGCCTTTCAGGTTTTCTTTGTTCTCATAGCGCTTGGTATCGGGCTCGGCTCCGCAATGGGAGCATTGGTTGGCAATGCGCTCGGCGCAAAAGATGACAAGTTATCAAAACATATCGCCTATCAAGGTATCAGCTATGGATTGTTGGCGTCATTAGCTTGTGCCGTCCTCGGCTTATTATTTGGCGATGATTTAATTGCGATAATTACTGAGCCAGGCGCCTACCGCGACGCCGCCAACGAATATTTTGTTGTGATGCTGCTTGCTTCGCCTGGGTTTCTTTTAACCTTCGGCGCCAATGGTATTTTGCAGGCACAAGGCGACACGGTTTCAATGGAGCGTGCGCAAATCGCTGCATTTTTTGCAAACCTTGTGCTTAATCCGCTATTTATTTTCGGCATCCCTGGCTTTGTTGATGGGATTGGCTTTACCGGTCTTGCGCTCTCAACGGTGGTGAGCCAAACGGGTGTGATGCTCTTCATCTTATATCGTGTTTTCAAATCGGACATTATGGATGATGAAAGCACCCATAGTTTTGTGCCCGACTGGCCCACTTATCGGGACATCACATCGCAAGCACTACCATCTAGTTTTACCATGGTTGTGATGATGTTTTCCGGTTTTGTCGTGCAATTTTATCTCAAAGGCTTTGGCGGTGATGCGGTTGCAGCCTATGGAATTGCGCTACGTGTTGAACAATTGCTGCTACTCCCGGCATTTGGCCTAACGGGGGCATTATTACCTATTGCCGCGCAGAACTATGGTGCGAAAAACTTTGACCGTGTTCGCGAAGCCTTTTTCTTCTGCTGCAAAGTTGGCGTGATTATGATGCTACTTGCATCAGGTGTTTTATGGTTGGCCGCTGAGTTCTTGATCGGGATCTTTACAGATAGTGATGAAGTTCGCCGCATCGGGGCGCAATATCTGCGTGTTGATGGATTTATTCTCCCTATCTATTTGGTGCTATTTGCGATCAATTCATTGCTGCAAGCTTTTAAGAAACCTATCTGGACACTGGTTATTGGCATATATCGTCAGGGCATCGCTGTGGCGCTGTTTGTCTATCTATTTGTCAACGTGTTTGATTTTGATACGCTTGGTGTCTGGCTCGGGATTGCAACGAGTGTAGTTACCGGCATGGCGGTTTCTGCTATTGTTGTTCAGCTCATTGCAAAGCAGCAAATTGGCGGCTTGATCGGCGCAAAACCACAAACACAATCAGAGCCTGTCTAAAGTCGGTTCTTATTGTTGGAATACATCAAGCGCAGAGCGCGGCCAACTTATGGATACAATTGCGCCTGATTTGGGGTAAGGTTTATTACTAAACTGAAGTGTTGCGCCGGATCGCTCTAAAAGAGTTTTGGCGATAAACAATCCAAGCCCTAGACCACCAGCTTTATCAAGCTCCGTACCAGTGCGTTGTTTCATGTAGGGCTCACCAATCTGCTGGATGATGCTTTGGCTATAACCGGGTCCATCATCAGAGATTGTCATGGTAATCGTGTCTGCATTGTAAAAGGCGCGAAGCTCGACAGATTTATCGGCAAAATCAACCGCATTTTCCATCAAATTGCCCAAGCCAAATAAGATGCCAGGATTTCTGCGGCCAATGGGTTCGTTTTCGGTTTCGGCATCTATTGTATCTTTGATATCAATGCCAAATTCGCGATGAGGTGCGACAACTTCCTCAATTAATGAGCTCAGTGGTAAGCGGCGCATATGCGCTTCATCTTCAGCTGACAAAGTCGTCAATCGCTGGAGGATATCGCGACATCTTTCGCTTTGACTGCGCAGCAATTGCACATCCTCGCGAAACGCATCGTCTTCACCCAAAGCATGCTGCATTTCTTTCGCCACAACTGAGATTGTCGCTAAAGGGGTGCCCAATTCATGTGCTGCCGCGGCTGCTAATCCATCAATCGCTGATAAATGTTGTTCACGCTGTAACGCAAGCTCTGTTGCTGTTAACGCGTTGGCCAGATCATTTGCTTCTGCAGATACGCGATAGGCATAAAAAGCCGCGAAAGCTGTTGTTGAAAGGATCGCAATCCAAACGCCAATGAGAAATACCGATGGGATTTCAAGGTTCACACCTTCATACCATGGCAATGGGAAGGAAACGAAGCCCAATAGTGTGACACAAATAAAGGTTACAATGCCGAGCAATATCGTTCTTTTAGCTGGCAAGGTTCCAGCCGAGATAATAACCGGCACACAAAACAGAACCGAAAATGGGTTTGCCAAACCACCTGTCATAAACAACAAACTGGCGAGCTGCAGAATATCAAATCCCAACACATACATTGCAGCACGCGATGACAAACGCCTCGAGCTAGGATGCCTTGCTGTGAGATAGAGGTTCAACATTGCCGAGACGGCAACCAATGCCAAGCAGAACAAAATCGGCAGAGGAAATTCTAAGTAAAATTCAACGAGTAAAATTGAAAGCGTTTGCCCAGCCACAGCAAGCCAGCGCAAACGGATTAAAGTCTGCAGCCTTAGCAACCGAGATTTAACCAGCTCATCAAGAGCAAATTCTTCTGGATCTGACATGCTTATATTCATCTGCATCATCTACTCACGACTTAGAACGTTTGGTAAAAGGTTTAGCATTTGCAGGATCATCTGGCCAATCATGTTTGGGATATCGGCTGCGCATATCAGCGCGGACATCGCGCCATGATCCTTGCCAAAATCCGGGGAGATCGCGCGTGAGCTGTACCGGCCGTCCAGCGGGCGAAAGCAGTTCCAGCAGCAGTAATACTTTTCCGGACATAATCGATGGATGCGTGTTTTGCCCATAAAGATGGTTCACACGAACAGATAAAAGCGCATCCTCCTCTTTGTAATTAATTTCCAGACGCTTGCCATCTGCGAAAGTGAAATGGGTTGGCACATGCGCATCAAGTTGAGTTTGCTGCTCCCATGTTAAAAGGCTTTTGATCCCGTCAAATAGCGATTGCGGTTTGATATCGTGCAAACTGTTTATGTCCGTTTGAAATGTCCCAAACCATTTGTCAATCGTTTCCAAAAGACCACGATCTGACATATCAGGCCAATCCTCTGATTGACTGTGATGACGGTAAAACTCGGACCGATTTCGCCATGCGAGCGTTGATTTTGAAAATGGCAGAAGTGAAATCGCATATCCTGGTTCAAGCTGCGTAAGCGCTGTTGTAATGGCTGAAACTGCGGCCTCGCCTTTTGGTTTTGGCAACGGTTTTTCAGATAATGATATCGCTCCAAATTTGCGAACCAAGCGCCCCTTCACACCAAGGCTTTCCTTATCAAAACGATATTCTTCTATTTCGCTGATAAGATGTTTTGGCAGCAAATCTAAGCCTGCGGGATCAAAACGAGCGGCAGATAATATTCGAGGCGCCTGCGCTTTTCCGGTTAAATCCGCAACGACCAGCATATCCTCTTGTGCCAGCCTTTCCGTTTCATCCAAGACCGCGCCACGCCCACCTGACATAGTGTATTGACCGATGTGACCCCGTCGTTTTGCAATCCGATCAGGAAAGCCGATTGCTAAAATATCATCTATATCGAGGATGGATTTATCAGCCGCCTCAACCTGACCATTTGCGGTGCGGGCAATGCGTTTAGCAAGATCTCGAGCGGCTTTTGCGCGTTGACTTTTCTCAGTTTCAAAACGCTTGAGCCGCTCAGATATATCCACCATATTCCCACCTAAACCTTGTTCGGTAAGAAGAATGGCAAGCCTTGCTGCAAGTTCTGCATTTGCCGTTTCAGCAGCTTTCATCACCATGGCTGACAAACGGATCGGAAGTGCGAGCATGCGCATTGATTGTCCCAATTTTGTAAGACGATGCGTATCATCAATTGCACCAATTTTCTGCAAGAGGTCAAAAGCGGCATCAATCGTTTTTACAGGAGGTGGCGTGATCAGCATTAGATCATTCGGGTTTGAAATTCCCCACGCCAAACAATCAAGCACAAAGCCTGATAAATCACTTGTCAGTATTTGCGGTGGTGAAAATTCTTCCAAGGCAGACTGCTGTTCTTTTTGCCATAAACGTAAGGCAATCCCCGGGGCTGTTCGTCCTGCGCGGCCAGCTCGTTGTGTGGTAGCAGCTTGCGATGCGCGCTGGGTTTCAAGACGTGTGATACCGGTTGAAACCTCATAAAATGCCTGTCGTTGCAAACCTAAATCAATCACGATCCGCACACCATCAATGGTAATTGAAGTTTCGGCAATCGAGGTTGCTAGCACAACTTTGCGCCGACCCTGCTGAGCTGGTTGGATCGCTTTATCCTGCTCTGCTGACGTTAAAGCACCATAAAGCGGATAGATATCCGTATCCTTAGGAACTTTACCATCAAGCCGCTCAAACACACGCTTGATCTCACCCATCCCCGGCAAAAAACAAAGGATAGATCCTTCTTCCGACTTTAAAACACTGAGAACCGCATCGGCGACCACATCTTCAATTTTTGCCTGAGGTTTTCGCGGCTCATATCTAATCTCAATTGGATGAGACCGGCCTTCACTGATAATTGTTTGAGCGTCAGGTAATATCCGTGAAATTTCATCAATATCCAATGTCGCGGACATAACGATGATGCGCAAATCTTCGCGAAAACCTGATTGCACATCCAGCGCCAGCGCCAAACCAAAATCAGCTTCTAAAGCACGTTCGTGAAATTCGTCAAAGATCACGCAAGCGATCCCATTTAGTTCAGGATCCTCCAACACCATGCGGGTAAAAACGCCCTCGGTAACGACTTCGATTTTCGTGGATTTTCCAATGCGATTATCAAGCCGCATTCGATAACCAATGGTTTGCCCTAAGTCTTCACCCAACATCTGCGACATGCGCCGCGCTGCAGCACGCGCTGCCAATCGACGTGGTTCAATGAGGATGATTTTACCATCATTGATCCATGAACTATTGAGGAGTTGAACCGGAACTATTGTGGTTTTTCCAGCTCCGGGAGGCGCGGCAATGACCGCATTATTTGCCGTTTCTAATGCAGTTTTTATATCATCCAGAACATCTGAAATCGGGAATTGGCGAATGTCATCCTGCATGGAATATCCCAACCAAACCTATGCTCTAATGCGCTTCGTCCCAATTCTCTGCAGCGCGCGCATCAACTTGCAATGGAACCGACATTG
The DNA here is from genome assembly GCA_020628775.1 of Rhizobiaceae bacterium. Lineage (GTDB taxonomy): Bacteria > Pseudomonadota > Alphaproteobacteria > Rhizobiales > Rhizobiaceae > Lentilitoribacter. The sequence continues at coordinate 885 of JAHDEP010000055.1, read as the reverse complement.
AAAGCGCTGGCATTGCGGCATTTTCCATAATGTCTTTTACAAGTTCGATCGTTGCATCAGCTTCAGATTGCGCCGTTTCAAAGATCAATTCATCATGAACCTGTAGCAACATCTTGGCCTGTAAGTTCGCAGATAAAAGCGCGTCATCCATGCGCACCATAGCGCGTCTGATAATGTCTGCAGCTGAACCCTGAATTGGCGCGTTAATCGCAGCACGTTCGTTAAATGCGCGCACTTGATGATTAGATGATTTAATATCTGGATAATTGATCCTGCGACCAAAAATCGTTTCCACATATCCCTGTTCACGGGCCAAAGCCTTGGTGTTTTCCATATAGTCTTTAATACCGGGGAAGCGCTCGAAATACATCTTGATGTAATCGCTCGCTTCCGAACGTGAAATGCCAAGCTGATTGGCAAGACCAAATCCGGAAATCCCATAAATAATACCAAAGTTAATGGCTTTCGCATTACGGCGAATTTCGCTTGGCATGCCCTCAACAGGAACACCAAACATTTCAGAAGCTGTCATAGCATGAATATCAATGCCATCTGCGAATGCTTGTTTGAGCGCGTCGATATCCGCAACGTGAGCTAATACACGCAATTCAATTTGGCTGTAATCGGCAGAGATAAGCGTATTTCCTGCTTCTGGAACAAAGGCAGTTCTTATCTTCCGGCCTTCAGCTGTGCGCACTGGAATATTTTGCAAGTTCGGATCATTGGACGATAAACGCCCTGTTGACGTTGACGCCATTGCATAAGATGTATGAACACGCTTTGTTTGCGGATGAATATGATTTGGCAACGCGTCTGTGTAGGTTGATTTGAGCTTGCTCATCTGGCGCCAATCAACAATCTTGCGCGGCAATTCATGCCCTTCTG
>JAHDEP010000054.1:12253-15090 GCA_020628775.1 Rhizobiaceae bacterium | reverse complement strand
GCAGTATCATTGAGCCAATGCCAAAATGAGCGGGCAAAACCGGAATATAAATAAAGGTCATAGGTCGGAAGCGCATCAATCTGGTGCAGTAAAACGCTTATTTGAGCTATCGGGGTTTGTGCACAAAAACCTGGTGACACAACAGAAGGATGCAAATCCAATCTGCAACCTCGCGATAAAAGCTCACGTGCATATTTTCCAGAAATTCTGATGCATATCCGGCTATCACTTTGTTCTGAAACATAACCATGCTCGATAATCTCCTGCGCAATCGTACGAGAGAATTCTAGCGCCTTTTCATCCTTAGAAACTAAAATCCATTGTCTTGGTGCGATTGGTAACGCGGTAAATCGATCCGTCTCAGCCCCCATACCAGCGCTTGTTTGAAAGTTAAGTTTCTTACAGAGCTCTGCCTCGTGCTCCTTTTTTGCAAACAGCTGAATGAGTGCAGGCAACCTACGAACAGAGATAGAAAGATCTGCGTTGTCATTGCTAATTTTATGTGTGGATGTGACATGATCCAGAGGATGTGAGGTTGTCAGCTCAAACATGAAGTCGCTCTCCTTTGGCATCGAAAAAGTGTGGGGAACAAACTTCAACAGCAGGCGCTTCACCATAAAGTGGGTTTACTGCGTAAAGTGTTTTGCCCTCATGTTCATCTAATCCACCTTTGATATACGCAAGAGCAATCCAACTGTTCATAGCGGGACTATCCGCAACAGATGTGACCCAGCCGAGGTCAGTTTCGCTATTGGCACCTTGTCTGCTTTCAAACAAATGCGCACCACCTCTTAGACGGGCGCTAGCATCTTTCAATTTTAATCCAACCAGTGTTGCTCGATCATCTGCAATCATTCCTTCGCGTTGAGACAATGTCTTACCGATGAATTCTTTCTTGCTCGACATCATTTTGCCAAGCCCCATATCCGCTGCTGTTGTGCGGCCATCAAGTTCATTTCCAGCGACGTGACCTTTTTCAATGCGTAAGACGCTGAGAGCCTCAGTCCCGTAAGGTACCAGACCATGCTCTTGGCCCGCCTCCCAAATAGCGTTCCACATGTTTTCGCCTGATGACCAAGGGACATTAACCTCAAATGCGAGCTCTCCAGAAAAACTAATACGGAAAATTCGAGCCGTGGTGCCGAGCCAATGAAATGTTTTAACGCCCATAAAAGGTAGCGCATCGTTAGATATGTCCAATGCGTCACCGAAAGCATCGGCGAGTATTTTTCGTGCATTGGGCCCGGCAACAGCAACACCACACCATTGCTCTGTTGCTGAACAAAAATGAATATCCAGCTCCGGCCATAAGACTTGTGATGCATGTTCCATATGGGCAAGCACGCGTCCCGCATTGGCCGTTGTCGTTGTCATTAGGAAATGATCATCGGATAATCGAGAGGTTGTTCCATCATCAAATACATAGCCATCTTCGCGCAGCATCACACCATATCGAGCTTTTCCAGGTGCGAGCATTTTCCATCCATTGATATATAATCTATTTAAAAACTCCGCTGCATCTGCACCAAAAATTTCAATCTTCCCAAGCGTAGAAACGTCACAAATTCCAGCTGTTTCTCGAACTTGTTTTGCCTCGCGGTAAATTGCTGCCATGATGTCTTCACCGGGTTCGGGGTAATATTGAGGTCGCAGCCATTGACCAGCCTCAACAAATACCGCCCCTAGTTTTTCGCCACATTCATGCAATGCGGTTCGCCGCGTTGGCTGAAACTCCAGGCCACGTTCACGACCGGCAAATGCTCCAATTGCAACGGGTGAATATGGTGGCCTGAATCTCGTGGTACCAACTTTTTCGATGGCTTCCCCACGTGCAGCAGCCAAAAGTGCAAGGCCGTTCACATTTGAAGTTTTACCTTGATCGGTTGCCATGCCAAGTGTTGTGTAGCGTTTGGTATGCTCAACCGAGATAAACCCTTCCTGCGCGGAGAGCGCGATATCCTTTGCTGTGACATCATTTTGAAAATCAACAAATGCTTTGCCTTTGCCAGGGCAACGCCAAACTGAACTTATCGTATAAGGTTCGCCTTTTTGTGTTTTGGGTGGGTTCGTTTCTGTTGTTTTAAAACCAAGCTGTTTCGCAACATCAACTCCTGCCTGATGGCCCTCAATCAGGCAATCAGCTAATCCAAAAGACCCATGTCCTGCACCCACAGATCGCTCTGCTCTGATGGGTATTGAAGGGACAAAACTTTGCAAGTCATCATTCCAAATTGGCGCTGCACCAGTTTGACTTGCCAGATGAACATCAGCTGAAAAGCCACCTGAAACAGCCACGCAGTCACAGTCAATCTTCTCAATGAACTCACCAGAAATAGATTGCACAGATAGGCCTGAAACCTGCTGCCAACCATGTGCTTTTTGTGGTACTGCACCCGTTAACACCCGAACGCCCATGCCTTCAAGGTGTTGCATTTTTGCGGTCATATTGGTTCGTGCATCAATAATTGCAACAATCTCAACACCGTAGTTTTTGAGAACTTCCGCGGTGCGATAAGCATCATCATTATTAGTTGAAATAACAATGCGTTTTCCAGGGAGTGCAGCATAACGTTCAGCAAATGCTCGCGCTGCAGAGGACAACATCACTCCGGGCAGGTCGTTGTTATCAAACACCAATGGGCGTTCTTGCGAGCCACATGCCAAGATGACTTGCTTGGCGCGGATGGTCCAAAGTCGTTGCCGAGGTTGATCTTGATCTGGTTTTAAAAGATGATCACTGACACGCTCTAACGCGGCCATTACATTGTGATCATAATAACCAAACACAACGGTTCTTGGCATAAATGTTACATTATGATGGGTGTGCAATTCTGCCA
>JAHDEP010000054.1:0-12153 GCA_020628775.1 Rhizobiaceae bacterium | reverse complement strand
TTTTGCCGCTGCTAGGCCTGAAGGTCCAGCGCCAACAATCAAGATATCGCAGTGCAAGTGAGCGTGTTCATATGTGTCGGGATCAGGCTCTGTCGCAGCCTTTCCTAATCCTGCCGATCTGCGGATAAATTTTTCATATACGGGCTCCCAAAATGAAGCGGGCCACATGAAAGTTTTATAGTAAAACCCAGCAGTTAAAAATGGGCTTAATAGTTGATTGATGCTCTGAATATCGAATTTCAAAGATGGGAAACGATTTTGCGAATGCGCTTCTAATCCATCGAAAATTTCGATCATTGTTGCACGCGTATTGGGTTCGCGACTGGCGCCTGTACGAAGTTCAACAATTGCGTTTGGTTCTTCTGAACCCACCGTTAAACAACCCCGTGGACGATGATATTTAAATGATCGCCCCATGAGTTTCACACCGTTTGCGATCAATGCGGATGCAAGTGTGTCACCCTCAAAACCATGATATATTTTGCCATCAAATTTAAAGGCAATCTTCTTGTCTCGATTAAGACGCACCCCTGCTTTTGATGTCCGAAATTCATTACTCATTTCACATTAGCCTTCGGTAACTTAAGTTCATCTTGCGGGCCACCCGTTGAGTGAATTTCATGGGTTATGGTATTGCGAACAACTTTAACCCATTGTCGACATCCGCCAATATGGTGCCACCATTCTGTGTGCCAACCTCTGGGATTATCCCGCATATAAACGTAATTGAAAAACTCATCTTGGCTGGCATCGGGCTCGGGTCGTTTAACACTGGCGTCGCCCTGATATTGAAATTCAGCTTCGTCACGCTTCCCACACCAGGGGCAATTAATTTGATGCATATTTACCTCCTACTGTATCCACGGATTGGGGCCCACGCCCTTTTCATCTATCATTTTGCCGTCGCGGAAACGTTCAATGGTGAACTTCTCATTGAGCTTGTGTGGTTGATCTTTGGCGATGGTATGGGCAAAACACCAACCTGATGCAGGCGTTGCTTTAAACCCGCCATAACACCAACCTCCATTGAGATAGAGATGATCAATTCCTGTTTTGCAGATGAATGGACTGCCATCAAAACTCATATCCATAATACCGCCCCAATGGCGCAAGAGACGAACTCGACCGATGGCGGGCATAATTGCCATTCCACCTGCCATAACGTGCTCCATCATCGGCAGATTGCCACGTTGTGCATAGGTGTTATATCCATCAAGATCACCACCAAAAACCAACCCGCCTTTATCCGATTGGCTGATGTAAAAATGCCCAGCGCCAAAGGTTACAACGGTATCAAGAAACGGTTTTATGCCCTCTGATACAAACGCCTGCAACACGTGACTTTCTATGGGAAGTTTGATGCCGGCCATTTGTGCCACTTGTGACGTGTGTCCAGCCACTGCCATGCCAATTTTGTTCGCTTTAATTTGACCTTTGGAGGTTTCAACGCCAACGACTTTGCCACCCTCGACAATGATGTCTTTTACTTCGCAGTTTTGAATGATGTCCACGCCGCGACTATCGGCGCCACGGGCATACCCCCATGCAACAGCATCATGGCGAACAGTCCCGCCACGTTTTTGTAATAGTCCGCCTTTTATTGGAAATCGGGCATTGTCAAAATCAAGAATTGGTACTTGTTGACGTAGTTGTTCAGGCGACAATAATTCAGCGTCGACACCTGCTATCCGCATAGCATTCCCACGACGGGCAAATGCATCACGTTGCGGATCTGAGTGAAATAAATTGATCACGCCGCGCTGAGAGACCATCGCATTGAAATTGAAATCGCGTTCAAGACCTTCCCACAACTTCATGCTTTTTTCGTAAAAGTGAGTGTTAGCGGGGTGTAGGTAGTTTGATCGAATGATCGTTGTATTACGACCGACATTGCCGCCACCGATCCAGCCTTTTTCTAAGACAGCAACATTGGTTATGTTATGCTCTTTTGCGAGGTAGTAAGCTGTCGCAAGTCCATGACCACCTCCGCCGATTATGATGACGTCATAATGGGATTTAGGTTTGGGATCACGCCACATCGGCTTCCAACCTTTATGGCCGCGCAGTCCCTCACGCAATATCGATAATGCAGAATATTTCATCAATTCATCAGTCTTGGGTTAGCGAGTATCTAAAAAACGCTTTTGAGTATTATGACTTTTGCTTGCGCATGCCACCTTCAGCGGCACTTGTGGGCACAAGGGCTTGAACAAGTGTTTTCATGTCAACAAGTCCAACCTTTTGCCCATCTTTCATCACAGTAAATGTTTGCCCCACATCACCTTCAGACTTTGAAATTACAGATTCCAAAGTGTCATCAGCACCCACCTCGCCAGACGTTTTTGCGGCAGCGTTTTCAGAAAATGGCGTCATAATAGATCGAACACGAAGAACACGAGCACGATTTATGTCGCTGATAAAATCAACAATATAAGGATCGTTCGGATGCAATAATATGTCTTGAGGCTCGCCCTGTTGCACCACAATGCCATCCTTTAAAATGACAAGGTGATCAGCAAGCTTTAAAGCTTCATCAAGATCATGACTGATGAAAACAATAGTTTTCTGCAGCTCTTTTTGTAGCTCTAGCAATAGATCTTGCATATCAGTTCGAATGAGCGGATCAAGCGCAGAAAAAGCTTCATCCATTAACATGATTGGGGCATTTGATGTTAACGCACGCGCAATGCCTACGCGTTGTTTCATGCCGCCAGACATTTGATGAGGATATTGTTGATCCTGGCCTTTAAGGCCAACGCGCTCTAGCCATTTAAGGGCGTCTTTTTCATAGTCAGCAGCGCTCGTCCCGCGTACGGCTTGCGCCAATCCTGTATTTTCCAAAACAGTTCTATGAGGGAATAACGCGAAATGTTGAAAGACCATGGACATTTGAAGGCGCCGCATTTCGCGCAAACGATCCTCGTTGAACTCCAAGACATTTTCACCATCCACCCAAATCTCACCAGAAGTAGGCTCAATCAGTCGATTGAAATGGCGAACGAGTGTTGACTTACCTGACCCGGACAAGCCCATGATGACGGTGATATCTCCCGCATACATATCGATATTGATATCGCTTAAACCCAATACATGGTCATGTTGGTGCAATAGCTCTCGTTTGCTCATGCCTTGATGAACATGTTCAAGCATGGATGCTGGGTTGCCACCAAAAATCTTATAGAGATTTCGAATGGAGATGCTTTTTTGTTTTTCCATAGTCGTTTCTCACATTGATTAGGTTAATGGCTGCTGACGCTAGATGAAGCATTAATTCTCGCAAGAGCGGCTTTGGTCACACGATCCAAAATGATCGCAAGAAGTACAATGCCAAGCCCCGCGACCAAACCAACACCTAGTTCGAGATTGCGAATTCCGCGCAAGACAAGGACACCAAGGCCAGGAGCGGACACCAAGGATGCTATGACCACCATTGCAAGGCTCATCATAATTGTTTGGTTTACACCTGCCATGATGTTTGGCAATGCGAGCGGTATCTCAACATTGTAGAGTTTTTGGCGTTTAGTCATGCCAAAGGCATCAGCTGCTTCAATGACTTCACGATCCACTAGGCGAATGCCTAAATCAGTTAACCTGACGACAGGAACGATTGCATAAAGAATAATTGCGATGCCGTATAGCTTTGGTTCTGTAACTGAAAATAGGAAAATAAGAGGGATCAAATACACAAATGTCGGAAGCGTTTGCAACATATCCAACACTGGGATCATAATTCGTTGAAGCCAATTGCTTCGTGACATTGCTATGCCTATGGGTACGCCAAATATCACGCATAAAATGGCGCAGACAAAAATTATCGAAAGCGTCTGCATTGCATACTCATAATGATCTATGAACGCTAAGAACATTATTGCAGAGCCGACAAAGGCCATGAGTTTAAATGATTTTGAGGCAAGATAGACGATCGCTAACAATGCAATCAGCATCAGCCACCAAGGCGTTTCAACAAACACATATAGCGCGCCTTCAAGCAGCCAGCTCAAGGGTTGAGTAATTGGATCGAGAACAAACTTCAGACTGTCTTTAACGCCCAAAAAGGCGCTTTCCATACCTTTAGTTAAATCTCGTGTTCGGGCGATTGATGAGCATGCTTCGTTCAGTTGATCAAGTGAGGGAAAAGGAAGATCCCACAAAGATAAAGAGCTTTCTGAACCAGCATCTGCGTTATTATTCTTGCGTGCGAGAAGTTCAGCCATAGTCATTGGCCCGTCTTGATTGCCACTTTCTCCGCACCAATCGCGCAGGCCAGTTTTATCAAATAAGAAATCGTATGCAGCCATGTTAGAATTCTTCTCAGCGTTGTTAAAAGGCGCCAGTCTGGCGGTTCAAATCTTTTTGGATAAGCGGCATCCAAAACCTGGATGGGAAGGAGCGCATCTAAATACGCTCCCTCGTTTTGAATTACTTGAAGATTGGGTCAAGCTTTGCACGTGCATCATCATTAACCCAAGACTGCCATACGTCTTTGTTTTGAGTTAGATAATGAACAGCAGCTTCTTCTGATGAAGCACTGTTATCTGCCTGCCAAGCAAGAAGTTGGCTCAAGTCACCTGATGAGAATGAGATGTTGCTCACGAGCTCAAACACATCTGGAGCACGCTCTGCAAAATCAGTTGTCACAACAGTTAAAACAGGTGCTGCTGGATAAGAAGATTTTCCAGGTGAAGCGCAATCTGTTGTTTGGTTACAAGCATGAATGTCAGCATCATGAGCACCCATATCAACGGCAACCATGTTGTAACGACCCAGCACGGCTGTTGGTCCGTACATGTATCCAAAATATGGCTCTTTTGCTTCATATGCAGATGCCATCGCAGCCGCTAAAGTCTCACCCGAACCATGGTTGAAAACTTCCATATTATTGTCAGCAAAGCTGAAGGCTTTAACAAGGTTATCATTGGCTGTCCGGCAACCCCAACCATCTGGGCAATTGTGGAATTTTCCACCGACTAATTCTGGATTTGCCAAAATGCCGTCAATTGTCGCAAGTTCTGGATGTTTAGCGACTAGATAATCAGGAACATACCAGTTTTCAGATCCACCATCTGTGAAGACGTTAGTTGCTTTTTTCACTTTACCTTCAGCTTCAAGCTTTGTGTAAAGTGGTGCAGAGTTAACCCAAAGCTCAGGAACAATATCCGGCTCATTGTTTTCTGCAAGAGATGTTACAGCTGTTGTTGTCGCAGATGGCACAAGTGTGACGTTACATCCGTAGCCCTGAACCATCAGGAATTCAGTGACTTTGGTGATGATTGATGCAGATGCCCAGTTCATTTCTGCAACAGATACATCTCCGCATTCTGCGTGAGATATTGCTGGAAATGCCATTGCTGAAAACGCAGTGGCTATGAGTAGTTTTTTCATGAGGTTTTCCTTCCGTTTTACCCGTTTTTCGGGCTTATTTTAAGTTTAGTCGTTGTCACTTCCGGAGCTTCCCGCCCCGGCTTCTGAAATGTTTGATGTAGGAACAGTCATTTGCATGGCGAGATTGGAAATCGCCTCATACTGTTCCAAGGTAATTTTGGCGCGGTGCAGTTTCACCTTTGGAGGGTGAACTTCATTTTTTGTTGTCGTTGTAATTTCGATATTGGCGGCATGCGCACTGGGTATTTCCGGTAGCTCATCTATCGAGCCATCAGCGAATAAATTGAATGTATCAGCCCCTGCTTTCATCACGATATTTTGCCCCAATGACACCGCTGAATTTGAGATGAAAGGCAGTAAAAAATACCAATTTTGGACCTGCTTTATGACTAGGTTTCCACCAGCCAAACCTTTTGGCAGGTTAACAAAATCACGCAATATAATACCCGAACGAAGGGGGCAAATAACTGAAGCGCCTTCCCAAACAGCGACGTTGATATCCGGTGCGCAGCTCGTTTTATCCAAAAGCACATCCAGTAAAGGACCAACACATTCAGCACCCATTTGCGCTAACCAAACACAAGCATCTGCTGCTTCATCAGCTTCACCCCAACTAAAGCCGGCGCCTTTGGTCGCGCGTAATACCAATGCAGATAATTCTGACATGGAAAGGTCGAGTGTCGTTGTGTTGTGCAACATAGCGTTCATCAATCACACACCTCGCACAACTCATCTGGATAAGGTAATCCTTGAAAGAGGCTAATGCGAACCCAGCGATCAGAACGCGGGTCAAACCTATTGGCACCAAAGAATGCAAGCTTGCATCGCAACATATCAATTGGCATTAAATCAGCTGAAATGAGGTTGTCTTGAATTTCCGCAAAAGGCTTATTGATCGTCTTTTGTAACCGCCGCACGATGTTGCGAAATTGCGGATGCATCAAAAGAAACTCAGCTATTGGTGTGTCTTTATTCCAACCCGCAAGTTGTCCCGAAAGCTGAGAAACTTGCCGCCCAATATCCAGTGGTAATTCTTGTTCATGACCAGGTTCACTATGTCGCTCACCAAGTCTTGGTTCCAATTTATCCTCGGATACATACCAAAAGCGGGCGCATTCATCCTGTTCTTTATAGCTATAGTCTAACGCCCAAGAATAACTATCATTGATGAGGTCAATCATCTGACCAATCAGCATGCCACCGTTTATCTGATTAAACACTGTTTGGCTGTCCGCCATACAACATGCAAGATCGTCAATGATCGATCCATGTGGCTCAAGTAGCAGTGACAATAACGCTTCCTGCGCTTCTATTTGAAGATTTGCTTCACCCCATTGCCAAAGCGCATCCCAAGGATGGGCTGTACCCCAATCCATAGTTTCATTTACATAACTGGAAAGATCAGCCAAGCCCTGTCGAAGTTCAGTTAGTTTTTTAACTTGAACAGGATGCTCGCTTTGCCACAAATGTGCATTTTCTACAGCCGCGCCCAGAGCCTTGCTGAAGTCTTCAATTTGATTTTCAGAAGCAGTTTTCAAACTTCTCACACGAGCCAAAGCTTCTTCGCGCACCATCACGAGATTGTTAAATAACACCGGATGCTTAACCAGATAAGGAGCCATTCCTAAACCTGTGGAATTGCCAACACCTAAAAGGTTTCGGGCCGCTTCACCAAGTTTAACTGAACTGTTGCCGCCTTTAGCTTCTGCCAAGTGATTGACCAAGTCGATGGTGAAAGACCTGATCAACCAAACCGACAACATTTCAGCTTGAAACGGGCACATCATTTCTGGTCGATCAGAAATTGTCCGCCAGTCTGCTGCTCCAAACTTGCCCGATCCGTAAACAGCGGTGGTGCGCATCAGATAACCAGTTTTTGCTAAAGCGTTTAGATCTGGCTGGTTGCCTTGTGATAAAGTTTCGACCACATCATTGAAAAGACGCACGGATCTATTAGCGCGGCTGAGCGTGAGTTCACGACTTGAAACTCTGCCCGCTTCTTGATGCGGAACATTTTTCTCCAAACGTTCAATATCATGACGATCAGGAACGCCATCAAACAGCGTGAATGTTGCGTCCCATGCCGTTGCAATAACTCGGTCTGAACGTTTATCAGCCGGTAAATCATGTGAAAAACAGACCAGTGAATAAGTTCTTTCAGGACCTGTTACACTGTAGATTGCGTGTCCAACCCCATTGCTGTCTAAATCAAAAACGGCGCGTTTGAATTGCCAGTTTTCTTGTTCCACGCGGCGCAATAATATACGCAGGAATGAAAGTCGCATTGGATGCGCTGAACCTAACCGTTCAAGACGCATAACTTTAGACGCTGGACGTCTGAAGTTTACGCTATCGGGAAATTGGTTCAGGCTCTCACATGTCATTCTGCGGCCTTACTGAGTTGAGTTTGGTTTTGTTCAAAACTGCTTGCAAAAAACTGCAACCAATTGCCGCCCATAATTCCATCAACATTCGTTTGAGATAGCCCGGCGTTTTTCAAACCGATTGCAATGTTGTTAAAGTCTCTGTTGTCGCCAAACCATTCTGGCATATCTGGGAAACCCGGTGCGCTAGCACTACCTTCACCAAAATCGATGTTTTTGGTCCAGCGTCCAGATCGCATCCATTCAACAACGCTGTCAGGTTGATCCTGACATAGATCTGTTCCGATACCCAGGCTCTGCGGACCATATAAATCCGCTGCGCGCGCAACCATGTCGCAGAAACTTTGTAGGCTGCATTGCCCACCATCTTTCAAGTGATGAGGATAAACAGAAAAACCGAGCATGCCGTTTGTTTCTGCCAAAGCTTTTAACACCGTGTCAGATTTATTACGGCGAGCTGGATGCCAATCGGACGGGTTGGCATGCGTAATGGCAATAGGTCTTGATGAATGCTCGATCGCTTCAAGTGTTGACCGCTCAGAAGAATGGCTCATATCAACGACCATCCCAACACGGTTCATTTCTGCAACCACTTCCCGACCCATGCGGGTTAAACCGGTATCTTGGCTCTCATAACAACCAGTTGCCAGTAGCGATTGGTTATTATAGGTCAGCTGCATGAAGCGCATGCCCAATCGGTGCAGCACTTCGATCAATCCGATATCATCTTCCATACAGGATGGATTTTGCGATCCGAAAAATATAGCTGTGCGGCCTGTTTGTTGAGCAAGCTCAACATCGCTTGCTGTAAAACCCTGAAAAATGAGATCGGGATACAATTCAAACCAACGGTTCCATTGTGAAATATTTAGAACTGTTTCGCGAAAAGTTTCATGATATGTGATGGTAACATGGACCGCATCGACATTGCCGGCGCGCAATTGTCTGAAAATCTTTTCAGACCAGTTAGCGTATTGCAATCCGTCAATCACAAGGCTCATATTGCACCACCACCATGCACATATGCAGTTTTGACAATGGTATAAAACTCGGCTGCATATTGACCTTGTTCGCGCGGACCAAAGCTGGATGCACCCCGACCACCAAATGGTACATGATAATCAGTGCCTGCAGTTGGGAGGTTGACCATGAGTGTGCCAGCGCGCATGTTTGATTGAAAATGTTTCGCGCGGGCAAGGCTCTTAGTCATAATACCGGCTGTCAGTCCAAACTCACTGTCATTGGCTATTGCAAGAGCGTCTTCGTAATTACCAGCTTTCATCACACAAGTGATCGGCGCAAACATTTCTTCTCGATTGATGACCATGTCGTTGGTTGTGTTGGCAAATACTGTTGGCGCCATATAGTGACCTTTTGTAGGGCGATCTAAAGTACCGCCACCACAGATAAGTTCTGCGCCGGCCGCTTTACCCTTGGCAACATAGTCAAGATTCCCCTGTAGCTGAGCTGCGCTGACGACAGGCCCAATCTGTGTGCCTTCTTCTAATGCATGACCAACTTTGAGGTTTTCCGCCGCGGCTGAAAGTTTTGAAACAAACTCGTCGTGTACTTTTTCATGGACAATCAAGCGAGATGCGGCGGTGCATTTTTGACCCGATCCGCCAAATGCAGCATTGGCACTATGGGCGACAGCTAAATCAATATCTGCATCATCCATGATGATCATTGGGTTTTTAGAACCCATCTCAAGCTGAACCTTGGCCATCCGGCTCATTGCAGAAGCTGCAATCCCGCGGCCTACTGGAACAGATCCTGTAAAGCTGATTGCATCAATGCCTGAATGATCAACCAGCGCTTGACCAATTTCTGAACCAGCACCACAAAGCATGGAGAACAACCCTTTTGGGATGTCTTGCTCTGAGATGATGCGGGCCATAGCTGTGGAACTTGCTGGCGTTAAATTCGCAGGCTTCCAAACAACTGCATTGCCAAAAGCTAATGCTGGTGCGATTTTCCATGCAGGCGTTGCAACCGGGAAATTCCACGGGCTGACGATACCAATAACACCAACAGGCTCTCTTCGAACATCGATATCAATTTCTGGACGAACACTTTGTGCAAAATCGCCGATCTGGCGTAGAGATTCTGCGGCGAAATATGTAAAGAATTGCCCAGCGCGATAAACTTCGCCTTTACCTTCCGCCAAAGGTTTTCCTTCTTCACGCGATAGCAAAGCACCTATATCTGCGGACTGTGCCATCAACGCAGTACCAATTGCCATAAGAACATCATGGCGTTTTTGAATGCCCGCATCCCACCATTTTTTCTGCGCTGAACGCGCCGCTTCAATGGCAGAATTAAGTTGAGCATTATCCGCCTGCGCGTGGCGCCCAATTATGTCTGAAAGATCTGAAGGGTTTGTGTTTTCAACATGGTTTTTACCATCCACCCACTCACCTGCAACATAATTTCGGGTTTCGATATTCATCTAAATAAATTCCTATTCGATCTAGTTTATGCGTTTTTGATGCGCGTCATTAATGCTTCGTCCACGGTTACGCCGTCGACTTCAATTCGTTTGCGATTATCGGCTCTGCGGCTACCAGGAATTCGCGCGCCGTCTTGATTTTCAATGCTTTCACAAAGACTTCCAATTGACGTGGCAAATTGATCACCAGCGAAAGACTGCGGGTTTATTGCGATAAAAAATTGTCCCGTCGACGGTGGGCCGCCTTTGGTTCCCGAGAATGGGCTAGCCTGTGTGCTTAACAGCGCGCCTGAAAGTGCTGCCGCCAACACTTCAACAGTTAATCCGACACCAAACCCTTTATATCCACCTGAAGGTTGCATGGAGCCTTTCAGAGCTTCGCTTGCATCCGTCGTAGGGTTACCATTTTCATCTAATGCCCAGTCAGGTTCAATTGCTTCACCAATTTTACTGCGAAGCAAAATTTCAGATTTCGCAATCACACTTGCTGATTGATCAATGAGTATTGCAGCGCCATTTTTTCCGTTTGGAACGCCAAGTGCAAAAGGGTTCGTGCCAACGACAGGTTTATGTCCACCTATCGGCGCGATTGATGCAGGTGCATGTGTGAAGCACAAGCCAACCAAACCATCTTCCGCGATACGTTCAGCGTGATGACCCAGCACACCGCAATTATAGGAGTTGTTTAAACTCATTGCCGATATGCCGCATTCCTTTGCAGCGGATGTGAATTTTCCCCACCCAGCGTCAATTGCTGTGTGAGCAAAACCATTACCAGCATCTACTTGAACTGCAGCTGCGCTAGTGGAATTTACAACAGGTGTTGCACTCCCAACAACTTTTCCGCATCTCAGATGCTCGGCATAAATTGGAACATACAACAGGCCATGGCTTCTAATACCATCCCGCTCTGCCAATCTTGTCGAACGCGCTACAGAGGCAGCAGCGGCTGGGCTAGCACCCGCTTGTTCTAACGTTTTCGTCGCAAGCGCTTCTACTTCATCAAGTGTGAGCTGATAGTTTTCTGGCATTTAATATTCTCCTCACATCAGTTTGACTTAATAAGAAATTTCAGGCAAACGAATATTTCTGAAATTCATTTCAATTATTCTGAAATTTTGAATGCATTTTTGATGAAAGTAGCTAAATGATTAAAATAGAAGCGCTGCGGGTTTTTGCGAATGTGGCTGAAAACGGCAGCTTAAAAGAGGCTGCGGAACAGCTTGGGCGCACGCAATCCGCTTTGTCTATGACACTCAAACAGCTGGAAGAAGAGCTTGGTGGCACACTGTTTGAAACTGATCGCAAGCGCAATCTGACGAATTTGGGTGAATATGTTTTAAATATTGCGTTGGAAATGCTGCACCAACATGATCAAGGTCTTGATCTTATCGAGCGCTATGCGAAGGGCAAATCTGGTCGATTGCGTATGGCGTCTGTACCATCTGTTGCTGCGTTATTGTTGCCAAAACTATTGCGCGGTTTTCTGTTAGATTCAGAAGATGCGGACATTGACCTTGTCGATACGGATAGTGTTTCAGTACGAGATGCTGTTGCATCGGGGCGAGCTGACATCGGCATTGCAAGTGCAGTTGAAGGGATGGAGGGACTTAAAAGTGAAGTGCTTTTCAGTGACCAGCTTTATGTTATTTGTCGTCGAGACAACAAATTAGCATCACAGACAGGCATGATAGAATATAGCATGATCGCAACAGAAGCGCTCATCATGAATGAGACCCTAATTCAGCTCGATCATCCTGAGTTTTTGGAAATAGCTTCTCGCAGTCATTTGAAAGTACGCAATATTCTTTCGCTCTTAGCTATGGTGAGCGCGGGCGCCGGCATTACTATTTTACCCGGCTTGGCTAAAGTATCATTGGATGAAAACTTGATCGCTTTACCCCTTGCTGATGAAAATTGCGCACGTCAGGTTTGTTT
>JAHDEP010000321.1 GCA_020628775.1 Rhizobiaceae bacterium | reverse complement strand
GTTGATTTCGCAACATTGGCAATGATCTTTGACGAAAGCGCCTCGAAGTCTTCTTCAGTCAATGTGCGTTCTGTCGGCTGCAACGTCACTTCAATCGCAATTGACTTCTTGCCTTCACCCAATGATGGGCCTTCAAACATATCAAATACGTTGACCGACGAGATAAGTTTTTTATCCGCACCACTCGCTGCTTTTACAAGCGTTTGAGATTGCACATCACTGTCAACCACAAAGGCAAAATCACGACGCACAGCTTGGTATGGCGATAGTGAAAGAGCACCTTTGGTGCGCGTTGGTTTGCGCTTGCCTTCAGGGATTGCATCAAGGAAAACCTCAAAACCACAAAGCGCACCAGACACATCCAACGCTTTTAATGTTGATGGGTGAAACTCACCAAATGTGCCAATGACGTTTTTAGGTCCGAGTTTGATCTTGCCAGAACGACCAGGGTGATACCAATCAGGTCCACCCGCTTCAATCTGCAAATTTTTAACCGGAGCACCAGCAGCCTCAAGCGCAGCGAGCGCATCAGCTTTAGCATCATAAACACCAACATTTTCAGCGTTACCCGACCAATGACGGCCTTGCGCTTCCATTTTTGCAGTGCCACGGCGAATGCCTGAGGCGACACGGCGTTGTTGATCAGGATTGTCACCCTCATAAGTGCCAGACACTTCAAAAATCGCTGTATCGTTAAAACCACGATCAGCGTTTCTTTGTGCCGCTAACAACAAACCAGGCAACAATGAAGGACGCATATCAGACATATCAGCAGCAATAGGATTGCTCACCTTCAATGCCTCCGCGCCACCACCAAATAGCTTGGATGCTTTTTCAGAGATGAACGAATACGTCACAGCTTCTGACATACCGCGAACAGCTAAAGCACGACGCGCTGCGCGCGTGCGCAATTGAATAGTTGTCAGAATTCGACCATTTACGCTTCCAAGGCTAGGCAAAGGTTGCGGGTCAATTTCATTCACGCCGTAAATGCGCATGATCTCTTCAACGAGATCCGCTTTACCATCCACATCTGGACGCCAAGCTGGCACTGAAACATCAACGATATCGCCATCACCATGCACCTCAAAACCAAGGCGGGTTAGAATTTCAACGCTCTGCTCCTTGGAAACCTCAAGACCTGTTAAGCGTTTAACTTCGCTAAATGGGTAGGAGACTTGTTTAACGTCTGGCGTTGTAAACCCAGTGACAGACAATTCAGATGCCTCACCACCGCACAAATCCATAACCATTTGTGTCGCAAGCTCACAACCTGATGCCATGAAATTTGGATCAACACCGCGCTCAAAGCGATATCGTGCATCTGTGATAATACCCATGTCACGTCCAGTACGTGCGATCATCATCGGATCCCACAAAGCGCTTTCAATCAGCACATTTGTTGTGTTCTCGTCACAGCCTGAATGTTCACCACCCATGATACCAGCGATTGATTCTGGACCATTATCATCTGAAATCACGTTGATTTTCGGGTTAAATTCATACTCTTTGCCATCAAGACCGAGTATTTTCTCACCGTCTTTTGCGGCGCGAACATGTAAGTTGCCTGCAACTTTATCCGCATCGAAAACGTGTAGCGGACGACCACGATCAAAGGTCACGTAGTTGGTGATATCAACAAGCGTGTTGATTGGGCGCAAACCAATGGCAAGCAAACGCTGTTGCATCCATTTCGGGCTTGGACCGTTCTTCACACCTTTAACAAGACGCAAGGCAAAGCCCGGGCAGAAAACAGGGTCATCGATTTTAACAGAAACAGGGCAAGCGCCATTACCTGAAATGGTCGGAACCGCAGGCGTTTTTAAAACACCCATGCCAGATGCTGCCAAGTCACGCGCAATACCAGAAACGCCTGTGCAATCTGGGCGGTTTGGCGTGAGGTTAATCTCAATAACTGGATCGCTCAACCCTGCCCAATCAGCATAGGATGTGCCAATTTCAACATCAGCATCAATTTCAATAATGCCGTCATGTTCGTTGGAAACCATCAGTTCTTTTTCAGAACACATCATCCCGCAGCTTTCAACGCCGCGGATATTGCCAACGCTCAAGGTTACATCAATGCCCGGTACATAGGTGCCAGGTGCAGCAAATGCACCAACAAGACCCTCGCGCGCATTCGGCGCGCCACAAACGACCTGCACTGGTTCACCTTGACCTGTATCCACTTTTAAAACGCGCAAGCGGTCTGCATCGGGGTGTTGTTCTGCGCTAAGCACTTTTGCGATCACAAAAGGTTTGAGCGAAGCTTTATCATCAAGCGATTCAAGCTCAAGGCCGATCATTGTCAAACGATCACAAATTTCCTCCAAAGACGCGTCTGTCTCGAGGTGGTCTTTCAACCATGAAAGTGTAAATTTCATCTAAGATGCTCCAT
>JAHDEP010000053.1 GCA_020628775.1 Rhizobiaceae bacterium | reverse complement strand
AAGATCAATAAGATTATGATCTTGATGGAGAATACATAATGGATTTTTTAAGACGAGCGGCAAAAACCTGGGTGGCAAAACTTTTGCTAATTCTATTGGTCGCGTCTTTTGGTGTTTGGGGTATTTCAGGCAGCTTGTTCGCAACACAGTCTAGCACTGTTGTAAGCGTTGGCGATGAAACAATCGGCCCAAATGAATTCTTACTCGCATATAACCAAACCATCGGAAGTGTTTCACAACGTATTGGGCGTCGTTTAACAACCGAAGAAGCACGTGCATTTGGTCTTGAAGAGCAGGTATTCTCCAATCTTGCGACAAGTGCGGCCCTTAGCCAACAAGCGGTGGATCTAAATCTTGGTCTTTCAGAAAAACGCCAGGCGGACATTATTGCTGAAGAACAAATCTTCCATGATCGTGTAACAGGTCAGTTTGATGAAGCAACATTCCGTCTCGTGTTACGCCAGGTTGGCATGACAGAAAGCCAATATTTGGAAAATAATGCGAAAACAGCTATTCGCCAGCAAATTGCTGATGCTGTGTCCGATGGCGTTCAGGCTCCACAAACTTTGTTGAAAGCATTGGCTGAATATCGCACAGAAAAGCGCGATGTTGATTATATCGTAGTTAAGCGTGATTTGTTGGAGGCAATTGAAGCGCCTTCTGAAACTGTATTGTCTTCTTATTTTGAAGAGAACAAAGCAAATTATGCTGCACCTGAATTCCGCAAAGTCTCTTATGTGCGTTTACAAGCTGAAGATATTATTGATCTTGATGCGGTCAGCGAAGAATCCATCGCGCAGGAATATGAAGCGCGTGCTTCAACATACAGCACACCTGAACAACGCACGATTGACCAACTTAGATTTGCCGATAAGGCAGCCGCAGAAGCTGCGCTTGGAAAACTTGAAGCCGGGATGAGCTTTGACGATCTGGCAACAGAAGAAGGTAAAACTGCAAACGATATCGCTATTGGTACATTTACAAAAGACACGATGCCTGACCCTAGTCTTGCAGAAGCAGCTTTTGCAATTACTGAGGATGGCGGCACAAGCGGCGTTGTTGAAGGTACATTTGGTAACTTTATTCTTCGCGCAAAAAACATTGTTCCAGCGTCGATACGCACATTGGCAGATGTTCAAGATGAAATTCGTCAAAACCTAGCGTTAATTGCAGCTGCTGACACGCTGTTAGATGTGCATGATGCTTACGAAGATGACAGAGCCGGTGGCATGACACTTAAAGAAGCTGCAGATAAGCAAGGCCTTCCAGTCACCACAATTGACATGATTGATGCAAATGGACTTGATAATGATGGTAACGCTGTTGAAGGTATTCCTCAGTCTGGTCAGTTAATCGCACAAGCATTTGAATCAGATATTGGTCTTGAGACGCTTCCAATCAACATTGGCAATAATGGTTTTGTATGGTTTGAAGTGCAGGACATCTTCCCTGCCCGCGATCGTACTTTGGAAGAAGTGCGCACCAAAGTAATCGCAGACTGGACAGAAGGACAAACTGCAACTGCATTGGTTGATAAAGCAACGGAGTTGAAATCACGTCTTGATGGCGGTGAAACACTACAAGCTTTAGCTGATGAACTTGGGCTTACAGTTGATAAAAAGATTGAGCTGACACGCACAGGCGCAGATGCAGTCTTTAGCACAGCGACAATCTCAACAGCATTTGGTGGTCCTGAAGGTCTCACAGCTATTGCAAAAGATGCGACAGGCGAAAACGAAGTCTTGATGAAAGTTGTTGCTGTGACAACGCCTGAAGCTAATCTTGAGGAAGATGTTGCTGTTCAAGTGGCGCAGTCTGTTTCTGCATCTAATGCGGATGAGATCATGAGCCAAATGATTGCAAAAATACAAAACCAGTATGGAGTTGTTGTAAACCGTGGGCTTGCGCAACAAGCACTGGCGCATAACTAAGCAACTTTTCACAATACTTACGGTTTGAGGGGAATGGCATGGCAGAATTAAAGCCATTTATTGGTAAAGTGGCTGAGGGTGGCCTACTGAGCGTTGATGAAGCGCGTGAAGCGTTTAATGTCATCATGTCAGGGGATGCAACACCTTCGCAGATCGGCGGCTTTTTAATGGCCCTGCGCATGCGCGGTGAAACGGTTGATGAGATATCTGGTGCTGTTGCTGTTATGCGTGAAAAGATGCTGCCTGTGAAAGCCCCCTCTGATGCGATCGATATTGTCGGCACCGGTGGCACTGGTTCTGGCAAATATAATATCTCAACATGTACCGCGTTTGTCGTAGCCGGGTGTGACGTGACAATCGCCAAACACGGCAATAAAGCGCTCTCTTCGAAATCTGGTACCGCGGATTGTTTTAACGCGCTGGGATTGAGTTTGGATCTTGATGTAAAAGGTGTTGAGACCTGCATTGAGGAAGCTGGGATCGGCTTTATGTTTGCACCAAACCACCATTCGGCAATGCGCCATGTCGGCCCGACACGTGTTGAACTTGGCACAAGAACAATCTTCAACTTGCTCGGACCGCTTTCCAATCCGGCAAATGTCAGCCGACAATTGCTTGGTGTGTTTGCCCCTCAATGGGTCGAACCTTTAGCTGAAGTGCTTAAAGATCGCGGTTCAACATCTGTATGGGTTGTCCACGGAGATGGGTTGGATGAGTTAACGACAACCGGCCCAAGCCAGATTTCCGCACTTAAAAACGGTGAAATTAAAAGCTTCACGCTTACGCCAGAAGATGCTGGCCTTAAAAAGGTGGATGTATCTGAACTTATCGGTGGCGATGGGGCTTACAACGCTAAAGCGCTTACAGATGTGCTTAAGGGCGCGAAAAATGCCTATCGTGAAATAGTACTGTTAAACTCAGCTGCATCTTTGATCGTTGCTGAAAAAGCAGATGATATTCGTGAAGGCGTAGAGATTGCTGCAAATTCTATCGATAGTGGCGCAGCGCTTGGTAAGCTTGAACAACTCATTTCCACATCAAATAGACTGGTGGCTTAAGAAGTAAATATGTCAGACATTCTACAAAAAATTGAAGCTTATAAGCGCGTTGAGATTGAACAGGCGAAATCTGCCGTATCGCTGGATGAGCTGAAGGCTCAGATCAACGATGTTGAAGCGCCGCGCGGTTTCATGCAAGCGCTTTTGAACAAAAAGCAAAACGGTCAATATGGCCTTATTGCAGAGATCAAGAAAGCCAGCCCGTCAAAAGGTTTGATCCGTGAGGACTTCAATCCGCCAGAGCTTGCAAAAGCTTATGAAGCTGGTGGTGCTGCATGTTTGTCGGTTCTAACCGATACGCCATCCTTCCAAGGTGCTCCCGAATTTTTAACCGCTGCGCGAGGTGCATGTTCGCTCCCTGCCCTTCGTAAAGATTTTATGTTTGAGCCTTACCAAGTTTACGAAGCGCGTGCTTGGGGTGCGGATGCGATCCTGATCATTATGGCTAGCCTTTCAGATGATGAAGCAAAACGTCTTGAAGATTGTGCGCATGAGCTTGGTATGAATGCACTTATCGAAGTTCACGATGAAGAAGAAACAGAGCGTGCTCTAAAACTCGATAGCCGGTTATTGGGTGTGAATAATCGGAATTTACGCACGTTTGAAGTTTCGCTTTCAACATCTGAACGCCTAGCCACAATGGTTCCAGATGATTATTTGCTTGTTGGCGAAAGTGGAATTTTCACTCATGAAGATTGCCAGCGGCTCGAGACGTCTGACATCTCGACATTCCTTGTCGGTGAGAGCTTGATGCGAAAAGAAGACGTTACTTCAGCGACAAAGTCGCTGCTCTTTGGGGATGCAACTGTATGAGCGAGGTTAAGCTCACCCATTTAGCCGAAGATGGATCGGCTTCCATGGTCGATGTCGGCGATAAAGCAGACACCGTGCGCGAGGCCATTGCGCAAGGCACGATCACCATGAAGCGGGAAACGCTGGATCTAATCCTTAAAGGCGATATGAAAAAAGGTGATGTGATTGGTGTTGCGCGCATTGCAGGGATTATGGCGGCAAAGCAGACATCAAACCTCATTCCTCTTTGTCACCCACTTATGTTGACCAAAATTGCCGTTGATATTGCAGAAGATACGTCGCTTCCTGGTCTTCGTGTTCAATCGACAGTTCGTTTATCGGGTAAAACCGGTGTTGAGATGGAAGCATTAACAGCATGCTCGGTTGCGTGTTTGACGATCTATGACATGGCGAAAGCTGCGGATAAAGGCATGGAAATCGGTGGCATAAAGCTGATGAAAAAGACCGGTGGCAAGTCTGGCGAATGGACCGCAAATAGCGAGGTCGAATAGCGCTATGGCTCTCTTGCCTGTTGATCAAGCACTTGAAAAACTGCTGGATGGTGCTGAGCCAAAAGGCACAGAAATGATGCCAATCTCGCAATTGCGCGGTCGGATTTTAGCAACAGATCTCATCTCAAAACGTACCCACCCCCCTTTTAATGCATCTGCAATGGATGGCTATGCCATTAAATATAAAGATGCAGCTGAAATTGGCGCCACGCTTAAAGTCATTGGCGAATCCGCAGCAGGACATGGTTTCCACGGCACATTTGAAGATGGCGAGAGTGTCCGCATTTTCACAGGCGCACCCGTACCTTCATCAGCGGATACCATTCTTATTCAGGAAAATACTGAAAAGCTCAAAGATGGTTTGATTAAGGTCACTGCACCTGCGCAACCTGACCGGCATATTCGGCTTGCCGGTGTCGACTTTTCCAAAGACGATGTGCTTTTGAAGAAATATCGTGAATTGGACTATTCTGCGATCACACTTGCTGCCAGCATGAATTATGCTGAAGTTGAGGTTTTTCAAAAGCCGTTGATATCCGTGTTAGCGACGGGCGATGAGCTTGTATCTCCGGGTGAAGAACCGGGCATAGATCAAATCATTGCATCAAATGCTTTTGGTGTCATGGCCATGTGCGAAAGCGCTGGTGCTGATGTGATGGATCTTGGCATTGCTCAGGACAAATTGGATGTGATTAAAGCATCGGTGCAAAAAGCACTCGATAGCAATACCGATATTTTAGTGACAATTGGTGGCGCATCTGTTGGTGATCATGACCTTGTTCAACAAGCGCTAACTGAAATGGGTATGCAGCTCAATTTCTGGAAAATCGCCATGCGTCCGGGAAAACCGCTCATGTATGGCACATTGGGTAAAATGCGCTTTATCGGTTTGCCTGGCAACCCTGCCTCAAGTTTGGTGACCGGTTCACTCTTTTTAGCGCCGCTAGTGCGCAAACTTGCAGGACGAGCGATAACCACGCCTGTAACAACAGCGAAGTTGACTGTTGAACTGCCTGAAAATGATCATCGGCAGGAATATATGCGCGCGCAAATTCAAACCGATGAGCAAGGTGAGCGCATTGCAACTCCGTTTAAACGTCAAGATTCGTCATTAGTACGTGTATTTGCCGATGCAAATGGGTTATTGATTCGTCCGCCAAACGCAAAAGCTGCCTCAAAAGGCGATATTTGTGATGTGATCCTGTTTGAAAACTAAGTTTTTTAGAATTTTTTTTCGACCATGATACGAACACCAGCTTGATACCTAAAAATTCACACCCCTTGCTAACAGGTGATCTATTCTCTTTGAATAGAGTTTCCACATCGATACTTATTTATATAACAATAACAGTCACTTATACTTAAAAAGCAACCTGCAATTGTTCCAAACCTAGAACAAAGCCCATTTAATTCCGCTTATGTTCTGGTATAATTCTACCTTTGTTCAAGAAATACTAAATCTCATCTTGTCGATCGACCAACTTTTGTTAATTAATTATTTACTATTGCAGAACACAAATAGAACATATATGCATTGTTCATGGTTTGTTTCTAACTCGATGAGGTTTTGATATGTTGACACGCAAACAACAGGAACTGCTGTTTTTTATTCATGAACGCATGAAGGAAACAGGGATTCCACCCTCATTTGACGAAATGAAAGACGCGTTGGATCTGGCTTCAAAATCCGGCATTCATCGTCTCATCACAGCCCTTGAGGAACGCGGGTTTATCAAACGCCTTCCTAACAGAGCGCGTGCACTTGAAGTGATAAAACTTCCAGAGAGCTATCAATCGACAACGCCCCCTCCTCGCGGATTTAATCCAAGTGTTATTGAGGGAAGCAAAGATAAGGTTGAGCCGATCCGTTCAAAACCGCAAGAGCAAATGGAAGATAATGGCTCATTAAGTGTGCCAGTTATGGGACGTATTGCAGCGGGTGTGCCGATCTCAGCTATTCAACATACAACGCACAACATCACGGTTCCGACAGATATGTTGGGTGGTGGCGATCACTATGCGCTTGAAGTTAAGGGCGATTCCATGATCGACGCTGGCATTTTTGATGGCGATACAGTGGTGATCAAAGACGCAAATAATGCAAACCCTGGTGACATTGTCGTTGCACTCGTTGACGATGAAGAAGCGACACTGAAACGCTTCCGCCGGAAAGGTGCGTCCATTGCCCTTGAAGCCGCAAACCCTGCATATGAGACGCGTATCTTTGGACCTGACCGCGTTAAGGTTCAGGGAAAACTGGTCGGACTAATTCGCCGTTATAACTAATTCACTTTTCGACGGACCGCTTAATTTGCGGTCCGTTTTATTGTTTGGCCATCTGGTAACCAATACTCATCTGCGCGCCAATTAAAGTATCTTTGAATAGTCCAGGGACGCACTGCGTCTCCAACAGCTGTTTCAATTCTATAATCATTCCCATTACCAACTGAATATAATGCCATCGAGCCGCTCTGCTTTAAATCATAGCGGCTGATAATCATTTCAGTTGCGCATTCGTTCCTTAAAGCACGGTTTACCCCGAACGTTGCCACAATAATATCCGCAAACCGACAGGCAGCTTGCATATGCTCTGTCTTTCCAAGCGTGGTGATGATCTTACCGTTATATTCGTTCACACAAAAATGGGTGTTAAAGCAACGAAACACAGCGTCACCTTTAATCAATGTTTGTAGATCTTCTCGCCGGGCGTTTTGTAAGTCAAAGCCAATGCCAGCCGCTTTTACCAATTGCGGCTTTTCAAGTTCAAGCAGGTGCGCACTTAGCCACTGATCTGCGATAAAACCAGATGGACGGGACCGATTAACGAACAATGTCTTATCCTGGCGAACACCAATAAGCTTACCGTCTTCGCTAATGAAAACATCAGGGACTTTAATTGCTAGGACAAAAGACAGAGCCAATCCCATCGCAACCGATAGCAGGCCTATATATCTGATCGAACTTCGTAACAATACGAAGACAATGAAACCGGCGACCAATAAACCCGTCACAATGCTGTTTGGCTTACCAGTTTTGAACTCCCCTCCGAGATCTGCGACCCAAGATGCGAGATAGACCACAATTTCTATTGATTGCCCCAGACCCGATAGCGGCAACCATTCAATGCCATATGGCATAAGCAGCATGGATAACAATGCGAGCGGCATAACTAGAAAAGTCACCACTGGCATAGCTAAAACATTTCCCAGCACACCATAGCTCGCAAGTTGATGAAAATGAAAACTTGAAAATATACCGGTCGCTAATCCTGCAATTAATGCTGTAAGCGCTAAACCAAGCACAAATTGCACTGACCGATAGAAATAGGTTTCTTTAAAATAGGTCGTCGATTGCTCATAATTCCTTACTTTTAGTCGTGCCCACGCCCCAAAAACTGAAACAAGCGCTGTTGCAGCGGCAAATGACATTTGAAATCCTGGGGTCGTTACAGCTGATGGAGATAAGATTACAATAATGATTGCAGCGATCGCCACATTGCGCAGCGTAATTGCCGGTTTATCAAAAATCGTCGCACCCAGCATTATCACCAACATGAGCCAGGCGCGTTGCGCTGAAATAGGCGCACCGGAAATCACAAGATAAGATGTCGCTGCAAGCAAAGCGGCAATCGCTGCGATCTTCTTAACCGGTATCGCCTGCACAAGAGATGGAAAGAGGCTTAGCACCGCGCGTAAGGTTAAAAACAACGTGCCAGATGCCAGAACCATGTGAAGCCCCGAAATGGCCAGAATATGCGCAAGACCTGCATTTCTGAGTGAGGTGACCGTTTCCTCGCTAATGGCTTTTTTATCGGCTATAATCAGCGCGGACGCAATTGCAGCTGCATCACCACTTAAATGATCATTTATTCGATTTGATATCTTGGATTGGATCGTACCGATAAAGAGTTCAAATCTGCTTTTTAGAGGTAGTTCTGATGCTTTGATCTCACCGATTACGGCCGGGGTCCCCAGCATAAACCCATAAGCTCCAATATTATTTATATAAGCCCCAAAGGCGAAATCATAACCTTTGGGATAGACGGGCCCAGATGGGCGTGTCAGACGCGCTCTTACTTCTATGATCTGACCAACATTTAGGTTCTCGCCGCCGCTCCTTGAAACCAATTGAACCTTTTCAGGTGGCCGTTTTATATTTGGTTTGATCGTAGAATTGATCAATATCTTGTAGCGCGGCGTGCCATTAGTACCAATGCTTTTAGATAAAATGGTGCCGGTGAGATTGGTGGTAACGTCGCTATCGATTAACACCGTCGTCTTTTTCATCTCAATATTGGCTGCAAATGCGCCAATAAAAAACGCACCACATAACAATAAAATTAGTTTTGAAGCGATATTTATGTGCTTATGAAGTGCGGCAATTGCGCTCAAAATGACAATCGGAATCAACAAAGACAGATCTGAAATGTCTAATTTTCGAGAAAAATTAAAATACGCACCAAGAATTAAAAACACCGGTATGCACAAAAAAGTGTGCCCAAATTCGGTTTCTATCGCAAGTGACTGGTGTAAATAGCTTTTCTTTGTATATCCATCAATTGGATCACGCGGTACAGAACCTGATTGTTGAAATCGCAATTTGCGCAATATAAACGATTTAGAACGCCCAAAATGCGTATTATTCGCTAAATCTTGCGGTTTTTGCTCCACTTCAAACACAGGGCATAAATCCAGTCATTCAAGCAATTTGAGAGATTATTGGACAAATACTACCATAAGTTTTGTCAAGTGGTAAACTGAACGTAACAATAGTTTTACAAGGCTGGTTATAAATATTGCTCGTCAATCTTGGCAATGCCTCCGAAATCGTATAGCTAAAGCCCAAGCTTTTATGAATGCACCGCAACATAGTTTCATTTCGCGTTGCATAAGAACATATAAAGGGGATCTAATATGACCGATAAAAAAGCCACATTAAACTTCGAAGGCAAAGAGTATGACTTTCCCGTCCGCTCCGGAACTTTGGGTCCCGACGTCATCGACATAAGCACACTATATAAACAAACTGGTGCTTTTACATTTGACCCAGGTTTTACATCAACTGGTTCATGTGATTCAGACATCACATTCATTGATGGTGATAATGGTGTTCTACTTCACCGTGGTTACCCTATTGAGCAACTGGCTGAACAAGGTGACTTCTTGGAAGTGTGCTATCTCTTGCTTTACGGTGAGCTTCCAACAGCTGCACAAAAAGAAGACTTTGATTACCGCGTAACACGCCACACAATGGTGCATGAGCAAATGTCACGCTTCTTCACTGGTTTCCGCCGTGATGCACACCCTATGGCCGTTCTTTGTGGTTGTGTGGGCGCGATGTCCTCGTTCTATCACGATTCAACAGATATCACTGATCCGCACCAGCGCATGGTTGCGTCTATGCGTATGATTGCGAAATTGCCGACACTGGCTGCAATGGCTTATAAATACCACGTTGGTCAGCCATTTATCTATCCGAAGAACGATCTAGACTATGCGTCAAACTTCTTGCGCATGTGTTTTGCTGTTCCTTGTGAAGATTACAAAGTAAACCCTGTTCTTGCTCGCGCAATGGACCGTATCTTCATCTTGCATGCTGATCACGAGCAAAATGCATCGACATCTACTGTGCGTCTTGCTGGTTCATCTGGCGCAAACCCATTTGCATGTATTGCTGCTGGTATCGCGTGTCTTTGGGGTCCTGCACATGGTGGTGCTAACGAAGCTGCGCTTAACATGCTTGCGGAAATTGGTAGCGTTGATCGGATTCCTGAATATGTTGCTCGCGCAAAAGACAAAGACGATCCATTCCGCCTTATGGGCTTTGGTCACCGTGTTTACAAAAACTACGATCCACGTGCGAAAATCATGCAGAAAACAACGCATGAAGTTCTCAATGAGCTTGGTATTAAAGATGATCCATTGCTTGAAGTTGCTATGGAACTTGAGCGTATCGCTCTTACGGATGAGTACTTCATCGAGAAGAAACTATATCCAAACATCGACTTCTATTCAGGCATTACATTGAAAGCTCTTGGCTTCCCAACAACTATGTTCACAGTGCTGTTTGCATTGGCAAGAACTGTTGGCTGGATTGCTCAGTGGAAAGAAATGATCGAGGATCCAAGCCAGCGTATTGGCCGCCCTCGTCAGCTTTATACAGGTCAAGCAAGCCGCGACTATGTTCCGGTCAACAAAAGATAATCAGTTTTCAAACTGACAAAACAAAACTCCGCATCTTTTTTAAGATTGCGGAGTTTTTTTATTTCAGGTGATTGATGACGATCTCAGCGCCGTGTTCGCTTGGCGGGCGATCAACACTCATACGTTCATGAACGAGATCAAACGCTTCTAACATTGCGCTTCGTTGCAGTGTGTCATTGGACAATCGATATAGATGCCGGGCCAAAACCCCAGGCTGGGCAAAATCGTCGAAAAACTCTGGCACTGCCTGATAATCGACAATCCAGTTTGGTAATGCTGCGCTCCATAGATCTAGCTTCTTATGAAGCTGCTTGAGCATTACATCTATTCTATAGATTGAGATGCATGGCACTCGAGCAATTGCCAACTCCAAAAGGATCGTACCCGAAACCGCAAGCGCTGCATCCGCTTGACTAAATGCTTGCCACTTATCAGCCTCACCAACCACCAGTTTAACCTCAAAAGGCCAGGATTTCAGCTCATCCCGCAGGCGCTCTTCAAAGCGCGCAATCGTTGGAAGAATAAACTTAGTGTCAGGCTCAAGCTTTAAATATTCGCTGGCTGACTTTTTAATCGTCTCAAGGTTTCGATTAAGCTCGCTTGTTCTGGAACCGGGAAGCAAAAGGATTGTTTTGTCTGATCCGAGTTTTCGAGCTAATTGTTGATCCCGACTTTGCTTCACTGAAGGATTTTCCATCAGACGATGGCCAATATAGCTGATTGCAGGACCCGATAGCTCTTCAACGACTTCGGGTTCAAATGGTAGGATACTTAAAATATGATCGATATAAGTGCGCATCTTTTTGGCGCGCTCAGGTTTCCATGCCCAAACTGTGGGACAAACATAGTTGATGATCGGAATACTTGGTTTTTTCTCATGAACGATTTTTGCGACACGATGTGTGAAATCCGGGCTATCAACTATGATCAATATGTCCGGATCAAAATCGACGATGGAATTTGCGGTCTGTCGAATGCGCCACAGCAGCTTCGGCAATTTTGCTAGCACTGCGGATATGCCCATGATGGATAGTTCTGAATAGTCAAAAAGCGGTTTTAAACCCTGCGCGATTAGTCCAGGACCTCCCACGCCAAGTAGCTCAATCTCTTGATTAGACCGCTTAAGCATCTCATCTTTAAGCGCGGCGATAAGATCTGCGGCCAATTGGTCACCAGACACTTCACCTGCAATTATGGCCACTTTGACCGGCTTCATTCAGACGCCTCTCGAGATATTCCAGCTATAAACATGCCGCGTTTATCCGCTTCTTTTATCACATTTTCCTTATCTAAGATAAAGGAACGGCCAGCTTCAACTGCAATACCTGAAAGCCCAGCCTTATCAGCATTTATAACACTCATCGGCCCAATAGTTGGTAAATCAGCTCTTCGTTCCTGCTGCGGCTTTGAAAGTTTGACCAAAACACCTTGTTTCTGAGATGATTTATCTGAACCAAATTGCTCTGCTAAGGCTCTTAACATGGCATCGGTGCCGTCAGCACCTTCCGTTGCCACAACTTGGCCGTTGATGGCGACAGCTGCCTGCCCTTTGTCGTCACGTCCCAATTGAGATGCGGCAATGGATGCAATATTAATGTCGGCTTGATCTTGCTGGTTCATGGCAACAGCGCCCAACACGCCCTCTTGGGCGAGTAAATTGGGCACAATTTCCTGTGCACCGACAACTTTAACCCCATGCATCTCAAACAAATTAATCGTTAGACTTAGCAATGCATCATCACCGCCAGACAGGATGACTTTCAACAATTTAGGCAATGAAAACAGCAACTTAAAAGTCGGGCGGATATCGACAATTTTTGGCCGTTTGCGCACACCACCAGCCAACACAATACGATCGACATTTTGCAATCTGAGTATTTTCACCACTTTTGAAAAGTTGGCTATGGGCAGATCAATATGATCAAAATCACGCCAGTCTTGATCGGCTTCGCCTTGCAGAGCGAGGATATAGGGATCAATCCCCTGCTCGCGTGCGGCCAAAGCAACATCAATGGGCAATCGACCATAACCGGCAATAATCGCCAGCCGTGCGTCGCTTTTCTTAGTATGCGACGTGTGGCGTGTCATATTTAGTCCTGCGACTTATGGGACAATCTCGCTGTGATTAAGCCCCGTTTGCTATCGGTTGAGATGTAGTCGTAGATGTCTTTTTCCGCCTCACCCAATAGAGCAGGATCAATCTTGCTAAGACGTTGTTTGAACGTGCCACTGCCATCAAATACGCTCTTTACAAAACGGCGGATATCTAAAATCTGCTGTTTTTGATAGCCGGCGCGGCGCAGACCAATCACATTTAGGCCCAAAAGCTCACCTGGTACACCATCTGCCATGCCAAACGGAATGACGTCATTTTTGGCAATGCAAAGCCCGCCAATAAACGCATGATGGCCCACGCGAACAAACTGATGAACCCCTGCTCCGCCGCCCATGATGACATTGTTTCCAACTTCGACATGGCCGCCAAGCATCACATTGTTTGATAAAATAATATTATCGCCAAGGCGGCAGTCATGACCAACATGAGAATTCACCAAGAACAAGCAATTGTTGCCAACAACTGTCTTATTACCCGCATCAGGCATGCCGGTGTTCATCGTCACGCTTTCGCGGATCTGACAGTTTTCACCAATGATAAGCTCAGTATCTTCACCTTTATAATGCACATTTTGTGGCTCTGTGCCCAAAATTGCATGTGAGAATATTGAGGTGCCTGAACCAATGGTCGTATTGCCATCAATGACAACATGGCTACGAATGGTGATGTTCGAACCCAGCTTTACCTTTGGTCCGATAATACTATAGGGACCAATTTTGCAGCCTTCGCCGATGATAGCCCCATCTTCAACAATTGCTGTTGGATGGATTTCCGCCGTAGCTGCAATCATTACTCGGCACTTTCGTTAGCAACAAGCATGGCGCCGATATCAGCTTCTGCAACTTTGTTGCCATCGACAATTGCATCACAATGGAATTTCCAGATATTGCCGCGTTTTTTGGTCTTTTGAACGTGCAGCTCAAGCACATCACCCGGTACAACCGGCTTTCTGAAACGCGCGTTATCAATTGTCATGAAATAGACAACATCAGCTTCAATTTCCGCCGCCATCATGCAAATTGCACCCGCTGCCTGCGCCATACCTTCAATGATCAAAACACCAGGCATAACAGGCTGACCAGGAAAATGACCTGTGAAATGCGGCTCATTCATCGTGACATTTTTGATGCCAATCGCTGAGTTATCGCCGTCTATTTCAATGATTTTATCGACAAGCAAAAAAGGATATCTGTGTGGGAGTAATTCCAATATCTTCTGAATATCAGCTGTTCCAAGCGTTTTTACGTCACCATCACTCATCTTTTTGTCCTTCTTTTTTATACTTGCCACGTCCAAATGCACGCGCATTTATATCCGCAACGTCACGCAAAAATGCTGTCATTGGCCGAGCAGGTATTCCGCCCCATCGCGCGCCCTCTGGCACGTCGGTTGCCACAGCACTTGTCGCTGCAATTTGGGCTCGATCACCCACTTTAACGTGGCCTACAATACCTGCGTCACCACCAACTAAAACGAAATCACCTAATTCAGCGCTTCCAGCTATTCCAACCTGAGAGACAATCACACAATGACGGCCAATCCGAACATTGTGCGCGATCTGCACCAGATTGTCGATCTTCGTGCCTTCACCAATCACAGTATCGTCCATGGCGCCACGATCAATCGTCGTATTTGCACCAATATCTACGCTATCTTGAATGATAACACGGCCAATCTGATGGATTTTATGGTGTCCATCTTGATCTGACACATAACCGAAACCTTCTTGACCAATGCGCACACCCGAATGGATGGTCACTTCGTTGCCAATTAATGCGTTGGAGATGCTCACATGTGCGCCGATCGAACAATTGCGACCAATTTGAACGCCTTTGCCGATCACAGCATTCGCACAAATCAACGTACCTTCGCCAATATTGGCATTTGCACCAATTACAGCGCCTGGTTCAATGATCACATTGTCTTCGACTGTCGCAGACCCATCGACATGCGCATTTTCAGAAACGCCTGTAGCAGTGCCAGTGGATGCAGCACCAGCGGCAGTTGGATAAAAATGATTGAGGATCTGAGCAAAAGCTTTTTGCGGATTTGGCACGATTAGCGCCAAAATATCACCGGTTATTCTGGACGCTAAAGCCTTGTTACAAAACAGCACTTTAACTTCTGAATTTTCTAGCAATTCCAATGATTTACGTGAACTGATAAAGCTGATTTCATCAGCTTTTGCACGAGAAATCGGTGCCACATCCATGATCTTGACGTCATCAAAATCTGATGTGGAAGGCGTGGAATTTGTAAGCTGAATTATTTGGCTGACTGTAAGCGAACTTGTAGGAGAAAAGAATTTATTTTCCATATCAAGTTGCCACCCACAGCCAACAAAATCGATTGATGTCGATTAACTAAGAAGCTTAGAACCTCGACGTTGCACCAAAGCCAAATTTCTTGATTTTATCGTTAGCTTCTTTGGCAATTGGCTCAGCATAGTAGACACGCAACGGACCAAATGGTGATGACCAAGTGATACCTGCACCTACAGATGCACGCCA
>JAHDEP010000320.1 GCA_020628775.1 Rhizobiaceae bacterium | reverse complement strand
ACCAATGCCATGCGGGCATTGTACCAGTTCATAAACATAGACGTGACCAATGAAATCGTTAGATACGTCAACATCGTGATCGAAATAAATTCCACAGCCTGACCCTGCTGGTTAAGCGCGGTTCCTGCAAACACAGAGGTTAGATCAGGATAAGCAATCGCAACCGCAAGCGACGAGTTCTTCGTCAAGTTGA
The DNA here is from genome assembly GCA_020628775.1 of Rhizobiaceae bacterium. Taxonomy (GTDB): domain Bacteria; phylum Pseudomonadota; class Alphaproteobacteria; order Rhizobiales; family Rhizobiaceae; genus Lentilitoribacter. The sequence goes on along the minus strand of JAHDEP010000320.1, from coordinate 2,208 downwards.
GGTACTGCGAGGTCAATGGTGGGATAATGATCCGCATCGCTTGCGGAATAATAACAAGGTTCAGCGTTTTATTCTGACGCAATCCCAAAGCATGAGCTGCTTCTGTTTGCCCCTTGTTCACTGCCAAAATACCGGCACGAACAATCTCAGCAATAAAGGCAGCTGTATATGTCGTTAGAGCCAGAAGTAGCGCAATGAACTCAGGGATCATTGTCATACCGCCTGATGGTCTAAAGCCACCTGCAACTGGGATATCCCAAGTAAGCGGAGCACCCAATGCTAAGAAGACGATGAATGGCAAGCCTAAGATCACACCAAGCCCAACCCAAAATGTTGGGAATTGTTGACCTGTTGCCATTTGACGTTTCTTTGCCCAGCTTCCAATGACGAAAGCTGCCACAACACCAATGACAAACGCGATGAAAATCATAAATGAACCATCACCCCAGATTGGTTTAGGTGCGAAATAACCGCGGTTATTCAAAAGACCCATAAAACCAAAATCTGCACTATCACGCGGATGTGGTAGCAGACGAAGTACGCCGAAATACCAAATGAAAATGTGGAGAAGCAACGGAATATTTCGGAAAATCTCAACGTAAATTTTCGATAGTCTTCCGATGATCCAGTTGTCAGAAAGTCTTGCGACACCAACCATGAAGCCCAAGACCGTCGCTAAGACGATACCGATGGCGGCAACAATAAGTGTGTTCAGCACGCCAACAACATAAACATCAAAATATGTAGATGATGCCTGGCTGTATTCAACCAAGGACTGACTGATTGCAAAACCAGCACTTGAGTTTAAGAAAGCAAAACCAGATGCAATGCCCGCGCGATCAAGCGCGTCGAACATATTGGCTATGCCACTGTATATAAGATAGATAATTGCGAGAGTGAGCAAAGCTTGAAAAAGCAAGCTGCGAACTTCGGGCCGGTTTAATAACGCGACCTGCGGCTCTTCACTGGTTTGCTGGGTAGCAGCAACATCAGACGCCATGACGAATTCCCCAACAATTCTTACGCCGTTAAGACGAAGTCTAGAAGCGCGAATTGTTATTATTGATTAATTTTTTTACGTTTATCACGCCAATCCACATGTGTGCGGATAAGTCCCTTCGTGAAAACGTGCCCTGTTTATTTTATAAAACACCCGGCCATAAAGACCGGGTGCATAGTAGTGCTATTATTTTAGCGTACTGGAGGACCGTATTGTAGGCCACCATCTGTCCAAAGAGCGTTTACGCCGCGCGCAATTCCCAATGGAGTATCTGGACCAACATTGCGGTCGAACATTTCAGCGTAGTTACCAACTGATTTGATGATTTGAGCTGCCCAATCATTTGGAATGCCCATTGCTTCACCAAACTCACCACCAAGCAAACGCTTGATACCTGGGTTGTCACTACCCATCATTTCACCAACGTTAGCTGATGTGATGCCGAACTCTTCAGCGTTCAAAGTCGCGATGTGTGTCCAACGAACGATGTTGAACCACTGATCATCACCCTGACGAACAACTGGGCCAAGTGGCTCTTTTGAAATGATTTCTGGTAGCACTGTGTGTGCAGCAGGATCAGTCAATTTAAGACGCTGAGCATAAAGACCAGAAGCATCTGTTGTGTAAACATCGCAACGACCTGCATCGTAAGCTGCAACAACTTCGTCAGCTTTTTCGAAAGCAACAAGCTCATACTGCATGTTGTTTGCTGTGAAGTAATCAGCAACGTTTAGCTCAGTTGTTGTACCAGTGTTTGTACAGATAGATGCACCACTTAGCTCAAGAGCTGAGTTCACACCCAATTCTGAACGAACCATGAAGCCTTGACCATCATAGTAGTTTACACCAGCGAAGTTCAAACCAAGCTGTGTATCGCGGCTTGCTGTCCATGTTGTGTTACGTGAAAGGATATCAATTTCACCAGACTGCAACGCTGTGAAGCGCTCTTTAGCTGACAATGGTGTAAATTTCACCGCAGTCGCATCTCCAAACACAGCAGCTGCAACACCTTTACAAAGGTCCACATCCAATCCACTCCAGTTACCATCAGAATCCTGATTTGAGAAACCTGGTAGACCCTGGCTCACGCCACACTGAATGAAGCCTTTTGCTTTTACGTCATCCAATGTTGCAGCGCTTGATGCGCCTGCAGAAACGCCCAGCGCCGCTACTGCTCCCATAACCGTAGTTAATAGTGTTTTTTTCAT
>JAHDEP010000319.1 GCA_020628775.1 Rhizobiaceae bacterium | reverse complement strand
GCCGGTACGGTTGATCTGCGCACCATCCGCCCGCTCGACTATGCCGGCGACACGACTCTGGCTGTGAAAGCACGCTATGAGTACAATGATTTAGGTGAATTAAATGCCGGTACAGATGCTGACGGCTACCGCTTAACAGGCACATATATTGGCCAAAATGCTGAAGGCACAGTGGGCTGGATGCTTGGCGTCGCAACTCAAGCTTCACCAACACAGGCCGAGCGTTGGGATGCTTGGGGCTACCCAACAACCGGCACAGGTTTTGATGCAGCCGATCCATTTATCATTGGTGGTGCTAAGCCATATGTCGAAAGCCGCGATCTTGAGCGCGACTCTGTCGTTGGTACACTTCAATTTGCACCAACTGACGCTCTAGATGTAACTGCCGACCTATTCTATACGAAGTTCAAAGATAGCGGCGTTTTGCGCGGCATTGAGCTTCCTCTTTGGTGGTCCGGTGCGGCATTGCAACCAGGATATACGATCAATTCTGACAATGTGATTTCATCAGGAACGTTCGCCAACCAAACCGGTATTATTCGTAATGATGTGCGCTCTCGAGACGCTGATCTTTTATCTCTGGGTTTAAATGTTGATTACGAATTCAACGACAAGTGGTCGATGAATTTCGATATTTCCCGCAGCGAAATCAAGCGCGATGATCGCGATCTGGAAACGTATTCCGGCGCGGCAGGCGCGGCTAACCTGCAATTCCAATTACAAGGAACCGGCGCTTACACATTCACGTCAGACCAGAACTATGCTGATCCGGCGACTGTGATGCTTACAGATCCCGGGGGTTGGGGCCAAGTTGGCTTTATCAAAGAACCTCAAACTGATGATGAGCTAAATGCCGTACGCCTGTCAGCGACACGCCAACTCAATAATGATAGCATGTTCTCTGACATAGAGTTCGGCGTAAACATAACCCAACGTGAGAAGAGCAAAGTCTCTGAGGAATCTTTCTTAGATCTCGCAGGTTCTCCGGCAGGAAATATGGTAGCAGTCCCATCGTCAATTCTTCAAGGCTCTACGGATTTGGGCTTTTTAGGAATTGGACCTGTCATTTCATATGATCCAAACGCTGCGCTTGCTTCTGGCATTTACAGCCTACGCCCTAACACAAATGCTGACGTAGTTACGAAAGCTTGGAATGTTCAAGAAGACGTAACGACTCTATATGCTAAATTTAATATAGACACTGAGGTGGGCTCATCTCCGGTACGCGGCAATCTAGGCGTTCAATTTGTTCAAACTGATCAAGAATCCACAGGCCCGGTAATTGGTGCCGGTGGGTTGAATGTTTTAACAGATGGTACAGATTATTTGGATATTTTACCATCGTTAAACTTATCATTTGAACTTGAAGAGAATTTCTACCTCCGTTTTGCTGGCGCTCGTACACTTGCTCGCCCTCGCATGGAGCAATTGAAAGCGTCTGCCGGTATAGGTACAAATACTAATATCTGCGGAGTGATGGCAGGAACACCGTTCTTCAATGCCGCCAGTTACGATCTTGCCCAGCAGCAAGTTTGTATTTCAGGCGGAAGCGGTAACCCAAAGTTGGAACCAATTCGTGCTAATGCATTCGATATTTCACTGGAAAAATACTTTGCCGGCAATGAAGGTTACGTGTCATTCGCAATTTTTCATAAAGACATAGACGATTTCATCTATGATGGAATCACGCAAACCTCTGTTACCGGTGGCGCTGCAACTGACTTTACAGCGATTGCAAATGATATCTTTGGCGCTGCGTTTGTGACAGCAAATCCACAAATTGCACAAGGCATTCTAACGCAACCACAAAATGCTGAAGGCGGCCAAATGCAAGGTCTTGAGCTGGCCACAAACATTCCAGGCGGCATTCTTAATGATGCATTGGATGGCTTTGGTGTATACTTATCTTATTCTTACACAAAAAGCGAAGTGACACGACCTGGCGATATTGAGCCGACTGAAATCCCCGGCCTTTCTAAGGACGTAGCAAACATATCGGTATATTACGAGAAACATGGGTTCCAAGCCCGTCTTTCAAACCGTTATCGTAGCGAGTTCTTAGGTGAGGTTGTTGGTTTTGGCGCAAATACTGAAACCCGTAACGTTAGCGCCGAAAGCGTTTTGGATGGCCAAATCGGTTATACTTGGACAGAAGGTCCATTGGCTGGTGTTGATATTGTTCTTCAAGGTTACAACCTGACAGATGAAGACTTTACCACGACATTTGAGCCGACCGGCCTGATCAAAGACTATCAGCGTTATGGCCGCACTTACCTTCTGGGTGTCGGTTATAAATTCTAGGACTTGTGAAATTCTAAAGTCATCTCCCGATGACATAGGATGATCCTGAACTTCCCCGCCTCGTGCGGGGATTTTTTATTGCGACATTGCGGCGGTTCAAAAA
>JAHDEP010000318.1 GCA_020628775.1 Rhizobiaceae bacterium | reverse complement strand
ATGACGGTATGGGGTCTACATGATCGGATTGGTGCTTGTCACCCATGGCAATTTAGCCGAAGAATTTAAAAATGCGCTTGAGCATGTGGTTGGGCAGCAAGAAGCTGTTGAAACCATTTGTATTGGTCCAGATGATGATATGGATCGACGCCGAGAAGATATCGTTAAAGCGGTTAAAGATGCAGATCAGGGAAATGGTGTTATTATTTTGACCGACATGTTTGGCGGCACGCCTTCAAATCTCTCTATTTCTGTTATGGATACGGGTGAGATCGAGGTTATCGCTGGTATTAATCTTCCCATGTTGATCAAGCTTGCACGTGTTCGAGAAGACAATGATATGCAAAAGTCTCTCCAAGAAGCGCAGGATGCGGGCAAAAAATACATCAATGTGGCCAGCAGTCTTTTAAGCGGAAAATAATCTATGACAATTGAACGGACGTTTGAAATCACGAATAAACGTGGGCTTCATGCGCGCGCGTCACACAAATTCGTGCAAACCGTTGAGCAATTTGATGCGAAAGTCACTGTCAGCAAAGATGGTATGGACGTCGGCGGCGATGAAATTATGGAATTGCTTATGCTTGCAGCAAGTTGTGGCTGCTCAATAAATGTCTCAGCTGATGGCTCCCAAGCTAATGAAGTCCTAGATGAGCTTGAAAAACTGATAACCGATAAATTCGGTGAAGGCGAATAGTATTATAAGGATATAAACATTTCTTTATATCTTTCTTGCTAGATACATCTCAAAATGATAAACGAAGTGCAAAATCAATTAGTGTTGGTTTCATTCCCTGACCTCATTGGAGACATTTATGAGCGAATTTAATGATTATATCGTAGCCGATATCTCACAAGCGCCGTTTGGCCGTACAGAAATAGATATCGCCGAAACTGAAATGCCAGGCCTTATGGCATCTCGCGAAGAATATGCAAAAAGCCAGCCGCTAAAAGGCGCGCGTATTTGTGGTTCTTTGCACATGACAATTCAGACAGCTGTTTTGATCGAAACTTTGGTTGAACTTGGTGCTGAAGTGCGCTGGGTATCTTGTAATATTTTCTCAACACAAGATCACGCTGCTGCAGCAATTGCAGCTGCCGGTATTCCTGTATTTGCTGTTAAAGGTGAAACATTGGAAGAATACTGGACATATACAGACCGTATGTTCCAATGGACTGATGGCGAGCCATGCAACATGATCTTGGATGATGGTGGCGATGCAACAATGTATATCTTGCTTGGTGCTCGTGCTGAAGCTGGTGAAGATGTGTTGTCAAACCCAGGTTCAGAAGAAGAAGAAGTTCTGTTTGCTCAGATCAAAAAACGTATGGAACAAAGCCCTGGTTTCTTTGCAAAACAACGCGATGCCATCAAAGGCGTGACAGAAGAAACAACAACTGGTGTGAACCGTCTATACCAATTGCAAAAAGCTGGTCAGTTGCCATTCCCTGCAATTAACGTGAACGATTCAGTCACAAAATCAAAATTCGACAACAAATATGGCTGTAAAGAGTCACTCGTTGACGGTATCCGCCGTGCAACTGATGTGATGATGGCTGGTAAAGTTGCTGTTGTTTGTGGTTATGGTGATGTGGGTAAAGGATCTGCAGCTTCGCTCGCAGGTGCAGGCGCACGTGTTAAAGTTACTGAAGTTGATCCAATCTGTGCGCTTCAAGCAGCGATGGATGGTTTTGAAGTTGTTCAGCTTGAAGACGTTGTTTCAACAGCTGATATCTTCATCACAACAACAGGTAACAAAGACATTATTAAAGTCGATCACATGCGTGAAATGAAAGATATGGCCATCGTTGGTAATATCGGTCACTTTGATAACGAAATTGAAGTTGCTGAACTTAAAAACTTCAAATGGAATAATGTGAAGCCACAGGTCGACATGATCGAGTTTCCGAAAGGCAACCGCATGATCCTTCTTTCAGAAGGTCGTCTGTTGAACTTGGGTAATGCAACAGGTCACCCATCATTTGTGATGTCTGCTTCATTTACCAACCAAGTCTTGGCGCAAATCGAGCTTTATACAAAAGGCGAAGAGTACCAAAACGAAGTTTATGTTCTACCTAAGAAACTTGATGAGCACGTTGCACGCCTGCATCTTGCCAAGCTAAACGCCAACTTGAGCGAGTTGAGCAAGGATCAAGCGGACTACATCGGTGTTTCAACCGAAGGTCCATTTAAGCCAGAACACTACAGATATTAATTTAATATCAATTATACACAACATATTGTGGCCGCGTCCTTGACTTTTGGGGCGCGGCTTATTTTTTGCCTTTTCCTCTTCACGCTGATTCTCAATAAGGGTATATTTTAAGAGATGATTCGGTTTGCATTTTAGGGGATGGCAATGTCGGATCTGCGATGTCTTGTATAATGGCGGCGATAAGGATCAGG
>JAHDEP010000317.1 GCA_020628775.1 Rhizobiaceae bacterium | reverse complement strand
GTAGTGGATTAGAGGGAGCTATCTGCAGCCAGCTGGTTTTCAGGCACTTGGCTGTGAACCAAACTGGTGCACATCAGTAGATTAGGTATGATAGCCACCTCTGATTGACATGCACTTTTGTATCCATGCTATATGTGTCTATAGCAATGCTCAGGTGCATTTTGACATGACACTTCTGCCGTGGTAAGGTGTGAGGCCTCTTCTTATGTGGGTGTGCATGTGCAGGAGAGGTCAATCTGGACCAGGGTGCCTGGTTCAAGATGATGACAGACGAATTTCCTTCTCAAACTTTACATGCATTATACTGCATTGGTGGTGGCGACGATGTAAAAGTTTCAACTGACTTGGAGCAGTAGTGGCTTGGTGAGAGCTCTGTGCTGCTAGCTGGGCTCTGTGCTCGTTGCTGGCACCCATCTTGGTGCATATTGTTGATCTGGCTGTGAGTGAGGTCCCTACTGGAGGTGCAATCTTGTAGCGTTGCATCATGTGTGTATATTAGTGCTCATAAACGTTGTCTCATGTTTGTTTGGTCATGGATGGGCTCAGCACCCCAGAGTGGAAGCGTGTTGTGATTCGGGGACGCTGTAATGCAACATGTGCCCACTGATCATCTCCATCACACCCAATGATGCTGCAATCATGACATGAACGTGCTCCACCCATGTCAAATTCATCACAAAAGGCTCAGCAGCAGTGTCCTCTCGTAAGTATCACAAAAGCAGGCATCATGTTGAACACAATGTCGTGGAGTTTTCATCAAAAAATTACACAATATACATCAGCTGTCGGCCCTAGCACCACCATGCGAATGTCATGCCTATGCTGGATGGCTCCCTCCATTTCTTAAAGCTAGAATCTATGTGGTCGCAAGGTGTTGGGCCATAAGGTGCACCTTGTCACTGTGCCCCCTCAAGCCACCAGGCACTCCAAAAATGTTCCCCCCCTTTCAGCACAATGTTACGTGAGCACATTGACTTTGGGAGGTTCTGTCATGCTGGTGCCTACGCCGTGGCCCGGCCCAGCACCCAAAACCTGCAGCATCTAGGGAGTTGTTGCTGGTGTGCAAAGCTGAGGACCCAGTTTCAAGGGAGGTGATCATGATTCTTGGCGCCCCGAGCGCCCAAAAAAACACAAGATCATCCACATTGATATCATGATCTCCAGAACTGCCCTCAAACGATCCGCAACCCCACTCAAATGATGTTGCTCACTGGTTCAGGCCATCAGCAAATGCCCACATGCCATCACCAATCCCACACCAACTGCACCCCTTCAGAGCATTCAGCAATACTTATTTAGCATATCTGGAGATCCAGAGCTTCAAACGGGCCGTAATGCCCCAGAAATGAAATTTCGCGTCTGTCATCACTCGCTTTACGGCCAACTCTAACCATTAACGTTTCTGAGAACACCTTGATCACTAGCATGAATCAGTGAATTGATCCACCGTCTTACATCGCGCATTCGCTCAACACATCCAATCAGACGATAGAGAATGTCCTCAAGTGCATTGTGGCGCAGTGGCTCGCGCAACGGTGACGCATGCACCGCGATGCATGGCCGTTTGCGTCACGTAACATTGCGCTGAAACGGGGTGTAGGGAGACCGGACGAGGGTGTAGAAGTGCGCGGATGCGCAGCACAGCCACCTTATTGCGTTTATAATTTCAATATAGTGTCACTGATACGCTTGATCGTGCTTCTGTTATCGTTTTCGTCGTGTGCACCCGCTGCCCATCCCAGCCCGGTTGCTGCATTGCGGATGCCCGGTAAGTCACGGAATTGCGCACGCGACAAGCCTCAGCTACTTTTTGACAGGTCATTAGTCTGGTGGTTACGTCCGAGTTTACTTATGTAGGCCAAGGCGATGGGGATCCCGAACTGTACAGGCTGTGCGTGGAGGAGTGGATGCTGTGCATGCATGTTTCTGCACATCCGCGCACTGAAGCGGGACCAGCCAATTCCTGCTATAGTGCATGGAAAGCTTTCGCCGAGCTTGTGTACTTGAACCTGTTCATGGGTGCAACAGTTAGTTGCTGTGAACCTTGCTGTGAAACTTGCTGTGAACCTTCAGCAAAGTGTTGTGTGCTTCAGCACCTGACTGCATGATTTGGTGAGACACACTTGCTGTTTGGTAGTCAACACAAATCATGCATTAAAAAATATGCAGCACTGTCATAAAATCTGCCAGTGAATGTACACCAAAACTGTCACCCACAAGTGGTTATGAAGAGACATGGTTCAAGATGATCCCGGCCATGTTTTCTTGTAAAACTTGGCATGCATAATACTATAGTAGTGGTGGCAAAGATGGCCAAGTTTCAACCGATTTGATGCAGTAGCGGATTAGAGGCAGCCATGTGCATCCAGCTGGTTTTCAGGCACTTGGCTGTGAACCAAACTGGTGCACATCAGT
>JAHDEP010000316.1 GCA_020628775.1 Rhizobiaceae bacterium | reverse complement strand
GACCACTACTTGTACGTTTGTATTCATTATGTTTTTTGATTCCACCAGGTCCCGGCTAAAGGTTGACCGCCAACAAATGCATCCCGACCCAGTATTTCTTCAATTCGTAAGCATTCATTCCACTTCGCCATACGCTCAGAGCGAGTGAATGATCCGACTTTGAGTTGACCGCAACCTAATCCTACAGCCAGATGGCTAATTGATACATCTTCTGTCTCACCGGATCGTGCGGATACGACGGCTCCCCATTGAGCTTTCTGCGCTGCTCTGAACGTACTTATTGCTTCAGTGACAGTACCTGCCTGATTGGCCTTTATAAGCACTGCATTACACGTTCCTTGTGCTACTGCGGATTCAACGAGCGGGGCATTCGTTACTAGGTAATCATCGCCGATGATTTGCACGCGATCCCCAAATTGTCGAGTAAACTCCAGCATGCCTTCAGGGTCATCTTCACCTAGTGGATCCTCAATAGACACAATCGGATAATTGTCCAACCAAGTGCCCAGCATGTGGACTAAGCCGCTGCTGTCCAAGGCACGATTTTCTAGAGCGAGTCGGTACTGTCCGTTTTCACCAAATTCAGACGCAGCTATATCCAAAGAAATAACGACACGTACGCCTGGTTTTTCTCCAGCTAATTCAATAGCCGAGACGAGAGTTTCCAGCGCCTCCTCATTGCTATTGAATGAGGGCCACCAACCACCTTCGTCCGCAACACCGGCAAGCTTTCCCCGTTTTTGCATGATATCACCTGCTGCGAAATAGACTTCATTGGTGACCTCCATGACTTCATCGAATGTACTTGCGCCCGGAACCATGATCATAAAATCTTGTATATCAACGCGGCGACCGGCATGTGCGCCACCGCCGAATATTTGAATTTCAGGTAGGGGAATGCTGGGTGTGCAATCGTATTTATCAGCTACATGCTGCCATAGCGGTTCCTTAGAATCAGCTGCTGAGGCATGAAGTACCGCCAGTGAAGTTGCCACAGTTGCATTTCCGCCAATGGTCGCTTTCAGAGGTGAATCATCAAGAGCTAAAAGTGCCCTATCGATATCCGATTGATTCTGCACGTCAAAACCAGTCAGAGCAGGGGCGATAATCTCGTTAACGTTACTAACCGCTTGCGTGACGTTTTTACCTTGCAAGCTGTCGTCGGCGTCGCGTAAATCAATAGCTTCCCGAGCACCGCGTGAAGCACCTGCTGGTGCAATAGCCCGGCCCGTATTCCCATTATCAAGTGTGACATCGACTTCAACGGTAGGATTTCCCCGAGAATCCCATACCCGCCGACCTTTGATAGATTTGATGATGCTAATTCTATATGACTCCCTTTTAGCAGCTCATTTTTTTGAATTTACAGCTCTGACTTGATGGTCTTAATAAGGTCTGACAACGTAGTCTTAGGTGATTGTATTAGCGATGAGGAAATATTTCTCACGAGTGATTGATTGTCAGCGTCCAAATATTCTACAGGCGATTTTCCATCAACTCGCCCCAGCATCAATGCGGGTAGTAAGCGACACACTCTGGATTCTAAAACGCACGTTCGTTCCCAGTGAATATGACGTTGATAAGCTTCCCATAAGCTGATCGCTGATTCCAACAGTTGTTGGTGAGTGTTAGGCAGATGTACGGCTTTGAGCATAAGATGATTGAGGCAAAATGCTAAGTCAAAACTTGCATCACCCATCGTTGCGCATTCGGCGTCCAGCATGATGGGTGTGCCGTCGCGAAGTAAGATATTTTTCGGGCTGATATCACCGTGCACTAAAACATGATCGGCCTTGTACAAATCGTCTGACAACGACCTTAACGGTGCGGCTAGTGTTGGATGTTGTTCAGCTGTGTAAATGAGATAGGGTTCAAGCCTTAGTGCATAAAAGTCATTTTGATTTTGAAAGTTGGCTGCATTGAAGCTATCCCGAGCCGAGGCCGCATGTATCCGCCCCATAAGATCACCTACATATTTTGCTTCTGTCCAGGTAGTGCGTTCGTTTAAGAGCGCTGATTTCCAAAGGTAAACAGAATCACCTTCTAAAAATTCCATCGCAAAGCCGTGCAAACGTTCGGAGCGGCCGTAGAGCTTAATAGCACTTTGCGATGAAATGCCGGCAGCGAATTTAAGCCATTCGTACTCAGCACGGTTTCGGTGAACAGGGGCCTTCCAGTCAGCGGATACTTTAAGTTTTGGCAACGCGAATTTTATGCACAAGGTACGATCTTCGAGTTGGACTTTGGCAATATCTGAGGACACGCCGCCGTTCAATGGCTTAACTCGAACAATGTCTTGTGCGGATCCGAGTTTGAGTTCTTGTATTAGCTCACTGCATTTTTGATGAAGATCTTCACTCATATTATTAGTTCACCCAAGTAGGGCTACCGTTCCGCTGCATGGATAGCGGTTTTTCGT
>JAHDEP010000315.1:1376-2433 GCA_020628775.1 Rhizobiaceae bacterium | reverse complement strand
CCCATAACTGCTTCTAGTAATGAAGCTACTGCATCGGATGCGTTAGTATCGGCATTACCGCCAAAGGCTTGGTCAAATGCTTCGGCGTTAAAATTGTCAGGATAGCGCGACATTCTTCATTCTCCAGTTAGGGGGTTAGGCGGCTTGACTGATTGACATGAGGTTTTGAAAAGATTTGTGATTGGATAGCGGCCCCGCTTCACATTCAAATGAACAGCGCTCTAACTCTTTTAATTCTGCTGCAATTGCTTGCGGAGAAACAAGGGAGTGAACGTCCTCAAAGCAAGACCCCTTGAGGCTGATTGCGACTTGGGCGTTAGTAATTGCCCTCACAACAGAGCATAAATCTAATGGCTCTTTGCCGATTCCCTCATTAAATCCCTTAAAGTCACGACATGACTCCAACAGATAAATCTCATTGTCACCAAGAGGTTTTTGAATGTGGCTTCTGTGTCGTGCTATGCGAAAGACAACGTGACCATGACGTGGCCCCATGCCATATTCACAATTTACACCTTGGTCGCCAAAATGAGCATAATTTTTAACGCCAATGTAGCGTTCAAGAAGTGCTGAATTTGGGTCTGACTGAATAGCAGAGATAGCCTCTTCAATCGCGTCTTGCCTAACTTTACTATTACACAACCCGCTCACATAAATGTTCTGCATTGCGGATTTACATTTTTGGAAGTTAAGTTCTACCATTCTTCATTCTCCAGTTAGGGGGCTTAGGCGGCTTACTTGCGTGAATTGAGGACAATCCATTCTTCAACCCACTCAAGAGCAAGCTTGGCTGCAAATCCGCCACCTGTATCTTTTTCGGGAGTGTCGCCTTTTGAAATCATCATAAACCAACGTTCAGAAGGATTATTGCTGTTGCGAGGCAAACTATGAGCATCAACACCTTTGAGGTTTCCAATTGTTCCAACAAGACAGGCGCATTCTCCAGAGTATGTTGAGCCATCAACACGGCCCTCTCTCAAAGCATCCGCAACGCCATGCGCCTCAGTTGGGTTTTCTGTTAATGTCATCCATAAGCAGGATTTAAAGGAGCGCAGAT
>JAHDEP010000315.1:0-1276 GCA_020628775.1 Rhizobiaceae bacterium | reverse complement strand
TGGCATCGCTCAGATTGGCACCGCTCAGATAGGCATCGCGCAGATTGGCACCGCTCAGATTGGCACCGCTCAGATTGGCACCGCTCAGATAGGCATCGCTCAGATTGGCACCGCTCAGATTGGCATCGCTCAGATTGGCACCGCTCAGATAGGCATCGCGCAGATTGGCACCGCTTTTCAGCGCCCACTTAATAGCCAAGCCAAGTTTAATGGATTTGCTGTCATCTTCACTACACTCAATTTCAGCAGCGAATTGAACATCACCACTAAATCTGTTGGTTACATCAAACTTGATAGACATTCTTCATTCTCCAGTTCTAAGCAGTGATTGCTTTCGATATGGAGAACTTAAGTGACGCTTAAGTTAATGTCAATGAAAAAATAAGTATGACTTACATTATTTTATGAGGCTTTTGAGAATGCCTTTAAAACTTCAATAGCTTGGGCGCGATTCTCGGCAGGTATATTTTCCCATATTGACCACGGCGCTGCATCGTCTAGCGGGTTTCTCATGAGTAAGTCACCTGGTTCACAGGCTAATGCTTGAGCGAGAGATTCAAGGGTGCTGTCCGTAAATCCCTGCTTGCCTGACTCTAATTGGCTTATAGAGGGTGCGGTGACCCCGATTATTTCCGCCAACTCGGCTTGAGTGTAGCCACGATACTTGCGCCACTCTTTGAAAAAGTATCGCGCTTTGGGCTTTTTAAATCTGGTTGTGACTGTAGTTTCACTCATACACTATAATAGCAGGGCTATGAAATCTCAACAAATAAGTGACACTTAAAAAATAATGCTTGCAAATATAAGTGATACTTACTATTGTTCTGATTATGGAACATTTGATTATATGGTTTAAAGCCGAACGAGGCCGCAAAACATCCCTCGCAAAATATCTTGATATTGCCCCCGCTGCTGTATCGCAGTGGGATAACGTTCCCGCTGACAGGGTTCTACTTGTTGAGAGCTTCACTGGAATTTCCCGCCACTTATTGAGAGCGGATGTTTTCAACGAGGTATCAGCATAATGCCTTATCCAATTAAAGAGGGGGAAGGGGTTCCAGAGCTTAAGCATGGTTCAGGCTCTTGGGTTTGCACAAGCCCCACAGGTGAGGTTCGTGAATTTAGAAAGCGCTCTAACGCCGCCCTAGCAGGTCAACACGGTTGGCATGTTGAGGACGTTGCGGATTATCTTGCAAGGCTTAATAAGCAGGTGTCTGAAAAATGACCCTCTCAACACCATACGCGGTGCATCTCCCCCTTATTTGTCCCGCGTTAA
>JAHDEP010000314.1 GCA_020628775.1 Rhizobiaceae bacterium | reverse complement strand
AGTTCTGACATTGAGGTTTATCGTCAGAAGCGAGCGCGTTATACCACGTTGTTCATCTAAGTCTAGTAGAGATTTGCATGAATTCGCAATCTTTTTTCATTCAGCAAACCAGATAAGAATTCAGCTCTAGCTTTTAGCCGCGATCATCATCATCCTGATCAAGGTTTTCTTCAATTTCAGAAACCGGAATTGCATATGAACCATTGAGCCAACGGCCTAAATCCATGTTTTTACAGCGTTCTGAGCAAAATGGATGACAATGGCGATCAGATGGTTGCCCGCATTCAGGGCACGGCACTGTTTTACGCATCGGGGAAACATTATCAGCAGTCATTAGATCGCGGTGCGCCCTTTCCAGTTTCGGCTAATATTATACCCCTCACCAATCAATAGATTTGAGGTCTCATAAAGCGGCAATCCCACAACATTGGAATAAGAACCAACAAGCTTGACGACAAAGCTGCCTGCAATGCCTTGGATGGCATATGCGCCCGCTTTACCGCGCCATTCGCCACTATCAAGATAATGCTCAATCTCAGCTTTGGGAATGCGCTTAAACCGAAGGCGCGTTTCAACCACTTTTTGGCGCAAAGACCCGTCCGGCGTGATGATGCAAACACCTGAATAAACGCGATGATTTCGACCAGAAAGCAAATGTAGCGCATTGTTTGCTTCTTCGATCAACTCAGCCTTGGGAAGAATTCGTCGCCCGACGGACACAACCGTGTCAGCCGCGAGAATAAACGAATTTCCCCATTGAGGATCATTCTTAATGGCTTTGCGTGCAGCCTTTGCTTTATCACCGGCTAATCGGCGCGCCAGTGATTTAGGGTGCTCAGATTTCCCCGGACTTTCATCCAGGTCCATCGGCATTAACCGATCGGGCTTGACGCCGATCTGATCCAGCAGCTCAACACGTCTTGGCGATCCCGAGGCCAAAATAAGCTTTACATCGTCATCCATGAGACTGCTGCCTTTAACAACTAAGCGATTTATTTATAGCGATATGTGATACGACCTTTGGTGAGGTCATAAGGTGTCATTTCAACAAGTACTTTATCACCAGCCAAAACACGAATACGGTTTTTACGCATACGGCCAGCTGTGTGCGCAATGATCTCATGTTCGTTTTCAAGCTTTACACGAAATGTTGCGTTAGGGAGGAGTTCAGTCACTACACCCGGGAACTCAAGAACTTCTTCTTTTGCCATTATATTTTGATCTTCCTTTGTAAGATTTGATGCATGTTACGCAGCATCTCTTCATCGATTTTCTGAATTGTTGCGGAAACTACACAATTGATTGGGGTTTGTGAACTGATTTGATCAATCAATTTTACATACCCTTAAATAACTTGCGTTTTTTACGGTAAAAACTCGTCGCGAATGCGCTTTGTCAGTGATTCCCGCACGTCACGATACGCGCCCAACATCTGATCGCGCGTGCCTTTCACCAATGTTGGGTCTTCTGTCGGCCAATAAATCACATCAACAGCGGATGTTTTGGTAATATCTAATGCGCGTTTATGCGCCTCAGGGGTCAATGCAACCAACACATCGAAAAAGCCATCTGCCATTTCATTATAAATGCGCGGCTGATGGTGGCGCAGATCAAGATTGATCTCTGCTAAAACCGCATCAACAAAATGATCGTGTTCCCCTTCTTGCAAACCTGCGCTCTGAACAAATACATCTTTTTTCAAAATGGATTTGGCAATCGCTTCCGCCATGGGCGAACGGATCGCATTCATGCCGCAGATAAACAAAATAGAGGATGGTTTATTCATATTCTCTATTCGCCCACTAACCTTGCCAATGCAAAACGCAAATGAGCGTAAACAAGCGGCGCGATGTATCGACATCGATATTGATCTTCCCGTCCAAACGATCGGTCAGAATTTGCGCGCCTTCATTGTGAATACCGCGACGCCCCATATCAACCGCTTCAATACGGCTTGGCGTGGCGGATTTAATCGCTTCATAATAGCTCTCGCAAATCATGAAGTAATCTTTGACGATCTGCCGAAAAGGCGTGAGCGATAAGATATGGGTAATTAAATGCTCGCCATCATCATTTGAAATATCAAACGCTAACCGTGTCTCAACAACCGAAAGCTTCAGCTTATACGGCCCTTGATCAAGTCCAACGAGCTCGAAGCTGTTTTCCTCAATCAGATCAAATATCGCAATGGCACGTTCGTGCTCAATATCAGGTGTTGCGCGCCCGATGGATTCATCAAGAGCAACATCACTTAGTCTATGGTTACTTTTCTCGCCCATATACCTATCCTCTTGCATTCATCCGGATAGATATTGAACGCGCATGCGCACCCAAACCTTCCGTATCAGCAAGTGTCATTGCAGCAGGCCCCAATGCTGCGAGTTGATCTGCGCCTAATTTTAGCACAGAAGTTCGTTTTATATAGTCATATAC
>JAHDEP010000313.1 GCA_020628775.1 Rhizobiaceae bacterium | reverse complement strand
CTACCCCCAGTAGCGAGACAAAGATGGGTTGCCCCCCTGTTTCTTTCTCAAATTTGCGGCCGACTTCAATGGCTAGCCTTGTTTTGCCTACTCCACCCGGGCCAGTTAGCGTTAGTACCCGGCTATCAGCCCGGTCCAACCGTTGCACAATGTGGCTGATTTCCGCTTGCCGATTGATAAAGGTCGTGGGTGGAAATGGTAGTTTGCCGGCCGAATCATCCGCTTCTTCAATCGGTGCAATGACCCCTGTGGCAATCTGCTCATAGATTCCATCCGTCTCATCGGTCGGTTCAATGCCTAGCTCACGCTCTAGAATTTCAAAGCATTTGTCGTATTGGGCCAACGCCCCACTTCGATCTCCACTTAGGGCAAGGGAAATCATGAGTTGTCGATGGGCAATTTCGCGCCACGGTTCCATTCCCAACTGCCTCTGAGCCAATCCCAACAGCTTCTGCCAATCATTTGATGCGATTAGCTGATCTCCCCAATCGGAGAGTGCTTGCAGCCCTAAGCGATTTAGAGTTTCTTTTTCTTGGCGCAGCCAGTCTTCAAAATCGGCACTATCACACACAAATCCGGGTAGTAGCTCTCCTGTAAATAGCCCCTCGGCCGCCTCCAACTCCCCAGCTTCAACCGCCTGCAAAAAACGATCAACATCCACCCGCACATCAGCCGCCGGATTCAGCACCACCGAGCGCCGGTCCACCAGTAAAAACGGCGGATCGGCGTTTTTATCATCTAGCGTATTGCGCAGGTGATACAGCGCCTGCCGCAAATTGGTCTTGGCTACTCCTTCCGGCTCTTCCGGCCAGAACAGCGTCGCCAGTCGCTCACGTTCGGCCGGCCGGTTCCCCCGCATCGCCAAATAGACCAGCAACCCGCGCACATTGGCCGAGCGAAATTTCGTGATCGGCCGGCCGTCAAGCGTGACGCTGAATGTGCCTAAAAATGTGAGATCTAGAACGGGCATGAATGCATATCAGTAGGGGTTAGGCATTCGCTTGGCATACCTGAAACTGAAATCAACCTTCAGCGAATGTCTCACCCCGGCGTGAAAACATTTTTCACTCAATAAAATTTGTTGCCATTGCGGGGTGAGACATTCGCAGTAAATTTTGCCATGAATTAAATGAGCCGATGCGAATGCCTAACCCCTACATTTTTCACCGCAACGCTGTGTCTACGGTCTGTCTACGGCCGGTTGATATTCTCTAACCAAGTTAAACAAACAAGGGTAAACGAGTTCTTGCAAGACTAGTTTAGCTCTTAGCCATTAGCGACTAGCTATTAGCCATCGGCCAATAGCCAAAAGCCAAAAGCTAACAGCCAAATTAGGGAATTCCATCTCAAAGCCCTCCTTTTTTTCAGATGAATGAATGTGTGTACCCCGCCAAAGGCCGGGTGCAAGGAGACTTTTTAGAGATGAACACCTTGAAAATGAATAAAGCAGTTGTCGTAATTTGGTTAGCAATTTCACTACTCGTTGGTGGCGGATTGGTCGCCCCAGCTATGGGATTTGACGTCATTCCGCAAACATATGCCTGTGGCGGTGGAAGTGGCGGCGGATGCTAAAAAACTTATTGGTAGATTTGAAAAGGGCTGGCAACATTTGTTGCCAGTCCTTTTTTATTCACTTGATAGAACTTCGAATTGCTGCATGATCGTATCAAAATCATGTTGAATGTCGATCTTTTCTGAGCCATTGTGAAGACGCTTTAAACTAGTTGCTAAACGAGCCGCGCTTGTAAAATTGTTATATTCCAAAACACATTTTAATTGTTCAATAAGGCCTCTCATTTCCCATTCTCTATTTTTTAAAGACCGAAAACCTTGAATAGCGGCCTCTAGATATCGATTGGCTTTGGTCCACTGTTTCTGGCCACGTAAAGATTTGCCAAGGGCAATTTGGGCGCGATAAATATCAAAAAGATTGCTTGTTCTTCTAGCTGCGGCTTCAGAAAGTCGAGCATAGTTTTCAGCTTCAATAAAATTTCCGATATCGTGCATAGAGGTGGATAAATTCATATAGATAACGGCCCACTGATCTCTAATATTGGCCGTATTATTAATTTCAACAGCTTGATTTAAGCTTTCAATCGCTTTTAGCGGCAGATTCCGGGTGTTATACAAAAAGCTTAAGTTAATCATTCCTCTTAACAGTCCGTGGTAATCATTGTTTTGCTGCCAAAACCGGCAAGCGGTGTTTAAGTGATTTTCAGCTTTTACCCAGTCCCCTACCTGAGTAAACAAGAAACCTAAATGGTTATGAGTATGTGCTTGTCCGTGTAGGTAGTTTGTTCGTTTAAAAAGCTCAAGCGCATGGCAATTAAAAACTTCCGATCGCCAATAGTTTCCTTGTTCAATTAAGTTAAACCCTAAATTGGAGCATGCCCGCCCTTCTTCGATTTTATTGCCTGCCTGTCTAGCCAGCCGAATCACCCGAC
>JAHDEP010000052.1 GCA_020628775.1 Rhizobiaceae bacterium | reverse complement strand
CGGCCAACGCGGCCACGCAATTGGTGAAGTTGCGCCAAGCCAAAGCGTTCTGCATGCTCGATGACGATGATACTCGCGTCAGGCACATCAACGCCAACCTCTATGACGGTGGTGGCAACTAAAATGCGCGTATCACCGCGTTTAAACGCCATCATCGCTTCATCTTTTTCTTCACCCGACATGCGTCCATGAACCAGTCCAACATTCACCCCTGTCAGCGCATTGGACAACTCTTTATGCCTTGCTTCTGCAGATGTGAGATCGCTTAATTCGGAATCTTCAACGAGCGGGCAGATCCAATAGGCCTTTTTCCCGTTTGCGGTCGCATTTCGTAGTCTCTCATACATTTCACCTAAACGATCTCGATCAATGCTAACCGTGGAAATTGGTTTCCGACCCGCCGGTTTTTCTGTAAGCTTTGAGACATCCATGTCGCCAAATGCTGATAGTACCAATGTACGCGGAATAGGCGTTGCGGTCATGACCAGCATATGAGGCGCAACACCTTTTGAAGTCAGGCGTAAACGTTGGTGCACACCAAATCTATGTTGCTCATCGACAACGGCCATCAAGAGCTTTTTGTATACAACAGCATCCTGAAATAGCGCATGGGTGCCAATGATGATCTGAGCTTCACCGCTTTCAATCCGGGCAAGCGTTTCGCGTCGTTCCGCAGCTTTACTTTTACCAACCAGAATATCAACGTTTATCCCTGCAACCTCAGCCATTTTGCTAATTGATGCATGGTGCTGACGAGCCAAAATTTCCGTTGGCGCCATCAGAACCGCTTGACCACCAGCTTCAATCGCATCAGCCATTGTCAGCAATGCAACGACCGTTTTACCAGCGCCAACATCACCTTGTAGCAACCGCAACATGCGCTCTTCTTTACCCATATCTGCGAGAATTTCGTCAATCGAGGTTTTTTGGCTATTGGTAAGCGGGAAGGGCAAAGCATCCAGAATTTGTTGCCGAACAACGCCTTCGACCCGCAGCGGATCACCCGGGAGCTTTCTGATCTTACGGCGAACCAAAGCGAGCGATAATTGCCCTGCGAGAAACTCATCATAAGCCAACCTGCGCCTTGGCGGGGAGAGTGGCTCCATATCATTGGCATCGCGCGGATTGTGCACCATTTTAAGAGCGTCAGAGAACTTTGGGAATGAATTTCGCGCCGCAAGCGTTTCATCCATCCAATCCTTTAAATCCGGAACTTGATCAAGGGCTTCTTTAAGTGCTTTTTTCAGTATCTTGGCTGATAAGCCCGCGGTCATCGGATAAACAGTTTCATAACGCGGCAAGTCTTTTGCGTCCGCTTCTTTCATCATGAAATCAGGATGCACCATTGATGCTTGGCCGTTAAACCACGAAGCTCTACCTGAAATTATAACTGTCTCACCAATTGGCAGGCTTTTTTCCATCCAAGACGCATGCGCTTTAAAAAATGTGAGCGCCATTTCCCCAGTTTCATCATGAACAAAAACTCGATAAGGGACGTTTCTGCGGCCACGAGGCGGCGGCTGGTGACGATCGACAAATACTTTAAGCGTTGAAACGCTGCCCTCAAGTACATGCGCAATACCCGGACCAATCTGGCGATCGATTAGATTTGAAGGCACATGGAATAATAGATCAACGATCTTGGTATCGTCCCGGTTTTCGCGTCCGGTTAATCTAGCGAGTAAATCAGCCACCTTCGGGCCAATTCCGGTGAGGGAACTGACGGCGCGGAAAAACAGATCTATTTCATTTGGTCGCATATCTTTTTGTATCACTCGATTTTATTTGCGAAAAGTCTTATTTGACGCGCTGACAAGATGATTTGAGTTATGTATAGAGGTCTCATGACTGGAACAAAACAAAGCAGCAGTGAATTAGATCGACGACGGGCACGCATTCATTTTCGCGCCTGGCATCGTGGCACCAAAGAAATGGATCTGGTTTTCGGGCACTTCATCGATAACGAGCTTAAAAACCTCGCTGATAGTGATCTTGATGAACTTGAATTTATCATGTCGCATGAAGACACAGACCTGTCTAAATGGATCCTAGGTGAACTTCCCACTCCAGAAGAGCTAAACACCCCATTGTTTCGTCGCATAATTGATTTCAAACCTGACTTTTAGCTGCACTTCATCAAGGTAGATATATGAGCGCGATTGCTGGATTTTCCACATCTGTCATCGAAAACAGATTTGGCCCTCTCACAATTTCAAATGTGAGTTCGGGTTCGGAAGCTATGGTTATTGCGGAACTTGCGCAAAAAGGTCATTGCATCGCGCATGTCATGTCCGACGGTCAACATATGGCTGATTTGGCGCAGATGCTTTCGTTTTTTGCACCGGATATTGAGGTGTTAAGTTTTCCGGGCTGGGATTGCCTACCTTATGATCGCGTATCACCGGGAACTGATATCTCAGCAAGACGTTTATCTGTATTGGGACAATTGGTTCGGCATAATGAAAAGTCGAAGCCGAAAATCGTTTTGACAACTGTCAATGCGATGCTGCAAAAACTGCCACCCGCGGCGCAACTTAAAAATATGGCCTTTGCAGCAAAAGCCGGTGCGCATTTGCATATGGATGATATGCCGCAAAAGCTTGAGGGTTTGGGGTTTGATAGAACAGATACCGTTCGCGAAGTTGGTGAATATGCTGTGCGCGGTGGTATTTTGGATATGTTTATCCCAGGAAGCGACGCGCCAATACGCCTAGATTTCTTTGGTGATACGCTTGAAAGCATTCGCGCCTTTGATCCTGAAACTCAGCGAACAACAAAGCAATTAAGATCATTTGAACTTAACTCAATGAGCGAAGTCTCACTAAATGCGACCAATATTTCGCGCTTTCGCACCAATTATCTATCGCAATTTGGCGCTAATACGCGTGATGATGCACTTTATCAGGCAATCAGCGCAGGTCGCAGGTTTGCCGGTATGGAACATTGGTTGCCGCTGTTTTACGACGGTTTGGAGACCCTATTTGATTATATCGATGGGTTTACCATTACCTCAGATCACATGGTCAAAGAGGCTGCTAAAGAGCGTCGCGATCAAATTGATGACCATTATGAATCGCGCCTAAATACGCTTGAAGGTTCGAAGGCTAATATCGGTGCGTCTACGCCGTATAAACCCATTCTTGCGGACGATTTATATCTAACAACTGAGAATTTTTCCGGATTTTTAGATCGCGAGAAATCAATCAAGTTTTCGCCCTATGAAGAGCCTGAGACTGATCACCGTCAAGTTGTGTCGCTTGATCTTAAACAAGGTCCGAGATGGGCGTCAGCTGCGAAAAATCAAAGCGAAAATCGCATCAATGTGTTTGATCAAGTCGTCAAACATATTGCTGATCAGCGTGCAGAAGATAAAAAAGTGCTCATCACAGGTTGGAGTGATGGGTCGCTAGATCGATTGATTCAAGTCTTGGGCGAGCATGGTCTTGAGCGGATCAAGCCAATAACGTCTTTTGCGGATGTTGCGAACATTAAAAACGGGCAGGCGGGTGCTGCGGTTCTTTCCTTAGAAGGTGGTTTTGAAACCGGTGATCTGGTGATTATCGGTGAGCAAGACATTCTAGGTGATCGTCTTGTGCGCCGCTCAAAGCGCAAAAAACGCGGATCGGACTATATTTCTGAAGTCGCTGGGTTAGATGAGGGCAGCTTTGTTGTTCATGCAGAGCACGGGATTGCGAAATTTGTTGGCTTGCAAACCATTGAAGCAGCCGGTGCGCCCCACGCGTGTCTTGAACTTTTATATGCAGGTGATGATAAGCTTTATCTGCCTGTTGAGAACATCGAACTTTTATCTCGTTATGGTTCAGAAGAAACCAATGCTGTTTTAGATAAGCTCGGCGGCGTTGCATGGCAATCGCGCAAAGCCAAGCTGAAAAAACGCTTAATGGATATGGCAGATCAGTTGATTGCCATTGCGGCTGCGCGTCATACACGCCACGCGCCGGCTCTAGCTGCGCCTGAAGGGCTTTATGATGAGTTTTCTGCAGCTTTTCCTTATGATGAGACAGATGACCAGCTAAACGCTATTGATGCGGTTCGTGAAGATCTGGTTGCTGGTCTTCCGATGGATCGCCTTGTATGCGGAGATGTTGGCTTTGGGAAAACCGAAGTTGCCATTCGCGCCGCGTTTATCGCAGCAATGAATGGTGTTCAGGTCGCTGTTGTTGTGCCAACCACATTGCTGGCGCGTCAGCATTATAAAAGCTTTTCTGAGCGTATGCGTGGATTGCCGTTACGCGTCGGGCATGCATCACGTCTTGTTGGCGCCAAACAACTGGCCAATACAAAGAAAGAGCTTGAATCTGGTAAAACAGATATCGTGATTGGTACGCATGCTCTGCTTGGGCAATCCATCAAGTTTGCCAATCTAGGGCTTTTGGTCATTGATGAAGAGCAGCGCTTTGGTGTGAAACATAAAGAACGCCTTAAAGAGATGAAGTCAGATGTACATGTGCTGACGCTATCCGCTACCCCAATCCCGCGCACGATGCAGCTTGCCATGACTGGCGTTCGTGAACTTTCTCTGATTACCACACCTCCGGTTGATCGTTTGGCAGTTCGGACATTTATCTCGCCATTTGATACAATGATTATCCGCGAAACTTTGCTGCGCGAACATTATCGTGGTGGACAAAGTTTTTATGTCGCTCCGCGCATTACCGATCTTGAAGAGGTTCACGCGTTCCTTCAATCAGATTTACCCGAGCTGAAAGTCGCAGTAGCCCACGGGCAAATGCCTCCGGGTGAGCTTGACGACATTATGACCGCTTTTTACGAAGGCCAGTATGATGTGCTCTTATCAACGACAATTGTTGAATCTGGTCTTGATGTTCCAGCGGCAAATACCTTGATCGTGCATCGCGCTGATATGTTTGGTTTGGCGCAACTTTATCAGCTTCGTGGACGTGTAGGACGTTCCAAGCTGCGTGCCTTTGCGCTCTTTACGCTTCCTGTGAACAGAACGCTGACAGCAACAGCTGAACGTCGCCTCAAAGTGTTGCAATCGCTTGATACACTCGGTGCAGGTTTCCAACTTGCAAGTCACGACCTTGATATCCGCGGTGCGGGTAATCTGCTTGGTGATGCGCAATCTGGTCATATTAAAGAAGTTGGTTTTGAGCTTTATCAGCACATGTTGGAAGAGGCTATTGCTGAACTTAAGGGCGATGAATTATCAAGTGATAGCGGCTGGTCTCCACAAATTACTGTGGGTGCACCTGTGATGATCCCAGAGAATTTCGTCCCCGATATCAATTTGCGTTTGAGCCTTTATCGACGTCTTGGTGAGATTAACGAGCTGTCTGAGATTGATGAATTCGGCGCAGAATTGGTCGACAGATTTGGTAAGTTACCGCTGGAAGTTAAACATCTATTGAAAGTGGTTTATATCAAAACTTTGTGCCGGACTGCCAATGTTGAGAAACTAGACGCTGGTCCAAAAGGTATTGTCGTTCATTTCAGAAATGGCGAATTCCCGAACCCAGCTGGTTTGGTTGCGCATATCTCAATACCGAATAATCAAGCTAAAATCAGACCCGATCAAAGCGTGTTTTTCGCTCGTAAATTACCAGATGCTGATAAGCGTTTGGCAGGCTCAGCCATCACTATGACTAAACTCGCAGAGATCGCAAAAGCCGGTTAGATTTTATTCAAGCACAACTTTAACTTTTTGATGCAACATCTTGAATAACTTGAACGATATGTTCTTTGGGTTGCGCGCCTTGCAGCGCGTATTTCTTATTGACTATAAAGAACGGCACGCCAGAAACTCCGGCAGCTTGCATAGAGTTTATCTGGCCTGAAATGATGTCTTTATCCTCATCACTCTCTAAGCGTTCTTTGATATAATCAACGCCCATTTCGGCAAGCTTTGCTGCTTCTAGCAAAACCTCGTTGTCACCAATATTCTTACCTTCTTCGAAGTAAAAACGCATTAGGATTGAAACAAGCTCATGCTGGACCTCAAGACCATAATCTTGCCCAGCCCAATGAATGAGCCTGTGCGCATCCATTGTGTTTGGTGAGACTTTGATATCATCCAATTTAAACGGAATACCTTCAGCTGCACCTGCATCTCTAATAGGCGCGTAAACTTGCGCATAAGCATCAAGCGAGCCGAATTTATCGATGAAGTATTGTTGGCGATCTTTACCAAGCTTGGGCAGTGTTGCGTCCAGCTGATACGGCATCCATTGCACTTTTACATCGATGTTATCCGGAATTTCCGCCAACGCATTTTCCAAGCGTTTCTTACCGATATAACACCATGGACACATGACATCTGAGACAATGTCTATCGTGACTTGCGTCTTATCTAAAGGTGCATTCATTATGATCTTCCTAAAATGGTATAACCGTTACTCAGCGCGAGAATCCCACCATACGGGCAATTGGTAGCCATAAATTGGCTGTTTGCCTTCGGGGAATTTGATGTAGTTTCTGCGCGCGATCCATGTCTGATCCAGGTGATAAGCCGGAATGACATAATGACCAGATAGCAATGTTCTGTCGTATGCTCGAACCGCGGCTTGGAAATCCTCTGTGGTACGCGCATTGACCAATGCATCAATCATCGCATCAATCGCTGGGCTTGCAACACCTGCAAAGTTAAACGTGCCTTCAGGTTCGACCGCACGCGAACTCCAACGCCAAATCTGTTCCGCACCAGGTGAGAACGAAGACGAGAACGCTTTGATAATGATGTCGAAATCATAGGTCTGCGAGCGTTGCTGATATTGTGCATCATCAACTGTACGCAATGACATATCAACACCAAGGGCTTTGGCGAAACGCTGATAAGCCAATGCCAATTTTTCCTGATCTTCGTTTTGTGGCAACACTTCAAAGGATAATTGCGTACCGCTTGCATCCACAAGCTTACCATCTTTGATCTCGTATCCCGCTTCTTTGAACAGGCCAAGCGCTTCACGTAAAATCTTACGATCACGGCCTGAACCATCACTCACCGGCAAAGCATAGGTGCCGTTCATGATGTCTTCGCTCACTGCGTCAGGGAAGGGTGCTAATAACGCCTTCTCGATGTCATTTGCAGGTACTTGGTAGCTTGAAAGCGTTGAACCCTGCCAGAAGCTGTTGGTGCGTGTATAAACGCCATTATAAAGGTTCTTATTGACCCATTCGAAGTCAAATATCAGTGAAAGAGCCTTACGAACGCGAATATCTTTGAAGACATCGCGACGCGTATTGAAGACAAAGCCAAACATGCCAGAAGGGCGTTGTTTTTTAAATGTCTCTTTGATGATATCGCCATCGTTTACCGCCGCAAAATCATACGAGCGGGTCCAGTTGGATGGGTTTCCTTCTGGATAGACATCAAACAGGCCTTTTTTGAAGGCTTCAAATTGCGCTGTTTGAGACAAGAAATATTCTACGCGAATTTCATCGTAATTATCAAAGCCGACTTTTGATGGAATGTCTTTTGCCCAATAGTTTGGATCACGCTCATAGGTGATGCTCTCACCGGGACGAACTTCTTTGATCTTGTAAGGCCCAGATCCAACAGGGATATCCATTGTGGATGTATCAAAGCCTTCTGGATCCGTGTCATGCTTTGGCAAAATGGGCGTTAATCCTAGAATTAACGGAAATTCACGGTTTGATTTTTCATTGAATGTGAATTTGACGCTGAGATCCGAAATCTTTTCCATTTTTTCAACGCGATTTAAACGTCGATTATATGGTGGGCGTCCGTGGTCACGTAGAACTTCAAATGTGAAAATCACATCATCGGCAGTTACCGGTTTACCGTCATGCCAACGTGCATTTGGATTGATATTAAACTGCAGATATGTCCGCTCTTCATCCCATTCGACTGTTTCTGCCAGCAGACCATACATGGTAAAAGCTTCATCGCGAGAGCGCTGCATGAGCGTGTCATAATAAAGGTTGCCATATTCAGGATCGACGATGCCGCGCGCACGGGTACGCATGCTTTTGAGGATAAATGGGTTTAAGCTGTCGAAGGTTCCCACAACACCATAGGCGATCTTACCGCCTTTGGGAGCATCTGGGTTGGCATAGGGAAAATGGGTATAATCTGCAGGTAAAGCAGGCTTGCCGTGCATTGAAATTCCGTGGAGCGGCTCGGCATTGGCTGTCATCGAGCCCAATACGAATGTTGCGATCAAAAGAGCTGAAGCAAACTTCATCACTGTTTTCTCCCGTAAAACTGTTGATTCTTGCGTTGAGGCAGCATGTACCGAATAAAGGCATGTGTCAAAATCGGAAATTGATAAAAATAATCAAATAACTTCTGGAAATTATTGAGTTGTCGGGTTAGATGGAAGGCACAAAGCCTTGTTGCTGCCTTATTTGGTCGGCAGTTAGGCGAAATAGATATTAATCCGATAAGGTCCGAACAGTAATGTTGAAATCAATTTTTACAAATATCACTGCCGTCGCAGTACTTGGTGCAGGTTTTGCGCTTGCACCACTAGCAGCCAATGCACAAACCGCGCCTCAGGCAATTGCAGGTTGGTTTAAAGAGTGTAACAAGCAAGCTGATAATGATGTTTGTATTGTGCAAAACATTGTCACTGCACCATCAGGTCAGCTGGTTACAGCTGTTGGTCTTGTTCAGGTGTCAGGTAAAGTGAACCAGCGTTTGCTGCAGGTAACTGTGCCAACAGCCCGTTTCATCCAGCCTGGTATTTCTTTGCAAGTTGATGGTGGCAAGCAAACTAAAATTCCATACGCAATCTGCTTGCCGGATAAATGTATCGCTCAAGTTCCGCTAACGGATGCAATCGTTGCTTCTTTCAAAGCAGGTGGCGAAGCAGTCTTTACATCTGTTAATGCGCAACGTGCTGCAAACCCTATTCGCATCTCGCTAACTGGTTTTACACAAGCTTTTGATGGTGAAGCAATCAGCCGTGCAGAACGCGAAGAAAAAGCTAAAGCACGCGAAGATGAAATTCGTAAGAAGCTTGAAGAATCACGTGCGAAACTACAAGCTGCACAAGACGCTGCTAAAGAGTAGTTTTTAACACATATTACGAAGAAGCCGGTACATGCGATTGTATCGGCTTTTTTTATGCGAAAATTTTAGTGAGAAACGCTGTCATATGGCAGGTAGACGCCTTCGTGAAAACCAACAAAGTGCTCATTGATCTGAGGATGACGTAATGGCTTAGCATCCTCAACTAACAAGAGGTTTTGCTCAGAAACATAGGCGATATATTCAATTTCGCTGTTTTCTGCGAGCAAATGATAAAATGGCTGGTTTTTATCCGGGCGCACATCTTCAGGAATAGAGGCAAGCCATTCATCGGTATTGGCAAATACCGGGTCAACATCATAGATGACACCTTGGAAATCATAGATCCGATGTTTTACAATTTCGCCTAATCCAAACTTCGCAGATCTACTTTGCATCGATATTCCTTTGATCTCTTATATTTCCAGTATATCAATTAATAATCAGCTTTGAAAAGAGCAATGATTCTTCGAATACTTTTTGGAAAGCTAACTTATACATGCTTGAGATAATCACGTTAGTTCTGCCATTTTTCGGGCTGATTTTGCTGGGTTATGTTGTTGCCAAATTCACCCACCAGCCAGATGGGGCGATGGGTTGGTTAAATGTATTCATCATTTATGTTTCTCTACCGGCTTTATTTTATAAGCTTTTATCCACAACGCCCGTTGAAGAGTTTAAACGCGCAGATTTCCTTGCCACCACCACATATGTCGCTTTCATCATATTTGCACTTGTTTTCGCGATTGGATATTTCATCCGGCGCAACAATATTGGCCACTCGACTATTCAGGGATTAGCAGGCGCTTACGGTAATATTGGTTATATGGGGCCAGGGATGGCGCTGTTGGCTTTTGGTGAAGCTGCCGCGGTGCCCGTTGCGCTCATCTTTTGTGTAGAGAACATTTTGCATTTCACAATGGCGCCTTTGATGATGGCGCTAACCGGCAAAGAGAAAACAAATGTCGGCGCGCTCGTTCTTAAAGTTGTTAAAAACATCGCGTTTCATCCTTTTATCATCGCAACATTCTTCGGGGTTATGGCAGCGATATTTGCAGTTGATTTGCCAGATGCAGCGGATAATACCATCAACATCTTAGCGCAGGCCGCAGCGCCTTGTGCGCTTTTTGCCATGGGTGTGACATTGGCATTGCGACCGTTAAACCGCATTCCGTTTGAAATCAGCTATATCGTTCCGATCAAACTCTTATTGTTTCCAGCTCTAATGTATTTATCTCTCAGCTGGCTTGGAAATTTCGATCCGATCTGGGTGCAAGTTGCAGTCCTGCTTGCTTCATTACCCACAGCGACCAATGTGTTCGTCATTGGCCAGCAATATGGGTATTGGGTTGAACGTGCATCCGCATGTATCTTAATCAGCACAATATTCTCTGTCGTTACGACATCGACATGGCTATGGCTGTTTAAAACAGGCACATTACCGATAGACATGTTCCCTTAAGCAGATTGCTTTTCTTTTTTCACGCCTGGTAAAGCACCTTGACGCATCACAAACTGTCTTAGCGGTGCGATAGAGCTGATTGCAGAGATCGCACCTGAGCGAATGAGCTGAACTGGCAAAAATGAAGTTAGCAGCGTGCGATTAAACATATCAATGCCGAAAGTGCGCGTATGTACATCTGCGCGACGCTTGCGATCATAGGTGTTTGAAGCTTTTTCAGGATCATCGGGATATTGCTTAAGGCAATCGATCGCTGTCATCACATCTCGTAGACCGAGATTTAAACCTTGTGCGCCAATTGGTGGGAAGGCGTGCGCAGCTTCACCGATAAGCATAACGTGTCCCTTGCCAAATCGCGTTGCAATAAGGCTTGAAAGTGGGAAACATTGAAGTTCTGAATCAATCTCAACAGGACCGAGCGTTGAATGAAGACCTTGTTCGACCAGCTGATTAAGCTCATCTTTTCCAAGACCCATAAAATACGCTTCCTCACTTTCCTTGATCGCCCAGACCAGACTTGAACGTTTGCCCGGCAGAGGAACTTGTGTGAAGGGACCTTTTTCGGTGTGAAATTCCGTTGATATATTCTGGTGCGGGAATTTATGCGCAAATGTCAGAACGATTGCTTTTTGCTGATAACCCCAAGTTTTGGCCGATATATTCACCTTTTGCCGAATGAGTGAATTACGGCCATCGGAGGCGAGAATATGCGTTGCAGAAACCGTCTCACCATGATCAAGCGTGATAATACCATGATCGTCATCCTCGGTATAATCGACGGCTAAATTCTCAATGATCTCAATGTCAGTTTCTGCCATTTTTTCATACATGGAAATAAGAAGCGGATGGTTTGGAAAATTATAGCCAAAAGCATCAAGGCCAATTTCAGTAGATGGAAATGATGCGGGTCTTGAGCGAATTAAACGATTGGTACTATCCAGAATGCGCATGGTTTTAAGCGCTGCAGTTTGGTCTTTGATTTTTGCCCAAACACCAAGCTCATCTAAAAAATCGATTGATGGCATAAAGAGTGCTGTCGTACGACCATCAGTGTTAACCGGTTTTTTGGCGATAATAGCGACATTCATGCCCGCTTTATCGCATGCAAGCGCTGCAGACATTCCTGCCAAACCGCCGCCAACTACCAATATATCGAATTTTTTCATATATCTAAATCCAGTCCATACTTACAAACGTAACATTATATACATTCTCATTGAATGCCTATGAGTGTTTTTGGCGCATCTGCTGCAATTGACGGTTTTTGAGTAAGTTTGGAACCATCACTTAAAGTTTATCTGCAAATTATTCACTTAACTATCTGGTATTTATGTGCACAATGGCCGCAATTCGTGACGGGACTCGATAAGACGTTATGTGTGTCAACACGAATAAAAGATTACAGCTGGCGATCTTATTCTGTGCCGGTCACTGTAAAACAGGTAAAAGACGTTGAACCAAAAAGAAGCCGTTATTGAACTCCAAGGCTTAAATAAATTTTACGATAAATTTCAAGCGCTTAAAGATGTTGATCTCACCGTCAAATCAGGTGAACGAATGGTCATTTGTGGACCTTCCGGGTCAGGCAAATCAACACTTATTCGCTGCGTGAACCGACTTGAAGAACACTCTTCTGGGCGTTTAACAGTCAATGGTTTCGAGCTTGATGAAAATACCAAGAACATTCGCGAGATTCGCCAGAATGTCGGTATGGTATTTCAACAGTTCAACCTTTTTCCACATCTGACGGTTTTGGAAAATCTTACGATTGGGCCAAAACGCGTTCGTAAAATGAGCAATGATGAGGCTGAAAAATTAGCCCGTAAATATCTCGACCGTGTTCATATTCCCGAGCAGGCCGATAAATATCCAGCGCAATTGTCTGGCGGTCAGCAACAACGTGTAGCTATCGCTCGATCTTTATGCATGGAACCTGAAATTCTGCTTTTTGATGAACCAACCTCAGCGCTTGATCCAGAAATGATCAACGAAGTGCTGGATGTGATGGTCGAACTTGCAGAAAGCGGCATCACAATGGTCTGCGTAACCCATGAAATGGGATTTGCACGCAAAGTTGCTGACACTATGGTGTTTATGGAAGATGGCGAGATCGTAGAAACAGCGCCGCCTGAAAAATTCTTTACTAATCCTGATAGCGATCGCTGCAGGGCATTTTTAGATCAAATACTGGATCACTGATGCCATGCAGATAAAACGTATTACCACGTCCTTGCCGGCGTCTATAATCCAATATTTGATTATTATAGGTTTGATTATCTATGCCGCTTATAGCGGTTCTCAAACCATGGGTTATAATTGGCAATGGTCTCGGGTGCCTCAGTATATTTATGAAATTGAGGACGGGGTATTTGTGTGGAAAGAAATTCCGCGTGGAATGGTTGGAACCATCATTTTATCCGCAATTTCTTTTATCATCGCAATCGTTATTGGTTTGGCGCTCGCGCTTCTAAGACTATCAGATCTAATTGTCGGCCGAGCGCTGTCCATCACGCTTTTAGAAATCATCCGCAACATCCCAATCATCGTGCTGTTATACGTTTGCTATTACATCTTTGGTCGGGTGTTTGCGTTAGATCGTTATGCTGCCAGCATATTGTGCCTAAGCCTTTATTCAGGTGTTCAGATATCTGAAATCATTCGTGCTGGGATCAATGCAGTGCCAAAAGGGCAGTGGGAAGCATCGAGCTCGATTGGCATGTCGAAAACCCAGGCTTATCGTTACATCATCATTCCGCAATCTATTCGTTTGATCATTCCGCCTATGACGGGTGAAGCAGTTCAAATGATAAGAAATTCGGCCATTGTTAGCGTAATCGCAGTGCTGGAGTTAACGACTGCGGGACGTAACATTATTTCCGATACATATATGAGTTTTGAAATCTGGTTCACGGTAGCAGCCGTATACCTGATATTCACGCTGATATTATCCATTTTCGTCTCAGGTGTGGAGAGGCGATTTGCTACACAAACTCAATAACACACGACTGGAAACCTCAAGGAGAAAATCCAAATGACATTTATGAGTCAAATAAAAAGCGCAGCATTTGCCGCATTGGCAACTGCAGCGTTGGTACTGCCAGCAACTGCTCAGACTGCAACGCAAGCACTGACATCTGAAAGCGTTATCGAAACAATCAAAGATAATGGCGTTATGCGCGTTGGCCTATCAACATTTAAACCATGGGCTATGCGCGATAAAAAAGGCGAGTTAATCGGTTTTGAAATCGATCTTGCCAAGAAGCTTGCAGCTGACATGGACGTGGACGTTGAATTTGTACCTACAGCATGGGATGGAATTATCCCTGCATTGGTCGGCGGTAAATTCGATATCATCATTTCTGGCATGAGCGTGAAAACATCACGTAACATGACATTGAACTTCTCAGACCCTGTGATCTATTCAGGTCTTGCGCTTATTTCTAACAAAGAAATGACAAAGGGCTTCACACTTGAAGACTATAACAGTGAAGATGTAACGCTTGCTGTTCGCCGTGGTACAACACCTGCAACAACAATGGCTGAATTGTTCCCGAAAGCAAAACTTCTTCAGTTTGATGAAGAAGGTGCATCTACTCAGGAAGTCGTCAACGGCAATGCGCATGCAACAATGGGTTCGCGCCCAACTCCAGCATTGGAAGTTGCTTCATACCCAGACATCTTGGAAATCGGTCTAGGTGGTCGTGAGTTCAATCCTGCATTTGAAGCATTTGCTGTTCGCAAGGGTGACCCTGACGTACTTAACCTTTTGAATAACTGGATCAAAATCAACACGCATACAGGCTATATTGCGGAGCGTGAAGAATATTGGTTTGGCACACAAGACTGGAAAGATCTGGTTGAGTAATCAAATATTTGCGCGGGGTGGGGATTTGCATCCCGCGCATTTTTAATGATGTAATGAATAGGATGAAAGCTTGATCATGAAGGCTTTGTTGAAATTAAAGACTGGCGATTATGTGCTCTTGGCACTGATTGTGGCTTTCATCCTATTTGTTGCTTATCGCGTCGAAGGCGCGCTTAATTACAATTGGAATTGGGCACCGATCCCTAACTACCTGATCCGTTGGGACGAAGATGAACAACGCTTTGTCACCAACTTCCTGCTCGAAGGTATGTTTACCACGCTACGTGTGTGTTTTTACGCATCGATTATGGCGCTGGTATTTGGGACTTTATTAGGCTTAGCGCGTGTTGCAAAAAACCTTGCGATACGCATGCTCGCACGCACATATCTAGAGATGCTGCGAAATGTACCGCCATTGGTTATTTTGTTCATTTTCTACTTCTTTTTATCAGAACAACTGGTTGATGCGTTCGGTATTGAACGCTGGGCCCGTAAGATCGCTCGCTCTGAAACGGCTGAATATTGGTCATTCTTTTTTGGCGATATGCGCAAGTTCCCAGCACTGATTTCAGGTGCATTTGTGTTGGCATTATTTGAAAGTGCATTTGTGGGTGAAATCATTCGCGCCGGCATTCAATCCGTGGGTAAAGGACAGCGGGAAGCAGCTTTATCTATAGGCTTAAGTTGGTTTGATCAAATGCGTTACATCGTATTGCCGCAAGCCTTTAAAAAGGTGCTACCACCACTTGCCAACGAGTTTATTTCACTCATTAAAGTCAGCGCGATTATCTCGTTAATATCTGTGCCGGAACTAACATTTAGAACGCAGGAACTCGCATCTGCGACACGCTTGATTTTTGAAGCCTGGTTGACCACAGCTGCGCTTTACTTTGTTATTTGTTTTGGGCTTTCATATCTGTTCCGCAAATTGGAAAACAGATCCGCTGTTGCTTAGAGCAATACCTGTACAAAACCATCTTCCACGCGTGCATCTAGCATTTTAAGTGATATCCGGGCAGGGGCGGCAAGTGCTTGCCCTGTTCTTGCATCAAATAAACCCTGATGCAGCGGACATTCGATATGTTTGCCGTTGAAATATCCATCACA
>JAHDEP010000312.1 GCA_020628775.1 Rhizobiaceae bacterium | reverse complement strand
CAGTGTCTTCCGCTGTCAGCCCTGCCAGCACAGGCGTCACTAGTCAGCTACTTCGCCAAGCTACCGTTACTATCCCTTGCGCAACTTAAAACCGATCCGCATCCATCACCTTCGTCCAAGCCGCTACAAAATCCGTTACAAACTGCCCCTTTGCATCCGCACAAGCATACACCTCAGCCAAAGCACGAAGTTCCGAGTT
Source organism: Rhizobiaceae bacterium (assembly GCA_020628775.1). Classification (GTDB taxonomy): domain Bacteria; phylum Pseudomonadota; class Alphaproteobacteria; order Rhizobiales; family Rhizobiaceae; genus Lentilitoribacter. Next base: position 2,278 of record JAHDEP010000312.1, on the reverse strand, counting down.
AGAACCAAAAATCAAATCCACACGCGTACCCGTCCACTTCACGGCACCCGTTTTACGGTCACGTCCTTCAAACACCTCATCTTGTTCGGAAGCTGCCTTCCAAGTAGTGCCTAAATCTAGTAAATTCACAAAGAAATCATTACTTAATGTATCCGATTGCTTGGTGAAAACCCCGTGTTGTGATTGGTCAAAATTAGTATTTAAGACACGCAAACCACCAATTAGCACCGTCATTTCAGGAGCCGTTAAGGTTAATAATTGCGCACGATCTACCAATAACTCTTCAGCAGAAACCGTAAATTGCGTTTTCAGATAATTGCGGAATCCATCGGCAACAGGCTCCAATACTGCAAACGATTCAACATCCGTTTGATCTTGAGAAGCATCTGTACGACCAGGCGTAAATGGCACACTTACTTCTTGTCCCGCATTTTTAGCCGCCTGTTCTACCGCAGCACAGCCACCCAACACAATCAAATCAGCAATAGATACCGATTTGCTACCAGCTTGTGCGGCATTGAATTCTTTTTGAACACCTGCTAGGGTTTCTAGCACTTTCGCCAATTGAGGAGGATTATTCACCGCCCAATCTTTTTGAGGAGCTAGGCGAATACGACCACCATTAGCACCACCACGCTTATCCGAACCACGGAACGTAGAGGCTGAAGCCCATGCAGTAGAAACAAGTTGAGAAATAGAAAGACCCGAAGCAAGGATATTTGCTTTCAAAGAAGCAATATCTTGTGCATTGATCAATTCACCTGTTGTTGCTGGTACAGGGTCTTGCCAAATCAGTTCTTCAGTAGGTACTTCAGCACCTAGATAACGCGCTTTCGGCCCCATATCACGATGGGTTAGTTTGAACCAAGCACGAGCAAATGCATCTGCAAATTCGTCAGGGTTTTCATGAAAACGTTTCGAAATCGGCCCATAAATAGGATCCATACGCAAAGCCAGGTCAGTCGTTAGCATAAATGGAGCATGCTTCAATGCGGGGTCATGCGCATCTGGAACAAGGTCTGCACCTGCTCCATCTTTGGGTCGCCATTGATGCGCACCAGCAGGACTTTTTGTCAATTCCCATTCGTAACCAAATAGGTTTTCAAAAAAGTTATTACTCCACTGGGTAGGAGTTGTTGTCCAAGCACCTTCTAAACCACTAGTAATGGTATTAGCAGCATTTCCACTACCAAAAGTATTGGCCCAGCCAAAGCCTTGTTCTTCAATAGTGGCTCCAGCAGGCTCTGGCCCCACATATTGACTAGGATCAGCGGCACCATGTGTTTTACCAAAGGTATGACCACCAGCAATTAATGCAACGGTCTCTTCGTCGTTCATGGCCATACGACGGAAGGTTTCGCGAATATCGTGTGCTGCCGCGAGTGGGTCAGGATTACCATTTGGTCCTTCAGGGTTTACATAAATCAATCCCATCTGTACAGCAGCAAGTGGGTTTTCCAATTCACGCTCTCCACTGTATCGTTTATCGCCTAACCACTCTTTTTCAGAACCCCAGTAAATATCTTGCTCTGGCTCCCACACATCTGCACGACCTCCTGCAAAACCAAAGGTTTTAAAGCCCATTGATTCAAGGGCGCAGTTTCCTGCCAAAATCATGAGGTCAGCCCATGAAATATTTCGTCCATATTTTTGTTTAATTGGCCAAAGTAATAAACGAGCTTTATCAAGATTGGCATTATCGGGCCAGCTATTGAGAGGGGCAAAGCGTTGGGTTCCCGAACCTGCACCACCGCGACCATCGGCGATACGATAGGTTCCTGCACTATGCCAAGCCATACGAATAAAGAAAGGCCCATAATGTCCGTAATCGGCTGGCCACCATTCTTGCGAGTCAGTCATCAAGTCGAATAGGTCTTGCTTTAGAGCCGCTAAATCAAGGCTTTTGAAGGCTTCGGCATAGTCAAAATCTTGATTCATAGGGTTGGATAGTGCTGAATTTTGACGTAAAACATTTAAATTCAACTGATTGGGCCACCAATCGCGATTGGCGGTTCCTTTTCCTGCACTTTTATGGCGCACTTTGCCCGAAAAAGGGCATTTGCTTTCTTGGTTCACATTGTAACTGGTATCCGTTGGTTTCGGATTATTTTTTTCGTTAGCCATCTGTTATGTTGTTTAAGGTGATTGTTAAAATTTTCTGCAAAATTACTCAATTGACAGGACATGTGCATGGAAAGCTTGATATTATTATTGCATGGTTGCATCATGTACCATGATAATGTACTGTAAAAGTACCTTCATCGCACATTTACCGCGT
>JAHDEP010000051.1 GCA_020628775.1 Rhizobiaceae bacterium | reverse complement strand
ACGCTAGGCTTCTTGCCAACACGTCAGGCGATTTCGCGTATTGCTAAAGAGGGCCGGAAATACGGTGTGAGCCTTGGTATTGTCACACAGCGTCCGGGCGAACTTGATCCGACAATCTTGTCGCAATGTTCGACCGTGTTTGCTATGCGTCTTGCCAATGACCGAGATCAGGAAATTATCCGTTCGGCATTACCAAATTCTTCGACTTCGACAACAAGCTTCCTTGCGTCCATCGGTAACGGTGAGGCAATTGCATTTGGTGAAGCAGTTGCAGTGCCGATGCGTATGATGTTTGAACGCGTGCCGAATTATGCGCTGCCAAGTGCAAATGGTGTTAAATCAACAGCAAGTTCACTGAATTTGCGTTCCATTGTTGAAAAAATGCGCTCAACTGAAAGCGGCAAGAAACAACCTGGCCAATCGGACGCATTTGATATTCCTGATAAACGAGCCGCAGCGGTTAGCCCGAAGGCAGATGCACCTCTCCGCAGTGCTATGCTTGCTAGTGAAAAACAAGAAGTTCCAAAAGAAGAGCGCAAGTTCAGTTCGATCATGAAAAAGGAAAGCACGCTTCGACGTAAGCCGATTACACCGGAATCAGGCGAAAACCGCAGCGCAGCTGATCTTGAACGTGAGATGGAAGAGATGCGTAACCGGCTTCTAGGCAAATAGTTATAATTTCGAGATGATCGTCCAATCCGATCCCAATTGGTTGCGAAACCAAGTGGACTGGCGTTTGGCGTATTGACGAGTTGCAATAATTGCAAGCTCAATGGCGTCTTCAAGGCTGATTTCGTTATTGAGGTATCTTTGAATTTCCCTCACGCCAATTGCTTTCATTGATGTGTGATTTGGATCAACTTCAGCTGCAAGAATGTTTTTAACCTCATCGATCGCACCTTCATCCATCATCTTGTGAAAGCGAAGTTTAATTCGCTCATGCAGAAGCGGGCGATCTGGCATTAGTATGATTTTTTTTGAATGCTCAGTGTCGATAAGCGGCGCGCCACTTGCGTGTTGAAACTCACGAATAGATTTGCCCGTCGCGTCAAATACTTCAAGCGCCCGCGAAATTCGTTGTTTGTCATTTGGTTTGAATTCTTCAGCGAGTTGTGGATCAAGCTCTTTAAGCGCCTGATAAAGAACCGCTATGCCATCATTTTCGAGTTTTTGACGCCATTTGTTGCGAATACCATCAGGGATTTGCGGCATTTTGGATAAACCGCCATTTAATGCCTTAAAGTAAAGCCCGGTACCGCCAACGAAGACTGGAATTTTGCCGCGAGATGTAACGTCTTCTATTACCTTTGCAACCTCATCATACCAATGACCTGTTGAATATTCCGTGCCAGGTTGAATATGCCCATAAAGATGATGCGGCACACTTGATAACTCGTCTTTTGACGGGCGAGCCGTAATGACATCCAAAATGTCATAAACTTGCATCGAATCCACGTTGATTATTTCGCCATTGTGCATTTGAGCCAATTTTACTGCGAGCGCGGACTTGCCGCTGGCGGTTGGGCCAGCTATTTGGATGCTTGAGTTGTTATCTAGTTGGAGAATCTCATTCATGCCCTTCGTTGCCACGCTTATAGCCCATCCGTCAAATCCAATTTTATCTGCATCAATTGGAGAAGCTGCGGCATCGGCGATTTCAGCATCTGGACTTTATTGGCTTTGCGATGGGGTTGCGTGTGATATCGCGCTTCCAGATGGATTTGATTTAACAGAGGCTCACGCCGCGATTTCGGCAATAATTGGCGACCTTCCAATTGATATCGCAATTCAAGATGCAGAAAAACGACGCAAAAAACTGCTGATTGCAGATATGGATTCAACCATGATCGAGCAAGAATGTATCGATGAATTGGCGGCGGAAGTCGGTCTTAAAGATAAAGTGGCTGAAATTACAGCACGCGCGATGAATGGCGAATTGGATTTCGAATTTGCACTTCGTGAGCGGGTAGGATTGTTAAAGGGGCTATCGCTTAGCGTTGTGGATGATGTTATCAAAAACCGCATAAGCTTAATGTCAGGTGGTAAAACACTTGTTGCGACTATGAAGAAAAATGGCGCTTATTGCGCATTAGTCTCAGGTGGCTTTACTGTTTTCACAGGGCCAATTTCTAAAGAGATTGGTTTTGATGAGCATCGGTCAAACTTGCTGCTGGATGATGATGGTGTTTTAACAGGCGAAGTTGCTGATCCTATTTTGGGCAAGCAGGCAAAAGTTGATGCCTTAAATGAAATCTCAGATCGTATTGGAATTACACCTGAGGAAGCCATCGCAGTGGGTGATGGTGCAAATGATCTTGGGATGCTGCAACTTGCTGGTTCGGGTGTTGCGCTTCATGCAAAGCCAACCGTTGCAGCTCAAGCCAAGATCAAGCTTGATCATTCTGATTTGACAGCCCTGCTATATTTGCAGGGCTATCGTAAAACTGATTTTGTCAATTAAGCCTATTCAATTCGAATAGTGACGAAGCGCAATTCACCCATCTGATTTGCAATCATGAAGAATGCATTACGACGACCATCGGATCTTAGTTTTTCAATGACCTCTTGAACATCCTGAGGCGTTTTGACAGCTTCCTGAGCAACTTCAACAATCACATTGCCCGCTTGTACGTCTTTTTTATCAGCGTTTGAACCTTCATCAACCGCGTTGACCAACACACCATTGGTGTTTTCATCAATGGCAAATTCTTCGCGGAGTGCATCTGATAACTCGCGTAACTCCATACCCATGAGTTCGACCACCGCAGGTGCTTCTTCTTCAGTGACAGCTGGTTGATCGCCATTGGCTTCTGCAAGCTTACGCTCGCCATCTTCCAAACGACCAAGAGTTACTTTGATGTTCTGCATTTCACCTTTTCGCAAAATTTCGACATCAACCTCTTTGCCGACAGGGCTTTCTGCAACAATGCGCGGTAGATCCCGAACTGTGCCAACCTCTTTGCCATCAAATTTTACGATAATATCGCCAGCCTGCATAATGCCTTCCACAGGACCTTCAGGGATCACGCCAGCAACGAGGGCACCTTTAGCTTCATCCATCCCCAGGCTTTCAGCAATGTCATCAGTGACGGGCTGAATACGAACACCCAACCATCCGCGACGGGTTTCACCAAAGTCACGCAATTGGTTGATAACGTTGGAAGCAAGTTCAGTTGGTACTGAAAAACCGATACCGATAGAGCCGCCAGAGGGTGAGATAATTGCCGTGTTAATGCCAATAACTTCACCGGCCATATTAAACAATGGACCGCCGGAATTACCGCGGTTAATTGCAGCATCTGTTTGGATGTAGTTGTCATATGGCCCTGAGTTAATATCACGGCCAATCGCTGAGACGATACCGATTGAGACCGACCCACCAAGACCAAATGGGTTACCAATAGCCATAACCCAGTCGCCGATGCGCATTTTTGTCGAATCGCCAATTGGCACAAATGACAAAGGTTCGTCTGATTCTACCTTTAAAACCGCCAGGTCAGTTTTTGGATCAGCACCGATAAGTACAGCATCCAAACGACGACCATCTGCGAAAATCACTTCAATATTATCAGCGTTCTCAATTACGTGATTGTTGGTAACGACAGTGCCTTCGGCATCGATCACAAAGCCTGAGCCAAGTGAGCTAACTTGTTGATTTGGTGTTCTGCGGCCATTCTCTCGGTCTTGAAAAAACTCATCGAAAAACTCCTGGAAAGGCTGGCCATCAGGCGTGTTGCGCGGTGCATTTCGCTGGCCAGAGCTTTCAACAGATTGCGATGTTGAGATGTTGACGACGGCGCCCATTAGTCCTTCAGCAAGATCAGCAACTGATGCCGGACCGTTTGGTGACTGGGCCTTTGCAATATTTGTGCTGGCGAAGACGATAAGCAGAGCGAGTACAAAACCTGCGAACGCATTGACCTTTAAAATTTCACTCATATGTATCGCTTTAGACTTCATGTTGTTCCTCATTATAAATGCGTCGTCGCCCGTAAAAGCTATTTAATCACCCGCGAATGAGCCACACAAGCCCAACACCGATCACGACTGCAATCAGGCCAATATTTCTCAATTTATTATCGGGGATTTGCGGCAGAATTTCTGCCATTTTTTTCATTGAAGCTGGTGCTAATGCGTAGATCAAGCCTTCAATGACCAAAAAAAGACCTACCGCCACGATAAGATCATGCATGGCGGTAGGCTCCTATTAATTACCAGATGCTGGAGCAGCTGGTGGTACACCTTCAGAATTCTTGAAGAATTTAAAGAATTCAGAATCTGGTGAAAGAACCATAGTTGTTCCATCAGCTTCAATTGCTTTACCGTAAGCTTCCATTGAACGATAAAATTCAAAGAAATCTTGGTCACGGTTAAACGCATCGGCGAAGATCGCGTTTCGTTCCGCATCGCCTTCACCACGAATGATCTGTGCATCACGCTCAGCTGCAGAGACAAACTCCACAATTTGACGATCAGCAATTGATCTTAAACGCTGGCCAGCTTCAATACCACGGGCGCGAATAGCTTCAGCTTCAGCAAGACGTTCTGCTTTCATACGCTCGTATGTTTGTTGCGAAACTTCCTGAGTTAGATCCGTACGACGAATACGCACATCATCAATTGTTACACCAAGAGCCTGAGCTTCAGGGCGCAGCTGATCGCGTACTTCACGCATCATAGATGCACGTTCTGCAGACAATGCTGCTTCAAACCCGCGCAAACCGTAAACTGTACGAAGTGCAGAGTTCAAACGTGTTCTTAGTCGTGATTCAACGGCAATCACATCACCAGATACGGTTTGTCTAAAGGTTTGAGCATCTGAGATTTTGTAAAGTACAAATGCATCCACCTCGTAGAATTTACCGCCTGATACCTGAACACGGATGTTTTCAAGGTCAAAACGCAATGTGCGGTCTTCAACATATTGAACGCTATCGAAATCAGCGAATGTGAATGGCACTTTGAAATAAAGACCCGGTTCTGTTTTCACGCTTTGGATTTCACCAAAACGGATAACAATGGCTTGCTCACGCTCGTTCACAACGAACAATGATGAGTAAACAATCACAGCAATAACTGCGAAGATACCTAAGAAGAAGGGTAAACGGCTAGACATGATTAGTTGCCTCCTGTTCTTGGTTTTGCAAGTTCACCAAGCGGTAGGTAAGGTACAACACCTTGTGAATTCCCACCTTGCTCGATGATCACTTTGTTTGCTTTTCCAAGCACACCTTCCATTGTCTCTAGATAAAGACGTTGGCGCGTAACTTCTGGAGCTTTTGCATATTCTTCGTAAATTGAGATAAAGCGTTGTGCTTCACCGTTCGCTTCGTTCACAACACGGTCTTTATAACCAGCTGCTTCCTCACGAACTTTCGCGGCTTGACCACGTGCCTGACCCAATTTTTGGTTGGCATATTGGTTGGCTTCTTCCACAAAACGGTCTTCATCCTGCTCAGCACGCTGCACCTCATCAAAGGCATCAGCCACTTCACGTGGAGGGGCTGCATCCTCGATAGATACTGTGTTGATTGAAATGCCAGCTGGGAAGCTATCCATCACGCTTTGAACGATTTCCTGGACTTCGTTAGCGATTGCATCACGATTATCACGGAAAATATCCTGCGCTGGACGACGACCAACGATTTCACGCATTGCACTTTCAGACACCTGGCGTAGCGTATCTTCAGGGCGTGCAACGTTAAATAGGTAAGCTGCTGGATCTGAAATGTTGTAAAGAACCTTAAATTCAACATCCACGATGTTTTGATCACCAGAAAGCATCAAGCCTTCAGTTGAACCTGAACGATTTGTGCTACCAGAGATGATCTCGCGCTCTGAGATATTTGCAATTTCAACAGTTTCTACAGGCCATAAAATGACATGAAGACCAGGCATTGCGACTTCTTCTTTTGGCTTACCAAAACGAAGTTCTACACCGCGCTCATCCGGCTGAACTGTATAGATCGCTTGTGTACCCCAAAGGAATGCAAGCACAATAAAACCAAGGATGAAGATGAAAGGTGAACCTCCACCGCCAACGGCTTTGTTAAATTTATCTTGTGTCTGACGTAGCAGCTCTTCTACATCCGGCTGGTTTCCACCGCCGCCGCCGCCATTTGGACGTTTCGGGCCATTGCCCCAAGGGCCGCCACCGCCGCCATTGTTACCTCCGCCGCCGCCCCACGGGCCGCCGCCTCCACCATTTTGATTGCTCCAAGGCATTCAGTTCTCTTTCCTGTTATGTAACCATACTATAGTTCTAATTAGTTATAGGTATCACGACAGGCGCTTTCAACGCGCATCTCACCTACAATCGGATATTTTCAACGTTTATGGTGCTATTTACGCTCCTCTGCGTCGATAGATCACATATTCGGTCGGGTAATTGTCTTTTTCACCCGCCGGAACATGCTCTTGATGTGTGATTTCCCAATCATTTTGTACTATTTCGGGAAATTTCGTGTCCCCATCAATCTCAGCATCGATATGTGTCATGTAAAGACGATCAGCTAACGGCATCGCCAAATCATAGATCTGCCCGCCACCAACAATAAAAATCTCATCTTTATTATCGTTGATTGCTGTTGCCTTTGCCGTTTCAATGGCGCTCTCTAAACTAAAGCAATGGGTAATGCCGTCCGCTTCGTATTTGCTGCGCGAGATTACGATATTCTGACGTCCCGGAAGCGGTCTGCCGCCAAAAGATAGAAATGTTTTGCGCCCAATAATAATAGGGCAACCCATGGTGACTGACTTAAACCGCTTGAGATCGGTGGACAATCGCCAAGGCATGTCACCATCGCGGCCAATGACACCGTTCTTCGATACTGCAGCAATCATGGAGATTGTGATGTCACTCATACCGCGACTGGCGCCTTAATGCCTGGATCAGGATCGTAGTTTTCAAGCTTGAAATCTTCGAATTTGAAAGAAAAGATGTCCTTGACCTCTGGATTAATCCACATAGTAGGAAGATCTTTTGGCGTACGGGACAATTGTAGTTTCACTTGGTCAAAATGATTGTGATAAATATGCCCGTCGCCTAGCGTGTGCACAAATTCACCAGCTTTGAGCCCGCATACTTGGGCTAACATCATGGTCAGCATGGAGTAAGAGGCAATATTAAACGGCACGCCTAGGAATATATCTGCTGATCTCTGATAGAGCTGGCAGGAAAGAGTGCCATTGGCGACATAAAACTGAAAAAGGCAATGACATGGGGGCAGGGCCATATCATCAACCTGTGCCGGGTTCCATGCGGTGACGATATGTCGGCGTGAATCCGGGTTATTCTTTAAGCTATCAACCAGTTTTGTGATCTGATCGACGGTTTGATTGTTAGGTGCTGGCCATGATCGCCATTGTGCACCATAAACAGGGCCGAGATCGCCGTTTTCATCTGCCCATTCATCCCAAATACTCACGCCATTGTCTTGAAGGTATTTGATATTGGTGTCGCCAGCCAAAAACCACAGATTTTCATGGATAATTGAGCGTAGATGGAGCTTTTTGGTGGTTAAAACAGGGAATTTTTCGCTGATATCAAAACGCATTTGATATCCAAAGACAGATCGTGTGCCCGTACCTGTCCGATCATCGCGATCAACGCCGTTTTCCATGACATGTTTTAAAAGATCATGATATTGCTGCATATCTATGGCCACCTTGAGAATCGTAATGGTGAAGCTAAGCTATTTTTTGCGTGAGACAAGTGTTTGAGGAGGCTTGGGTTAAACTTCACACAGGAACTGGAGATATTTGCAATAAAAAAGCCCTGCAAAGTTGCAAGGCTTTCTCAAAATATCGGTGTTTTGTACTAATTAAGCAAGTTCGCCCAATTTGCCGAGTTCTTTTGCAACAAGATAATAAAATGTAACGCGTGATTTTGATTTGTCAGCGCTCATAGTTTCGCAAGTTTTAGAAACAGCATTTTCTGCTGCGTCGCCAGTTACGCCAAATTTTTTGCCGCACCATTTTTCAACAACGCGATCTAACTCTTTCGTATCTGAACATGCGACCATTGAAGAATCGCGATTGCGAAGTGCAATCCCAAGATGCTTCACAATTTTCGTTACGATTGCCTCATCGGCGCCCGCATCGTATTTTTGTACGTCTGCTAGATAGTCACTCATAATGTCTCCTCACATTGTTTGCATGCCCCGCGCATGTGCACAAGTGCTATTGAATCATGGCACTATGTTTGGCAATTGCGGGTCTTGAGTCAATCATTAATTGCGAAACTATTTCAGCAAACTTGCATATTTTTAATGCGTTAGGCCTTTTCACACGCCTTCAGAACCCTTATATTGGGTATGCTGCTTTATGTAGCTATGGAAATAAATGGGCGGTGAAATAAACCATTCGGACCCGGGGGCGGTACCCGGCGCCTCCACCATAAACTGATCGCAGTTCTTTGGATCAGATTATGATGGGGGCGAAATAGGATCGACGAGGGCGTAAAGATCGTACTTTTTCTCGGCATTGTACCACCGTTATCGGACTAACTTTGTAGTTGCAAATGATAACAACTATGCGGAAGCACGTCTCGCTGCTTAATGCAGTGCGATAGCTTCACATGAACTCCTAGTTGTTCGCACGACTAGGCGGGGTTCGAAGGCACCTGGCAACAGAAGCCTTCACTTAAACTTTCAGAAAATTTTAGTTTCTCATGTATTTAAGCTATACATTGTTTTAATTGACTCGCTTTATAGATATATCAGTGAGAAGATTATGAGAGCTCATTTGAGCTTAAGTTACTGCGTTACCTTGAGGAAACTACATGTCGCAAGACCACATTCGCTACGATATTTTGGCACAAGAAGCTTTGCGAGGCGTTATAAAAAAAGTGCTAATGGAAACAGCTGCCACAGGACAATTGCCGGGCGAGCACCATTTCTTTATCACTTTTCTAACGAATGCGCCGGGTGTGCGGATTTCAACCGCATTACAGGATCGCTATCCTGAGCAAATGACAATTGTCGTTCAGCACCAGTTTTGGGACCTTAAAGTAACAGACACTTTGTTTGAGATTGGTTTGTCATTCTCCGATCAACCTGAAAAACTTGTCGTGCCATTTTCAGCCGTGCGCGGTTTTTATGATCCTTCAGTGAATTTCGAATTGGAATTTGATACACTTATCATTGAGGATGAAGACGGTGCTGATATCGCAGAACTAGATGCAAGCAAGGAAATTGCTAAGCTCGAAACACCGCAAGTCAATGAGGCATCTGAAGATGCCGATAAAGACGAGGCTTCAGAAGAAAAAGACGGTGGTGCAGATGTTGTATCACTCGATGCATTCCGCAAAAAACCATAAAGCAGTTTTATGACAGGAAATGTCGTAAATCTAAGGATGGCGCGAAAGCGCAAAGACCGTGCGCAAAAGGAAGCAAATGCGGAGCAAAACCGCATTTCCTTTGGGCGCACGAAGCAGGAGAAAAACCTGACCCGCGCACTTAATGAAAAGCAAAAAAACTTTGTCGACGCGCAAAAGCTGAACCCTGAAAAAGACGACTAGGCTTATTCTCAGCAAATAGATTTAATTATTGGTCGGATGGCGCATCAAGCGGCAATATAATGATTTCGCCATTTGTATTGCTTGGCGCCGTCGATAACAGCTCTTCAACGGACTTTTGCCAATCAATTGTTGGTGCATCGGGAGACGGTGGGGCATTCTCATTGTTTGCCGCTTCTTGTGCACTGCGGATAGCTTCATCTGCGATCCGCTGTGCTTCCGCATCCGCTGCAGCCTTTGCCTCTTGCTCAGCTTTAATGCGCGCTTCTTCTTCTGCTCTTAAACGCTCTTGTTCTTCTGAGAACAATCGAGCTTCTTCCTCACGCTGCAGCTGTTGGTCTTTGACTAGGGCAATTTCACGTCTAAGCGCTTGTTTTTCCAAAATGCTAGCTTGTAGCAGTTCGACGCGTCGTCTTTCGCGCTCATAGGCGCGAATTGATAAGAAATTGCTCATTGCATTGGCATTGATAGATTTTGAAGGGTTGGTAAGATCACCTTCAAAATCAATGCTATATTCAGGTGTAGCACCGCTTTGCGCTTCTAAGCCAGCATCATATAAAACATCGATAGAGCTCGATATTGTTTGGTTCACCAAATCAATACGACCTGCGCCGGTCAGGTTGAAATCTTCATTTTCAACTGTGATGCTGGATATTCTTTGAATGCCGCCGGTAACAGTGAATGGTATGGCTAATTCAGCGATTTCATATTGATCGTTCGGCAATAAAGAATTGATATCCGTCCCGATGTTTTCAGGCAGCAATTCATATCCCTCACTATCGGTTTTTTCAAAAATTTCAGCCAAGATATTTGGCCCGAATGAATTGATCGAAATCCCTTTAAGATTATATAGCCCGCCGCCATTCATCGAACCGATGACTTCCGACAAACTTGTGCCAGTACCTTCTAAATTTCCTGCAATATCAATCTTGCCTTCAATCAGCGGTGCACCTGCATCATCTTTCCAATTTAGCGGCGCAACATCGGCATTGGTTATGATTGTATCAAGGCTGACAAACGCTTTGCCATCAGGGTTAGAGATCGAAAGATTGCCGCCCAGATCTCCATTGAGCCATGAGCCTGAAATGCCGTCGATTTCAACAATGCCTGCTTCAGTGCGTAGTTTAGCCGATACATTTTCAATGGCTGGCAAATCGGGAAGGGACAGCTCTTTTAGCTTTAAGGAAAGCTCTGAAACAGGTGCGGTATCAAACGGAGGGAGGAAATCTGCAGTGCTCCAGCTCGTATCCGTTATATTTAAAAACTGAACGCCAAGCGCGAGCTCATAAAGCCATTCAGTATCCACCCGATCAATGATCAGATCGCCGTTAAAGCTCGGTTCTAAGCTTGTTCTGTCGGCGACCAGATTGCCAGAAAACTTGTTCCCATCTGCATTGCCCACAAGGTCATTAATTTCAATGTTATTTTCATCAATGATCAAGCCTGCAGTCAGTTCAACAGGTTGTCCTGAGCCGATGCCGGGTAAATTTTGTCCGAGCGTGAGTAGCAGTGGTTCAATGTCTGCCGATGTTAAATCTAATGTCAAAATGCCTTTCGGCTCGTCCTGATTTTGCGTGCTTGGCAGATCGATAAAGCCATCTAAATCGATGTTCGTTGAACCTGAGGTGAATTTCGCATCCACATCAAGATCTTCGTCAAAGCCTCTTGATATCTTTAAGTTCAAATCCGCAGCTTCTTCAAAATCAAAAGGCAATACATCAAAACCCATCTGAGCGAGTAAAATTTGGCTTTGCGGGTTTTTAGCGGTCAAGTTTACTGCAAGAGGTGATGAAGCACTTTTGAACACGCTTGGCAGTAGGGTTTGCCCATTTGCGCGAAGGTCAAAGACTGAGTTGCCAACAGAACCCGTTGCTTTGAACTGCGGTGTATTATTGTCGCTAATGCTTAACTCGCCAGACAAAGTTAAATCATCATAAGATGGTAGGTTTTTCTCGAACCTTTTTAATATGGCTTGATCATCAACGACATCTCTAAGCAGTGCGAAAATACCGTCAGCCTGTTTTGCATTGGCGTTGAAGGTAATCTTTCCCTTAGGCGTTTGGTCAAGATCATTTAGGGTGCCATTCATCGTGCCCGAGACACCGGAGAAGTTACCGAAGCTAACGGAATCCAATGTTAGGTCTTTATCTTCCCAGCTAGCGATTATCTTCACGTCTTGTGCAGAATATTTGCCATATTTCATCACATCCGTGTTGAGTTGCGCGATAATGTTATGTCCAAATAAACCGCCGCTTTTGTTGATGTCCTGATCAAGACTGGCCATCTGCAAAAGCGCATTAAGCTTGTTGAGATCAAGCTCGCTACCGTTCAAACCAATTGAAATAGAAGGATCAAGGTCGCGGATTTGTTGACGCTCTGCGTAGCCTTTAATCGATGCGTTGCCTAGAATTAATTCAAGATTTTCAAGGCGTTGGATCTCATTGCTGAAGAGCACATTGGCCGAAATCCCAGCTGCTGCCAATTGGCGAATAGATGGATCAACACGCCCGATAAGCCAAGATGAAAATCCTGAAGGTTGTTTGGTCGCGATTAGGATTTTGCCTGCAAATTCAGGTGATGTGCCGAGTTTGAGATTTCCCTCAGCTTCAATATCTGTGCGCCCTGGAAGCTTTGCCGCTAGATTTTCAATCGTCCATCCCGTCGCATTTGGGCGCGCTGATAAAAACACTTCGCGCACTGTCGTGTTGCCAGATAAAACGGCAGGCAATGTGAGGTCGATTTTTCCAGGTAAATCGATTTTTGGGATTTGTGAAATAATCCGATTGATGTTTGAGAACCCGGTTCGAGTTGTTGTGTCTTCGCTATCTGTGGCTTCATCATTTAATTGGCTGATATCAATTTGTTGACCGCGCGCGGTGACAAGAAATTCAGGATTTGCACCTGTATCAATATTCGCTTCACCCTCGATAATGTAAGGATCGCGCGGGTTGCCAGATGCTAAACGATACTGCGGGATATCCAGCCGCTCATTGTTTATCTTAAAGCCGCCCTTCATTTGAACAGTTAGAAGGTTTCTCAGCTCTTTTGGTGTGTTTAAGACGTTTAGTTCGCTGCGTTTTTGAATATTGAAGTTGCCTTCATAAGAAGGTTTGTGATCTTCAATTTTAGCGCTGCCTTCTGTCTCGATAAACAGTGGCAGATTTTCGGCAAACAAACGAGTTCGCAAACGCATGCTGCCTTTATCGTTCACAGCACCGGTGTCGACTTCAAAATTGACATTCTGACCTTCAAATTCAGCGCTACCTTCAGCGCGCCAAGGGCCTGAAATTTCAGGAGCAGATAGTTTTGTATTGATATTATCGATCTGCTTTGTGCGGCGGTTTTGTAAATCAACAAGCTTGATCTGACCGTTATTGATGGTCACGCTTTCTAGAACCAGCGTGCGGCCACCAAGGTTTTTCTTGCTGTTGAGTGCCCAATCTAACGATCCATCCTGAAACAGTGTCACAGTTAGTTTTGGCTCTTCGACGCGCATGTCGAAAATCAAAATCTCGCCGCTTAAGAATGGCGTCAATTCAAGATCCATCTCAAATTGCTTTGCCGTCATCAGTGGCTGACCGCTTTTGTTCTTGCCAATTGCAAGATCATCAAAGGTTACCGAAGGGAAGGGGAGTAAGCGCATGCTGGCATCGCCGCGCACTTTAACTTCCTGACCGAGAATACGGCTGGATTCTCGTTCGAAGTCCGCACGATATTCAGACCAGTCTATAAAATAGGGACCGAGCAGGATCGCAAAAAGCGCCATTGCCAAGAGCCCACCAAAAAATACAAATAATCGGACTAACGTCATCTTTGCTTATTCGTTTCTAACCCATTCATTCCCTTAAGGAACGTTCCCATAGCGGCATTATAGTTTGTTATTGTGTCTAGTTTATGCCCTTAACCCAATTGATAGCAGAATTTATGATGGAAGGGAAAATATTTTGCCCGGGTTCATTATGTTGTCTGGATCAAAGGTTTGCTTAATTAAGCGCATAAATTCAACGCTTTCGCCAAGTTCAATTTCTAGATACTTTTGTTTACCCTGACCCACGCCATGCTCACCGGTACAAGTACCTTCCATAGCAATCGCCCGCTTGTTTAAACGCGAGATATATTCTGCGCTGTTTTTAACTTCCGTTTCGTTTTTGGTATCGATCAAAAGCTGAGTATGGAAATTGCCATCACCGGCATGGGCAACAAATGTTGCAACCAAGCCGAGGTCTTCAATATCCTTTTGGGACTGCGTGATACATTCAGAAAATCTTGAGATCGGCACACATGCATCTGTTCCAATCACTTTGGTGTTTGGGCGGAAATTTCGCGCGGCCCAATAGGCATCATGGCGGGCTTTCCAAAGCTTGTTTCGATCTTCCAAAACCGTTGAGAATTGCGGCTCTTGGCCACCAAAATCCTCTGCAATTTCGGTAAAGAGCTCCGCTTGGCTTTTAATCTCTTCATCAGAGCCATGAAATTCTAAAAACAGCGTTGGCTGTTCAGGGTTATCAAGCTTTGAATACATATTCGATGCTTTGATTTGCAATGCATCCAACAGCTCAATTCGCGCCATGGGAATACCCATTTGAATGGTTGCGATCACGGCCTGACTTGCCGCTTCAACCGTTGGAAACGGGCATATTCCACTTAAAATCTGCTGAGGAATAGGATGTAGTTTCAATGTGATAGAGGTGTAAACGCCCAAAGTTCCCTCTGAGCCGACAAATAAACGCGTAAGATCATAACCCGCTGAAGATTTTCTTGCGCGGTTAGCGGTTTTGATCTTTTTGCCATCAGCGGTAATCACAGTGACTGAAATAACGTTCTCGCGCATGGTTCCATAACGAACCGCATTTGTGCCAGATGCGCGCGTTGCCGTCATGCCGCCAATTGTGGCGTTAGCACCCGGATCAATTGGAAAGAAAAGGCCTGTATCTCTTAGATATTCGTTTAATTGCTCACGCGTGACACCTGGTTGAACAACGCAGTCCATATCTTCTGGGTTAACCTGAAGGATCTGGTTCATCTGGCCCATGTCGATTGAAATGCCGCCATCAGGCGCATTTACGTGTCCTTCTAAAGACGTACCGACGCCAAACGGAATAATCGGAACTTTATAACGTGCGCAAACATCAACGACAGATTGAATATCAGCATCGCAATCGGCAAACACGACTGCATCAGGCAATTGCGGTTCAATCATCGTTGTGGTGTGCGAATGTTGTTCGCGAATTGACTGCCCAGTTTTAATTTTCTCGCCAAGCTGCTGCGCGAGTATGTCAATAACAGTTTGAATATTCTCGTTTTTACTGATCACACTTTCAGGCAATTTAATTTATCCTCTCCACTAAATTCCGATAAACTTATGCTTGGCAAAGTGCGACTTGTCCAGTTTGATGTGAACGTGCTACTCAATTATTTATCGCAAAACGAATTTGGGCGTTGGGAATTTGTGGTTTGAACGATTATTAAGTCTTCCGTCATTGATGCGGCAGTGGATATTGCCAAATCTATCGGAATTTTGGGCCAATCGGCAGGTTTCAATCTGGGTACTTGGCGCAATTATAGGTATCGGCGCGGCAATTTTGGCGTCTTTATTCCGTGAAGCTATTGGACTTGTGCAATATCTTTGGGCTGGCGAAAGTAGCGAAATTTATCTTGCAGCAGTGCGTGAGGCACCTTGGCAAGTTATTGTTATGGCACCAATAATTGGTGGCTTGGTCGTCGGCATACTTCTACAATTATTTGTAAAATCTAAGCGTGCTGGAGGCGTCGCGGACGTCATTGAAGCGCGGCATGTTTCGGGTCGACCTTTAACATTTCGTGAGGGCATTTTGTCCGCCATTGTTACCGTGATCTCGCTTGGCGCAGGAGGAAGCGCGGGTCGTGAAGGTCCGGTTATTCACCTTGGTGCTTCGTTTTCAAGCTTTGTCTATAGCAAGTTTAAATTACCAGACGCAGGGAATCGCACTTTGCTGGCAGCTGGCGTCGCTTCCGCAGTTTCTGCAAGTTTTAACGCACCTATTGCTGGGGTGCTTTTTGCGCATGAAGTTATTCTTGGGCATTATTCAATGCGGGCATTTGTTCCCATTGTTATCTCATCGGTTACAGGAACACTTGTGGCGCG
>JAHDEP010000311.1 GCA_020628775.1 Rhizobiaceae bacterium | reverse complement strand
GCATTATTGAGCATGTCAAATAGTGGCATCATGATAATCTCTCCCATTGCAGATTGAACTGTTTTATCCTCATGGTGATATTAGCACGGCAATTTGGCAAGTCGAGGGCAATGCCCTTAATAAGCGAACTCATCAAAAATCGGATCGACACTATTGTTCCAGCGTCCATGATAGAGCGCAAGCTTGACTTCAGCAGGTGTTGTGCCTCTGGCAACCACTTCTTGCAACGGTTCAAGGAAGTGCGTTTCATCACTCCCTACAGCATTTAAAATGTTGCGAGATTTAAGCCCGGACTTGGCGATATCGAGCGTGTCACGGGCGACATCGAGCAATGAGCGGCCAGCGATTGAGCTTTTTAACCCATCGCGCGGCACTTGATCGCGCAGGCCAAGAACATCTTCATAGGACCAGTCTTTTGTAAGTTCGATAGCATCGTTTAACGCCTGATCATCATATAACAACCCAACCCAAAATGCTGGCAATGCGCAAATACGGCGCCAAGGCCCGCCATCGGCGCCACGCATTTCGATAAATTGCTTTAAACGTACATCTGGGAAAACCGTTGAAAGATGGTTTGTCCAATCGCCAAGCGTTGGCTCTGGGTCAGGAATATCATTTTTTAACGCTCCATCGCGGAACTGGCGGAACGTAACATGCGTCACATCGTGATATTTTCCCTCACGAAGAATGAAATACATCGGCACGTCTAACGCCCAATCAACATATTTTTCAAATGAGAAACTATCCTCAAACACGCTTGGCAAAATACCGGCGCGCGCATTATCTGTATCGCGCCAAATATCTCCGCGCCATGACAAGAGACCATTTGGCTTGCCATTGGTAAATGGAGAGCTTGCAAATAATGCTGTCGCCAATGATTGCAATTTCATGCTGACTTGCATTTTTTTGCGCATATCAAGCTCAGAACTAAAGTCTAGATTTACTTGAATAGTGCATGTCCGGTACATCATATCCAGACCCTGCGTGCCGACCTTAGGCATGTAGTTTGTCATGATGTCATATCGGTTTTTTGGCATGCGTGGCGTTTCTTCCAAGGTCCATTTTGGACTACCACCAACACCCAAAAATTTGATGCCCATCGGGTCAGCAATTTCTCGCAATTGCTTCAAATGCAAATTTGATTCAGCGCAAGTCTCGTGAATAGTTTCAACCGGAGCACCAGATAATTCAAACTGACCACCTGGTTCTAATGAAATTGCGCCACCGCCGGATTTTGCAGCAAGTCCAATGATATTACCGGCATCTGTGATGGGTTCCCAATCGATCTTTTCTGCCATGCCTTTTAATAGCGCTGAAATAGATCGCTCACCTTCATAGGGTACGGGCGAATTATCATCCTTAAAGAACGCGAATTTCTCATGCTCCGTGCCAATTCGGAAATCTTCCTTTGGCTTATTCCCAGCCTCCAGATACGCCACCATTTGCTCGTAGGATGTCAGAGGTGTCTGATCCGTTGTATCACGCGCCATGTTTATTCGCCCTTTTAACTGCGCCGATTTTCATCAGCACTGATGTTCAATTGAATCAATGAACATGCATAAAATTTTTCAGGTCCATTGATTGAACCTTTACGCAATATGGTGCAAGTAATTTTTTTTTAAAGACCGCTCATAAAATAGTGATCTATTCCCAATCACCAATTGTTGCCTGTAATACGGCCATGCTCGCAACCAACGCTGTATCTGCACGCAATATGCGTGGACCTAGTGGAATAGGCGTTACAAAACTTAAAGATTGTAGTTTCTCGCGCTCTGCTGAGGAAAACCCACCTTCTGGGCCAATCAGAAGCGCAAATTTGTCCGCAGTTTGTGCATTAAGCTCTGCAATTGGATTATTGGTTTCAGTACCCTCATCACAAAAAATTAATTGCCGAGTTGCGTCCCATTGCGAAAGCACATCTGATAATTTTAGCGGCGTTTTAAGTTCCGGAATTGATAAAACTCCGCATTGCTCTGCGGCCTCTAAAATATTGGCAGCGAGACGTTTTTCGTTGATTTTATGCAATTGAGTGTGATCGGTGAAAACAGGTTGAATTATGCCCGCTCCCATCTCAACCATCTTTTGCACCATATACTCTAATCGACCAACTTTGATCGGCGCAAACAGCACAAGTAGTTCAGATGTACTTGGTTGCGGTCTTGTTTGTTCCTGCAAAAGAAGATGTGCTTTTTTACGGCCTTCTTGCTTTAAGTTTGCAAGCCATTCTCCGTCTTTCCCATTAAAAACCAGCAATTGGCTTTCGTCTTTTAAACGTAGAACATTGAGCAGATAATTTGCCTGCTCGCGGTCAAGATCCACCGCCTGCCCCTTTAAAAGAGGCTGATCGATAAAAAGACGTTGAAGACGGAAATTAGCGCGCATGGGTTTTTCTTCCCAGCGATTACGTGTTTAACGAACGACGCGCCATCATATGCGCGCGCGGCTGATTAACCGCATCAACACAGATGGGTTTTTCATCCTT
>JAHDEP010000310.1 GCA_020628775.1 Rhizobiaceae bacterium | reverse complement strand
TGTTGAAGCGCTGAGAAACCATCGACAACAACTTGACGAAGGTCTTCTGGCATTGACATGAACTTGTCATTACCCATCCACCATAGAGCACCCATGTAAGCGTGGCCATCAAGTGTTACATACTGAAGACCAGCATCTGGGAATTTCATACCCATGATATCTGTGATACCGTTTTTAGAACCTTCAACAACACCAGTTTGGAATGATGTAAATAGCTCAGGCCACGGGATCGGTGTTGGTGCAGCACCTAATGCTTTAACCAACTCTTGTGGTAGGTCAGCAACAACAGTACGGATCTTTAGACCTTCCATGTCAGATGGGTTTTGCACACGACGTTTTGTGTTTGCAAAGTTACGCCAGCCACCTGTGTTACCAACAGTCATAAGACGGATTTTGTTACCAGAATCAGCCAATGCCATGTCACGAACTTTACGTGTGAAGTCGCCCTGAAGAACTTCTTCAGCAACACGGTCACTTGACATTAGATATGGTAGATCAAGAACCTGCACATATGGGAATGCACCGGCTGCACCGCCTGATGTTGAGATGTAAACATCGATCGTGCCATCTGCTACACCTTGCAGACATTCAGCACCTTTTGAACAAAGCTGAGTACCGATGAATAGCTCAACAGCAACTTTGCCGTTTGATGCTGCTTCAACATAGTTTTTGAAAACAACTAGACCGTCATAATCTTCGTCATTCTCGTTGGAGTTGGCTGTTGCACGAATTGTGAAATCAGCAGCAAAAGCTGTAACTGCACTACTCGTCAAAAGACCAAGACCAAGCGCAGCTGCGCCTAATGTATTGATGAGTTTGTTCATATTTTTCCTCCGTTTGTGAACCACCATGGCTCATTATTATTCAAATTTTTATAGCCCCATTGTGACAGGGATATAGAGTTTAAGAAACCTAAAAGATTGCCCCTAAGAGCGGCCCCATTAAGTCTGCATCTTTTACAAATCCCAACCATTTTGGAATGCCCAATGAGATGATCGGGAAATATGTAATCAAGAAAATCACGAATACTTCAACAGCTAGGAACGGTAGAATCGCGCGAGAAATTGCTTCAACCTTTACCCCTGATACTGATGATGCCACAAACAACACCAGACCCATGGGCGGCGTTGCCAAACCAACTGTTAAGTTGACCGACATGATCATTGCAAAGTGCACAGGGTGAATACCCATATTGATGAAGATCGGCGCTAGGATTGGACCCAAGATAATAATCGCAGGCCCCGCGTCCAAGAACATACCAACGATGAACAACAAGATGTTGATCAATAATAGCAAGAACAATGGATCGCTGGTGATTGAAACAATAAACACCGCTAAATCTTCAGCTGCGTGCGACAAGCTCACAACCGTTTTAAACGCCATCGCCGCACCAACAAGCAACAAGACGACACCTGAAGTTGTTGCGGAACGGATTAGAACGCCAGGAACTTCGTTGAGTTTAAGCGTGCGCAACACGATCAAGCCCAAAAACGCTGCATAAGCAACCGCAAGAGCTGATGCCTCTGTTGGTGTTGCAACACCACCCAAGATACCACCTAAAATGATAACCGGTGTGAGCAATGGTAATACGGCACGCTTTGAAACGATGCGGAAGTTTTCAGACATCAAGCGGCGCTGGATTTGAACAATCACTTCGCCAATGACCAGCGCGATAGCAAATGCAAGAGCAATTTGACCACCTGTCATTTCATCCGCAAATCCACCAAGACTTGTGACAAGCGGATAAAGCACAGCAGCAAGCATCAATCTTAGCAAAATACGTGCTGCCAAGTTTTCACCTGGTGAAATCGTCACATTGTTCAACACAACGCGCTTTGCTGGTGGATACTCATATTTGTTTGCCATTAGGCGCGTAACAATCATCAAGCCCAAGCCAACAAGAATGCCAGGAATAATGCCGCCAGCAAATAGCGCAGCAACCGAAACTTCCATCACATAAGCATAAATGATCATGATGCCTGATGGCGGAATAATCGGACCAATCACCGATGACGCTGCAGTAATCGCAGCTGAGAACTTACGTGTGTAACCCTCTTTTTCCATCGCTGGGATCAACATTGAACCCAATGCGGATGTGTCCGCAACCGCAGAACCCGACATACCGGCAAAGAGCATTGATGATAAGATGTTTACTTGCGCCAAACCACCGCGAACAGAACCGATGATCGCCTGACAAAAACTCACCAAACGTTCGGTAATACCGCCGCGGTTCATCAATTCACCAGCGAGCATAAAGAACGGGATGGCAAGCAGAACACCGTTATCAATGCCATTGAAGATATTGCGATACATCAACGCAACGTCTTTCTCTTGGCCGTTTAGATATAGCAGGATACCTGGTGCTGCCAACATGGCGAAGAACACCGGAACACCAAACATTAAGAAGACTAAGAATAAAGGTAGGAAGAGTGCTAACATGATTAATCTCCCACCATAACTGCGGGCGTCTGAAGAGATGGAAACTCTTCTTCTGACCA
>JAHDEP010000050.1 GCA_020628775.1 Rhizobiaceae bacterium | reverse complement strand
TCAACACATCTACAAACACATGTGTTCAGATCAAATCTAACTACTAATAGTTAGTTGAATACGAGTTGGGGTGGGTTACGGCCTGCCCCAACATTTTTTTAAAAGGACTTGGGAAGCCTTTTTTCTTCAGAGGATCATTCGTTGCGATTTTTACTCACAATAATTATGAGCATGATGCTTGCTGTCATGAGCTTATCCACCGCATCAGCACAGGAAGCTGACGCATTTCGAAAAGTGTTATCTGACAATTACAAGCTCATTCAAAGAAGTTCGACCAAAACAGTATCACCGGTCCTTGAAGCTATCCAAAACACAAATTTTCAAGGCGCAGCGGAATTCTTAGCCAAATGGCAAGATAAAGAACTTTGGTTCCGAAAATCCGACAACGCTTTTGTATATGTCGAAACTCAAGATAAAAAGATCTACAGCCTGACAGATGTTGTAAACGCGGAAGCTTTGGGTGAGGTCGACAAAAAAGAAATTAAACAGATTAAGCCAAATAGTGGTGTGAGAGCACTTTTGGCAGCGCGTTTGGTTCAGTTCCAACTTACAGATCCAAATGTTGAGGTGCGCCGCAAAAGCTTAGAAAGTATCAATCGTGATCCTAAGCTTGAGCATTTGGCAGCCCTACGTATTGCCATTGAAAAAGAACAAGACCCAGAACTTTCAGCTGAATTTGCGCGTATTGAACGAATTCTAACCATCAAATTCGATGAAGATCCTGATGCGCGTATTCAGGCACTTAACTCATTTTCTGGATCATTATCAATTGATATACGTGCAAGTTTAAACCAATTGCTGACAAGCCGTGTCGCGGTCGCAAAGGAGCTTCCCGAAGATATAAATGTTGCGCGCGTGATTGTACCTGATCAGACGGGTGTTAATCCTGACGGCTCGGCGTTCCGCTTGCACGGCTTATTGGATATGGGTGGTGATCAAACAGAGCTGACCCATGATGCAGCTTATGACATGTTGGTACAAGCAAGTTTTGCCCCTGCAACAATCGATCGCGCAGCACGCAAAGAGATTTTGATTGCTAATATTACCGACGGTAAAGTTGGCAAGCTTGAAGTATCAGAACTCGATAGCGATCAAGCACGCGACAGCGCTTATGCCGATCTAGTATTGCTTGGGAAAGCGGATGCATTTTTAACTGAAGATGAGAAAGATCAGCTCATCTCAGAGCATGTGTTTTATGCAAGTTATGTTGAGACAAATAAAGACGTAACAGATGCAGCTCGGGCTGTTCTAAATGACATCAATTCCTCAGTAACGCTTAATCAGTTTTTCGATCTTGCGCTTGATGGAATTAGTTTAGCATCGATTTACTTCCTAGCCGCGATTGGCCTTGCCATTACATTTGGTGTGATGCGTGTGATCAATATGGCTCATGGTGAGTTTATTATGATGGGTGCTTATTCTGGCTATGTAGTCCAGCAGATCGTGCCGAATTATACAATCTCCATTATCATCGCTATTCCCGTTGCGTTTATGGTGACGTTTGCCGCTGGTGTGCTCATGGAGCGATTGGTTATCCGTCATTTATATAATCGCCCGCTTGAGACACTGTTGGCGACGTTTGGTATTTCGATTGCACTTCAGCAATTGGCCAAAAACATCTTCGGCACGCAAGCAAGACCATTAACCGCTCCAGGTTGGTTAGATGGTGCATGGGTGATCAACGATGTGGTCAGCATTAGCTGGATCAGAATTGCGATCTTTGTGCTTGGCGTATTGTTCTTCTGCATGATCTTGTTTGTGTTAAACAAAACACGTCTCGGATTAGAAACCCGTGCAGTGACACAAAATCCTCGCATGGCAGCATCTATGGGTATCGATCCTGATAAGATTAACATGCTGACATTTGGTCTAGGGTGCGGCATCGCGGGCATTGCTGGTGTTGCAATTGGTCTGTTTGCCAAAGTGACATCCGAGCTTGGTAATGATTACATCGTTCAAAGCTTTATGACCGTGGTTGTTGGCGGTGTTGGCAATATTTGGGGTACGCTTGCGGGCGCTACGATGATTGGTTTCCTTCAAAAGATCATCGAATATTTCAATCCGTCAAATACTTTGGCAGCGCAAACCTACATGATTATTTTCATCATTATTTTCATTCAGTTCAGACCTCGAGGGCTTATCGCACTTAAAGGTCGAGCGGCAGAAGCGTAAGGAGGCTGGGATTATGCAAGACGCAGTATTGACTAAATTTTTGCTTCGCCACCCATCGGTTTTGGTTTTCCTAGGCATGTTGGCTGTGTTTACAATAGCAGTAACCATCTTAAGCGAAGGCTTTGGCATGGGCATTGTATCAACAAGCCTTGTGAAAACCTTGGGCAAAACGCTTTGCCTCGCACTCGCTGCCATCGCGATGGATTTGGTCTGGGGCTATTGCGGTATTCTATCGCTTGGGCATTTCGCATTCTTCGGACTTGGTGGATATATGATCGGCATGTGGCTGATGTATGCGCGAACCGAGTTGATTGTTTTAAAAGCAAATGCGGCTTCCGCATTGCCACTTACACCGCAAGAATTATCAGATGCGGTCGGCGTACAGATATTTGGTGTTGTGGGTGGTTCCGAATTCCCGGTCATATGGGCTTTTTCTGATAGCTTGCTCCTGCAGTTGCTCTTGGTTGTTTTAGTACCCGGCATTTTGGCATTGGTATTTGGTTGGTTAGCATTCAGATCACGTGTGACAGGCGTTTATTTATCAATTCTAACTCAAGCCATGACGCTCGCCCTGGCATTATATCTTTTCCAAAACGATAGTGGTCTGCGCGGCAATAACGGTCTTTCAGGCCTGCAAAATTTGCCAGGTCTTGAAGAAACATCGCAAGCAGATGTCTCGCTATGGTTCTTCTGGGGATCCGCATTTGCACTTGGATTTTGTTATGTCATTGCCAAGTTGATTGTTGAATCCAAACTTGGAAATGTCATCCGCGCAATCCGCGATGATGAAAGTCGCGTACGCTTTTTGGGCTATAATGTTGAAGGCTATAAATTGTTCGTCTTCGTCATTACTGCTTTAATGGCAGCGATTGCAGGTGCAATTTACTATCCGCAAGCCGGTATTATCAATCCAGCGGAACTTGCACCTATCGCTTCCATTTATCTCGCGGTGTGGGTAGCCATTGGGGGTCGTGGGCGTTTGTACGGGGCTGTTATTGGTGCGATCTTTGTTTCGCTTCTATCGTCATTTTTCACAGGTGGACAAATTCCAAACATCCCGCTTGGTTTTTACACGATCCAATGGGTGGATTGGTGGTTGGTATTGCTCGGGCTAAGTTTCGTTCTTGCAACGCTATATGCACCTAAAGGCCTTGGCGGTCTTGTTGATAAATTTAAGAAGGCGTGATGATGAGTAGTCTTTTAAATGTAAATGGAATTTCCGTATCATTTGACGGTTTTAAAGCTATCAACGATTTGAGTTTTGAGATCGGCGAGAATGAACTACGTGCCATCATTGGCCCTAACGGTGCAGGTAAATCAACCTTCATGGATATCGTGACCGGTAAAACCCGTCCGGATGCCGGGGATGTTGTGTGGGGTGAGAAAAATCTCTCACTGATTAAAAAGAGCGAATCTGATATCGCTCGACTAGGTATCGGTCGTAAATTTCAGCGACCAACCGTGTTTGAAGATCAGACAGTTGAAGACAATCTGATGATGGCTTTGCGCAATGATCGCACGCCTTTTGCAGTTTTGTTTTATACATTCTCAAATGATGACAAACAAAAAGTCGTTGAGCTAGCTGAAAGCATTGGTTTAAGCGAAGAAATTGGCCGGACTGCAGGTGAATTGTCTCATGGGCAAAAACAATGGCTCGAGATTGGTATGTTGCTCGCGCAAGAACCACGGCTTTTGTTGGTTGACGAACCCGCTGCGGGAATGACCAAGCAAGAGCGCAACAAAACCGTTGAGTTGCTTAAAGAAATGGCAAAGCATCACGCTGTTGTCGTCGTAGAGCACGATATGGAATTTATCCGCGATCTCGATTGTAAAGTTACTGTGTTGCACGAAGGTTCTGTTCTTGCAGAGGGTAGTCTTGAGCAAGTTATTGAGAACCAAGACGTCATCGATGTCTATCTTGGAAGGTAATTATCAATCATGACAATTTTAGAAATAGATAATATCGACCTTCACTATGGTGCTGCGCAAATTCTGCATCAGGTTTCAGTTAGCGCGGATGCTGCTTCTGTGACCTGTATTATGGGCCGCAACGGTGTGGGCAAAACGTCTTTGTTAAAAGCCATCACCGGTCATCATCCCATCTCAAACGGCGATATCACTTTAAATGGTGATAAATTTGGTAAGGCAGCACCGCATTTACGCGCTTCCAAAGGCATTGCGTATGTTCCTCAAGGGCGCGATATTTTCCCAATGCTCACGGTGCAGGAAAATTTAGAAACCGGTTTTTCACTCCTGCCAAAAGGCGAACGCCATGTACCGGATTATATATTCGAATTATTCCCAGTTCTTAAGCAAATGTTGTCGCGGCGAGGGGGAGATCTCTCGGGTGGTCAACAGCAGCAATTGGCAATTGGCCGCGCTTTGGTAACCAAGCCAAAGGTCTTGGTGTTGGACGAACCAACAGAAGGCATTCAGCCATCAGTCATCAAAGACATTGGCCGTGCGATCGAGTTCTTACGTGATGAGCAAGGCCTCGCGATTGTTCTGGTCGAGCAATATTTGCAGTTTTGCCGTCAAGTTGCGAGCAAGGTTTACATCATGGATCGCGGTGCAGTGGTGCATGAAGGTCCGGCAGAAAGCTTAGATCAATCAGAAGTGCGCGCACACTTGACGGTTTAAAGACTTAGTCTGTTTCCGCCACATCACCCAACAGATATCTCGGGCCGTCGCCTTTGCGTGCGGCCCTATCTTCTTTGTTATAAAGCCGGCATGCATCTAGTGAGAGACAACCGCAGCCGATACAGCCATCCAACTTGTCGCGCAGGTCTTCTAATCGCTCGATGCGATGGTTCAACTCCTTGCGAAAATGTTTGCTCATTTTACCCCAGTCACGTTTGGTCGGCGCGCGCTTGTCTGGCAGTTGTTCGAGCTGAATTCTGATTTCGTTTAAACTGAAACCCAATTCCTGTGCAATTAGAATAAATGAGATCCTGCGAATTTCTGAACGTAGAAATCTGCGCTGACCAGCATTATTGCGCTCCGCGTGAATAAGCCCTTCATCTTCATAGTACCGAATAGCCGATACGGCAGACCCAGTGCGTTTTGCAACATCGCCAATGGATAATGTGGTTTCAATTCTAGCCATTAAATTTCCTTGAAAAAAGTTCTTGACCTCAAGTTAACTTGAGCAATTAAGTTTGCAGAAATTCGTAAGATTTACAAGCAAGCAAATGACAAAGGACAAGTTATGACCCAAGCATTTTTAGAACATATCAACGTAACAGTGAGCAATCCGCAGGCGACCGCCAATCGATTATGCGAGCTATTTGGATGGACAATTAGGTGGAGCGGTGCATCTATCCATGGCGGTGAATCCTATCACGTGGGCGGTGAGGAGAGCTATTTAGCAATTTACAGCCAACCTGCAGAAATTGAGCCAATGCCGAATACGTATCAAGTTCTCGGTGGTCTAAATCATATCGGGATTGTCGTTGACGATCTTGATGTGGTCGAACAACGGGTGCTGAAAATGGGATATAAAACCCATAGTCACGGTGATTATGAGCCTGGTCGGCGTTTTTACTTCAAAGGTGATGATAAAATCGAGTTTGAAATCGTAAGTTATTCCTAAAAAAAATGTATTTTTCAACGCAAGAAATATTCCCCTTTTATGGGGGAATATCGCCAATTTTAGTCAAAAATGGACGAAAAAGACGATTTTGGTAATAAAACCTAGTAAAAGCACCAGAATGAAAAATATATTCAGATAACACGGCGTATCTCATATAATATTCTAATATCAAGACATGCTGGTTATATTTGGTTTGAAAATTAATCTTCTTTTTACACATTTCCCCCATCTTCAGCGCTATATAAGTAGCTGAATTCATGCAGAAATTTGAGTAAATACGTCATTGTCTATGTTACCGGTAAAGAATAAACCAAAACGAGTGCTGGTTGTTGGCGGATCCAATCTTGATCGAGAGATTTACTTGGAGCAGCTCTGCAGT
This sequence comes from Rhizobiaceae bacterium, assembly GCA_020628775.1. Lineage (GTDB taxonomy): Bacteria > Pseudomonadota > Alphaproteobacteria > Rhizobiales > Rhizobiaceae > Lentilitoribacter. Next base: position 9,652 of record JAHDEP010000050.1, on the reverse strand, counting down.
TGGGGCATGGATGCCTGCGCAACAACGTGTTTTCAAGAAGCTCACAAAGTCACCGAAATTGCTAGTAAACTGGGTTCACCTGTTGAGCTGATCATCATTGATCAGGATCGCACATCTGCGGAACTAGAAACGCTGATTAGTGATGTCCGCAAGACTTTTTCAGCTGACATTCTACCGATCCTAGCCATCGGACCTAATCGCTTTATCCGAACTGAGATAGCTTCCTTTGCAGGTGAAGTCTCGTCAAAACTGCTGAAACCTTGTGCGCCTTCAAAATTGGAGGACGAGGTATTAAAACTATTAAAAGTGTCCGCTGAGATGCTTGATTACGTTAATCAGCGTGGCTCTTCAAAGGCGTCCGATTTTAATCTTGATGTGCTGATTGCCGAAGATAACGAAGTCAATCAGATCGTCTTCAAACAAATCCTACTTGATCTTGGCGTTGAATTTAAAATCGCAAATAATGGACAAGAAGCTGTCGAGCTTTGGAAAAAATTCAAACCAGCAGTTGTTCTGATGGATGTCTCCATGCCTGTGATGAACGGCCACGAAGCAACCCGCGAAATTCGTAGATTAGAACAGGACGGGGATTACCGGACACCTATTTGCGCAATAACGGCGCATGCATTGCGTGGTGATAAAGAAGATTGCATTGCAGCCGGAATGGATGATTATATCTCCAAGCCTGTCAGCCCGGACGTCATGATCAACAAGGTGAAAGCCATGTTGCCCGGTCATCATGAATTGAGTACGCGCTCCAAAGCCAAAAATGCCGCTTAATCAACTTCTGTCGGTATTTTAACACCGCAAATCATGTCGCGTTTACCAGCATAACCATTTGTTTTGCGCACTTCAAACCCCGCTTCAATGAGATTTCTACGTACCCAGCCTGCTGCGGTATAACTCGAAAACGTCCCGTGATCTTTTGTGTGATTTGCAATTTCTTGCATGAGTTCCAATGACCACATGCTCTCGTTTCTTGCCGGAGCAAACCCATCTAAATACCAAGCATCGGCTTGAAAAAACTGTTTCGGCAATCTTTCATTCACATCACCGATATGAAGGTGCAATTTAACGCGATCATCAATGTTGAGCTCATTGTCTTGCGTTAGTGCATTCGGCCAACTTGCAAGCATCAGATCAAGTTCTTGGGTGAGTTCAGGCCACACAGTTAGCGCTTTTTTGATTACTGAAGGAGCCAACGGATTGATTTCAAAACTATGAAATTCAAGCTGTGCATCTTCGTGGGCAAATTCATTGAACTGGCGCAGCGTTTCCAAAAAATTGAGCCCTGTACCAAACCCAAGTTCTCCAATTACGATTCTACCCGCATGTGTAAATCTGTTCTTGAGCGCATTCCCATCAATAAAGACGTGATCGCATTCCAATCGTCCATCTGATTTTGAATAATAATAGTCGCCAAATCCCGTTGAATAGGGCATATCACCTTCACGCCATTCAAGTTCGTCTGATGGCGTATCGATGTTCGTTGTTTTAGGGTTCTCATTCATGACACCAGCCGATAGTCCAGCTTTGGTAAACAGTCAATCGCAATCCACCCAAGGTCAGACTTATGACCTCATCATTGTCGGTGCTGGTGTGATTGGTGCATGGACTGCATATAAAGCGGGAAAAAACGGCTTAAAGACGCTACTTGTTGATGCTCAAAAACTAGGGGCGGGAGCAAGTGGTGGTTTGCTTGGTGCGTTGATGCCACATATGCCCGAACGTTGGGATGGAAAAAAACAGTTCCAGTTTGAAGCCCTTGAAGATTTGCCAAGAGAAATTGCTCAGCTGGAAAATGAAACAGGACAAGACTGCGGCTATAATCAATGCGGTCGTTTAGCGCCAATTATGAATGAAACCAAGCGCGGTCAAATGCAAGGGCATGGCGCAAATGTGGATGAGTTCTGGCATGGCCGATATCAGTGGCAAATCGTCGATCAACCTTTTGAAAAAGACTGGCCGAATGCTGATAAAGCTACGTGTGGGCTGGTATATGATACGCTATCTGCACGCATAAACCCCCGCGGTTTGCTCAACGCTTTGAAAGCTGCCATTGCGCATGATGACAAGATTACTTTGTTAGAAGGTGTAGCGCTTGAAAGTTATGATGCCTTCAAAAAGCAAGCCATCCTTTCAAACCATGAGAAGGTTTTATTTTCGCATATCGTATTGTCGGCAGGTGTTCAGACATTTGATTTCATTGCGCCGGAGCTAAAGGTCGTCACCCAAGCGTTGGGTAAACCTATCAAAGGGCAGGCGGCAATGTTGGCCGCTGACATAGATCCAAACTGGCCAATCGTTTTCGACAATGGGGTTTATGTCATTTCTCATGGATCTGGCAAAGTCGCTGTGGGCAGTACAAGCGAATTAGAATTTGCAGATCCGTTTACAACCGATGAAAAGATTGATGATGCGATCCTGCGTGCAAGACAATTGTGTCCGCTAATTAAAGATGCGCCTGTTATTGAAAAATGGGCGGGATTGCGTCCACGCGCAGCCGGTCGTGATCCGCTAATTGATATCATGCCAGAACATCGAAATGTAATTGTCTCAACAAGCGGTTTTAAAATCACTTTTGGCGTGGCACATAAAATGGCCGATGTGGCGATTGAACATATTCTGGGAGATTTGAAAACCGTCGTGCCCGACAGTTTCAAGATTGCCGCCCATCTTGCCAAAGCAAGACGAGCAGAAAAACAAGACAATCTATCTTGAAAAAAATTAGCCGCGCGGCAGTACATCCGTGCTCGCGCAGCCCTGCATAGGCATAAATCCTATGCGATTAGTATGTAACGGATATAGTTAACAGTTTCTTGACATTCAAGAGCTTGTTATCTAACCTATTGAATTAAATAGTATAAATTCGACTTTTATTCTGCAATATTCGAGATATTTAAGAACTCTTTGTCCAAATCAACCGAAGATCGATTGCCAACAGCATCAAAATTTTCAGTGATCCACTTGTCTGCAACACCGCGTCCGCGGTCGCGCAAATCAGTTAAAAATGCCCAGCTCACGTCAAACTTTGATGCAACGCTTAAGTCTTCCAAGGCTTCATCTGAGCGAATAGAATGCACATAAACATCACGAATTTTATTGTGATATTCATCTTTAAGCCAATTCTCTTGCACCAGTTTGCTGGCAAATTTAATTGCGCGTAATTCTGCAATTAACGAGCTGTTGAACGAAATCTCATTAATCCGGTTCATGATTTCAGGCGCTGTTTTGGGCACATTATCGCGCAGCATCGGATTGATGTGCACAATCATCACATCTTGGCTTTCGCATTTATAAAAGAACGGGAAAATAGCCGGATTTCCGATAAAACCACCATCCCAATAATGTTCACCTTCAATTTCCACCGCCTTATAAAGATAAGGCAAGCATGCTGACGCCATAACAACATCAAGGGAGATCTCTTTGGTTTCAAAAATGCGGGCCTTGCCGGTTTTCACATTCGTTGCATTGATGAAGAGCTTAACCTCATTGCAGGACGCAAGTTGGTCAAAATCGATACACTTTTCTAAGATGTCGCGCAGTGGATTGATATCAAACGGGTTAAATTCATAGGGCGATACCGTGCGGGTGAGCGTATCAAATGCATTATAGGTTGCCGTAACCATCGGGCCAATTCCGCCAAAAGCGGCACCGAACATCGCATCAAAGGGTGTAGAGCGCACCGGAGAGAAGACAGCACCCGCATGACTGGATGCACGCCAAAACTCTTCAAGTTTCTCCCGTGCACCATCTATGCCGCCGGTTTGCAAACCATATGCTAAGAGTGCTGAATTAACGGCGCCCGCGCTGGTACCTGAAAGGCCTTCAAGTTCAATTCTCCCATCTTCTAGCAAGCGATCCAAAACGCCCCAAGTAAATGCGCCATGTGCGCCACCACCCTGAAGGGCGAGATTTATAATCCGCTTATCTGAAGATTTTGATGCCATTATTGCGCAGTCCAGCCGCCATCAATTGGCAGCGCTGCACCAGTGATTTGTGCGGCAGCATCAGAGGCAAGATATAGTGCTAAGGATGCAACCTGTTCTGTTTGTACAAACTGTTTTGTCGGTTGAGCTTTCAAAATCACATTGCTGATGACCTCTTCTTCCGAGATCCCGCGCGCTTTTGCAGTGTCAGCAATTTGGCCGGTTACAAGCGGTGTTTCAACATAGCCTGGGCAAATAGAATTAGCTGTCACACCAAATTCAGCACCTTCAAGCGCGATCGTTTTGGTAAATCCTAATACGCCATGTTTGGCCGTGACATATGCAGATTTATAAGGAGAGGCGACCAAGCCATGCGCGGATGCGACATTGATGATGCGGCCAAACCCGCGTTCCTTCATGCCTGCAAATGCTGCACGCGTTGTGTGAAACGTACTCGACATGTTGATCGCGATAATTGCGTCCCATTTGCTGACCGGGAAGTCTTCCACTTTTTCAACGAATTGAATGCCGGCATTGTTGACAATGATATCAACAGCGCCAAATTTTGCTTCAGTTGAGGTGACTAACTCTTCGATTTGATCAGGTTCCATCATGTTCGCGCCATGAAAGAGCGTTTCGCCTTTGCCCAAAGCATCGACCTCTGCACGCACAGCTTCATTATCCTCGGGGCTGCCAAGTCCATTGATCACGACATTCATGTCAGCTTTGGCAAACGCTTTGGCAATGCCAAGCCCAATACCGCTTGTTGAGCCGGTAATAATCGCAGTTTTTGTCATCTCTCATCCCCTGATTTCATCTAAGCGCTGAAGCTCTTAATCTATAATTATATTGCAATGCAGCATTTACAAGGTTTTTGTGAAAAAGAAAAGGTTCGGTCTTTCAACTTTCCGTCAAGGGTCATACGGGATAAATCACGTAAATGTGGCTTGTTGTGACAGTCGCAAGGCTTTATAAATCAACGCTAAAGCAAAATGAATCACGCTGTGGTGCCAATTCTAGCGCCCCCGTCAATAAAAAGGCTTGAACATTGTTTAGATCGTTTTTCCCTGACCCCAAACTCTTTTTCTGGTCCGCATTAATTTGGACAATTATCGCAATCGGTATTTGGTTTGGAATTTTTGAGGGAAATGAGGGCATGCTCAAAGCCATGTCGGCATATACCCCTGTTGCAGTTGAGGGCGAGCGGCCGCCATTTTTAACGCCAGATAAATTGCTCATATATATCTATATGGCTGTGGCTGGCTTCAGTTTCGCCCTTATTTGGATGTTTCTAGATAAAAATAAATGGTCGCGCTGGTCGGTTTTGGGTTCCACAATCATCATGCTTGTGACTTATTACAATGTTCAGATCTCAGTGTTCCTAAATGACTGGTATGGCGGATTTTATGACCTACTGCAAAAGGCATTGTCAGAAGCTGGTGCTGTATCATTAAATGAGTTTTACAGCGAATTGCTGACTGTTGCTCCTATCTTATTGGTGAACATTACCGTTCTCGTTCTGCTTGATTTCTTTGTTTCGCATTACGTATTTCGCTGGCGCACAGCAATGAACAATTATTTTATGGACCATTGGCCAAAGCTGCGTCACATCGAAGGCGCAGCACAGCGTGTTCAGGAAGATACGCAAAGATTTGCACGTATCGTTGAGGGCCTAGGTGTATCGTTTGTGCGTTCTATGATGACATTGATTGCGTTCTTGCCTTTGCTTTACACACTATCTGAAAAAGTAACCGAATTACCATTCTTCGGTCCGGTTGATGGCGCAATGGTTTATGTTGCGATCATGTCAGCATTGTTGGGTACAGTCTTACTGGCAATTGTGGGCATCAAGCTGCCTGGTCTTGAGTTTAACAACCAGAAGGTAGAAGCAGCTTATCGTAAAGAGCTGGTTTATGGAGAAGACCGTGAAGATCGGGCGCAACCCGCCACTGTTCGCGAACTCTATGATGGCGTTCGAAAAAACTATTATCGTCTATATTTCAATTATCTATATTTCAATGTCGCTCGTTTTGCATATCTTCAAGGGTCGAGCTTTATTCCGTTTATTGCTTTGGGACCGACCATCGTTTCTGGAACAATCACCCTTGGCATATTCACTCAAATTAACAATGCGTTTGACCGTGTTGAAGAGAGCTTTAAGTTCTTCGCCAATGTCTGGACAACAATTATCGATTTGATCTCGATCTATAAACGTCTCATCTCATTTGAAAAAATCATCTATCAAGATGAAGGCACACAAGGTGATATCTCTGCTGCACCTGCTGAATAGATTATCTGATCTATAAACTAGCTATTATTGGCGCGCTTTTGCTGAAGGCGCGTTAATGCTTCTTGATATGTGATGCAATCTACATCAGGTAGTGCGCATGTATCCTGCGCAAAACGTTCAAGCGCGCGCCAATATGCGCCCGCATTCATTTCAACAAAGTGAAATCCCATCTGTAGTGGAATGCGCCCACCGTTATATTCTTTATCAAAAGCTGTTTTGAAAGCCTGATAAGTGCGTTCTTCAAAAACTTGCGACAACTCGGGATTATCTTTGGCCTTTGAGTGACGAACATAAAGATTATAATCCATTGCAATGATCTTTTTAGACGATGGTCCCTCAGGGATCAGCGGAAGCGCAAATTTCGTTACGTTTTCAAGCTTAGGCATTGCAGGGCCATTTGAAACGGTGCTCGCATCATAGGTAAAATTATTCGCCTCAAGCGATGAAAACAGGTTCTTGCTGTGCGATAAATATGGCGCGCGAAACCCTTTGATCTCGTTAACTGCAAAGTTCTGCCAATCCTCTGGCTCGTCTTCCTCAAAGCCATTTCTCATCCACGCAGTGCTTAAGATATCGCGGAATTGATCAAACTCAGCGTTCCATTCATCAACCGACCATGCATTGCCATCAAAATGCCCGCAGCCGTGGTTGGCCATTTCATGGCCCTCAGCGCGTGCTCGCCAAATATGTGCAAGTCTTGTCCGGATTTCAGGCTGTGATTGCGCAAAACCAACATTTGACAGACCCAAACTGTTTTTCGGCGAGCGGTAAAAACTGCGCGCATCATCTTTGGTGATTAAGAAGGCGCAGGACAGAAAGTAAGTAAATTTCGCATCGACACGCTGTGCCATTTCGCGGCTTTTATCCCACAGCGCATTGTTATGCGCACCATCAAAGGAAATGAGGATAATTTGCGGGTCTTTGTCTTGCGCGGCAGCTGTTTGTTGAACTGTCATCGCGCAGCAACAAGATAACAGTATTTGGGTCAAAACGCGCAATTAAAAGCTCCGAGCAAATCAGTTGAAAAGGACTTGTCCAATATCAATAAAATTGCGGCAATGAAATGACATTTGATCAAGCTGTGATCAAATTGCATTGGCCTTTTGTTACAATATAGCGTTAACTACCACTGTGGGATGGCTGCAAACTGATAATGCAGAAACTTATGCAGCCCAATACTCGGCACGAATTCGGGCCGTTTTTACGACAATTGACAAAAAGATCATGTCGTCTCACCAACTCAATAAAGTTAAATTATAGGCAATTTTAGGTAAATTGACTGAAAATTTGCGAAAATTTAGTCCGATATAGTCGTTGAATTTTGCTGTTTAGGTGATCAGTCTTCTAGATTTGTTGTAAAGTTTGGGTGGAGTTTTCTAGATGTTGAAGGGCGTTGGTTTTTGCTGCGTACCTGGCATTTGGCGAATTTTACTGGGAACTGGGGATTAACAATAAGGGGAACAATAAATGTCTACAAAGTTAGTAGTCGGTCTTGATGGCCATGGTTCTGGCGAGCGAGCGCTTGCTCACGCCAAAAAATTAGCAGGGCAAATTGGAAGCTGCGAAATACTGGTCGCATACATCGTTGAGTGGTCACCATTTTCGTTTCAAACAGCTGAGGAAAACGCTGCGCGTCACAAGAGACGCGAAGAAGAAATCTCGACTGCGATGGAGCGCGTGGTCGATCCGGCTGTCGCGCAATTAAAAAGCGCTGGTATGAGCGTTAAAGGTATCGTCAAACACGGCGATGTTGCAGAAACCTTAAATCGAATTTCCGTTGAAGAAGGCGCTGATCAGATCATCATTGCGCGTTCATCTGAGGGCGGTATTTCAAACCGTATTTTCGGCAGCTCTACATCAAATCTTGTGATGAGCGCATCCGTTCCTGTGACCGTGGTGAATTAGGGGATATCAACATGAAAAATTTTAAAACACTTTCAGCAGCGCTTGTATCTTCTATATTCGCTGCAACACCAGCTCTTGCGCAGGATGCGATGACGCTGGATCAAAAAGTAAATGAAGTCTTTGCATCAATAACCGGCCCATTTGTAAGTCTTATTTTTGCGCCAATTCCAGGCACGTCCTTCCCGTGGATTGTAATGTGGCTGGTGATTGCCGCAACAGTGTTCACATTTTATTTTGGCTTTGTGCAGTTTCGCTTTTTCAAGCATGCAATTGGGCTGGTAAAAGGTGATTATTCAGATCCAAACAATGCCGGTGAGGTTAGCCACTTTCAGGCGCTGGCCACAGCTCTGTCAGGGACAGTTGGTTTAGGTAATATCGCAGGTGTTGCGGTCGCTGTTGGGATTGGTGGACCGGGTGCCACCTTCTGGATGATTTTAGCCGGGTTATTGGGCATGGCATCCAAATTCACAGAATGTACGCTTGGCGTGAAATACCGCAACGAATATGCAGATGGTACCGTTTCCGGTGGCCCGATGTATTATATCTCCAAAGGGTTTAAAGAACTTGGATTACCAGGGGGAAAATTCCTCGCGGTGATGTTCTCTATATTCTGTATCTTGGGTGCTCTTGGCGGCGGAAATATGTTCCAAGCCAACCAAGCGCATGCGCAAATCAGCGGTATTGTCGGTGATTATCCTGGTTGGATTACGGGTCTTGTATTCGCAGGCGTTGTTTTCGCCGTTATTGTCGGCGGTATCAAATCAATTGCACGCGTAACGGAAAAAGTCGTGCCGTTTATGGGTATTTTATATGTCGGTGCAGCGTTGATTATCTTATTGGTAAACTACGATAAAATCGGTTGGGCATTTGGACAAATCTTTGAAGGTGCGTTCACAGGTCTCGGTGTTGCAGGCGGCTTTGTTGGTGCTCTTATCCAAGGCTTTAAACGTGCAGCGTTCTCCAACGAAGCGGGTGTGGGATCCGCAGCGATTGCCCACTCAGCGGTGAAAACTAATGAGCCAATTACCGAAGGATTTGTATCACTTTTAGAACCACTCATTGATACGGTTGTGATTTGTACAATGACGGCTTTGGTTATCACCATCTCCGGTCAATTGATGATGGATAGTGAGACAGGTAAGTTTGTTCTAAACGAAGCTGGAAATGCTATTCAAACTGTTGGCGGAACTTCAGGTGTTTCACTAACCTCAGCAGCATTTGGCGCATCCATCTCCTGGTTCCCATATGTTCTGGCAATTGCCGTGGTGCTGTTTGCATTCTCAACCATGATCTCCTGGTCATATTACGGTTTGAAAAGCTGGACATACCTCTTTGGCGAAGGAAAGAAATCTGAGTTGACGTTCAAATCGATCTTCTGCGTATTCATCGTTATCGGTGCAGCTGCAAGCCTTGGTCCTGTTATCGATTTCTCAGATGCCGCGATCTTTGCCATGGCAGTTGTGAACATCTTCGCACTATATTTCCTCATGAAATTGGTGAAGAAAGAACTTGCTTCTTATGCTTCACG
>JAHDEP010000309.1 GCA_020628775.1 Rhizobiaceae bacterium | reverse complement strand
AGGGCGAATGTCGCAATGAGACGGTTAGAGTCTGTCGGGTCAATGCCAATGACCGTATCATATAGGTATGGCGCATTGTCCGGACGGAAGCCGTCCAAGTCAGTATTAACCGAGAGCGTTCCCGCTTCTGCTAAAACATAAACTCCACCATTCCCAATAATATTTGCAAGTATGGGTGTGACCGAAGAACCGTTTTCAAAGGTGATTGAGTCAGAAGCAATTAGGCTTGAAACTTCACCTGTAGCCCCATCTATGATTGGGTTGAATACGGCGTTTGCACCAAATGTAGCATTGGTAACATTCGTCGCTGTTGGTGTTAAATATGAAACTATAGCGCCATCTAAAACAGCAAGCTCTAAATCACCATCACTGTCAGAGATAGAGCCAATAATTTGCGTATCTTGACCACTAATTCGAATTTCGTCACTGCCGTCTCCCGTCGTAATGTTTCCGAGAATGACACCTGCAGTGGCTGTTAGAGTGTCGTTTCCACTTCCGAGTCTTATGTCTCCGCTAATTAAGGGGGCAGGAGGACTTACATCATCTGTTGGGTCATTATCTACAAGTTGACTTTGTGTTATTGTGACGCCCGACGTATTCAATGAAACATCAATAGCAACCAAAGTGAATACAGGTTCAAAGCTGTTTTCATCAGAGTCAGGATCAGACGTGCTTCCGATTGCAGAAATCTGACCTTGATTATTGATAACTGCCAGTGATCCGGATTGATCGACTATCGCATATGCAGTGCCGGTTCTACCGGAAAGAGAAGCGCTAATCACACCGTCATTATTGATTTCAGATAAAACAGCGCCAATTGCTATATTGATGGCAGTTGCGTTGACATCATTTGGAGCAAGGTCATCACCATTTTGAAAATAAATAATGTCTGCGGCTTCATTAGCGATCGCACGGATGGTACCTGAGTTTGTTAGTCTCGAAAGATCAGCTCCGGAACCCAAATTAATGGCGTAAGAATGCGCGACGTCACCATCAACATTTGCCGTGCCGTCTGATGGGACACCGGATCTATATGTCGTTGAGACCAAAGATCCTGTATTATTAACCCCTCCGGTTATAGTTGCGTCAGATATCTCTAGAGCGGTCGCGGAGATGTCATCAAGGGTACCATTCGCGCTGACGTTAGCTTCTTGAACTAACCCATATTGTAAGCGTTCGATATAATCCGGATCACTTGGGTCAGTAATGCTTGTTGCTAACCCTACAATTATAGGCGTTCCGTCACCTGTAATTAAAATAGCGGCGGCTTGACCTGATTGCGTAATGACAGGGCGGCGGACAATTTCAGTTGTGTCCATATCCTCGTCAGTGTCATTAATGTCGCGGGTGGCTGCCAAGACGATACCTCCCCCAACATTGCCATTAACAATTAATGCGCTGTTTGCCTGCAGTGTGTCTTCTTCATCATATAAACCGCGGGCGAATGCGAATTGACGGTTAGGAATTCTATAGCCTGAATTATTAATTGCTCCAGTCATTGAGACTTGACCGTCGACATCGCCTCCAATTACGAGTGCACTTGAGCCTTCACCTTGTGAATTCAATGTGCCTGCAACACTTACATCGCCAGAAACTGAACCCTGAAGGTCAATCGCTCTGACGTTATCACCTACGACAGTAATGTTGCCATCAGAAGATATGTTTCCATCAAGCATAGTCATAGCAGCAAGCTGAATGCCTGCACCATTGTTAGATTCTATCTGTATTGATGACCCAGCTACCGCATTTACATTACCTGTGAAAGGAGACGCGCCGGATATCAAAATGCCTATACGGCCTGAACCTTGAGCAAATGGGCCGTCAACTATACCGTTTCCATCAATATCTTCAGGGGTGAAATCTTCTGTCAGAGAGATGCTACCGGAAAGATTGACGTCTGCCGTATTTCCGCCCTGTATAAGTATTCCAGTTGTATCATCGCTATCTTCCGAACGAAGTGCACCAGCAACATCAACATCATTGTCGCTGTCCACTGTCACTGCGGCGCCGGTTGTGACAGTAATTGAGCCATCAGTAGTAACTGTAACATCAGCAGGGCTGCCATTGTCAGCCGTGGATGTTGCAACGCCTTCCGTACGTTCATCAGTGATCTCGACCTGCGCATGCGCAGCAAGACCTGTAACAGAAAGTGCCATAACAGAGCAAAGTGCAGTTTGGCTCAACAGACGGTGAAGACTCATGGTCGTTTCCTTGTGTGTCATTCGCGCACAGGGCATTCCAACGCGCAGCAGGCCGCTCGTGCAACCCTGATTCAGATTTGGTCTTAACGGGTGATGATAGCCGCGACAATGGGCTATTTCAGGGCATTTCATTACGCTTTGGAGAGACGAAGGCCATATCACCATAATGAAAAACCGGGCGCGAGGCCCGGTTTTGTATAATTGGTCTGAAAAGCTGACTTAAGCTTTGTAATACATGTCGAATTCGACCGGATGTGGATGTAGCTGCAGACGGTGCACATCTTCCATCTTCAGATCGATATAAGCATCGATTTGGTCATCATCAAA
>JAHDEP010000308.1 GCA_020628775.1 Rhizobiaceae bacterium | reverse complement strand
AAACGGTTAACCTCGTTGGCTCTGGCGGTATCGGCAAAACAACCTTGGGGGCTTTAATTCGTGACCGATGGGGGTCTAAAAACACCTTTTGGTACACGATTCAGCCTGGATTTAATGACAGCATCAACAGTCTGCTGTTCGCTTTGGCCAACTTTTTAAACAAAAACGGATCAACCGCTTTGTGGCAACAACTGGTGGCTGACGATGGCAAAATTGAGGATATGGCGCTGGCGCAAGGGCTGTTGCGGGCCGATTTAGAAGATTTAGACGAGTTGCCCCTGCTTTGTTTTGATGAAGTGGGCATGCTGCATCAGGGGTACCCGGAACAGTCGAACCCGGCCCATCAGCAGATTTTAACCTTGCTAAACGACCTGCCCGGCCGGGTGCCGCTGCTGCTCATCGGCCATCGGGTGATGATCGAGGGGGATGTGACCCACCAACCCGCATTGCTAACCCATGCGGAAATGGGGGAGTGGCTGACTAAAATTAATTGTCCACACGGGCCGATGGACTTGGACATGTTGTCGAAATACACGGCCGGTAACCCCCGCCTGATGAATTTGTGTGTCGCTTTGTTTATCAGCAGCGACCCGGTGGTAACCGCCAGCTTGGGAATGGCGATTGCGTCGTTGCCGACGGCCCCTGGTTTAGCCCCGTTGTGGGACCGGCTGCGGGCGAGACTGTCTAAGATCGAAAATCAATTGGTACATGCGGTCGCGGTTTTCCGGACACCGGCCCCAAAGGATGCCTGGGTTAAATACGAAGATGATGCGGAAGATGCCCCTGATCTAGCCAAGGTGTTGGAGCTGATGCTGGAACGGCAAATTTTGCAGGAAGACGGGACCGGCGGGGTCTTTTTATTGCCCAGTCTGCGTGAAATCGTCTACACAGAGATGTCGATTGAGCAGCGGGAGCAGTTCCACATGAACGGAGCTGGGATTTATGCGATGCGGGGTGAGTACACCGAAGCGGCCTGGCATTTGGTGAAGGCTGACCGGCCGGAGTTGGCCGTTGAGCTTTGGTACCCCGAACGGGAGCATGAGGTCCAGCGGGGTAATGCAGGCGTAGCCCTTAAGATTTTTGAACAGATATCAATCAATCGGCTAAACGCTAAACTGCAAAAGCAGCTTGCACTTATAAGGGCTGAGCTAAATTTCCATAGCGCCAATAATAAGAGAGGGCTAGATGTGCTTGCGCAAGTTAAGTGGCACCCTGATGAGCTACTTTCCGTTGAGGCTTTCCAACGTTGGGGGAGATTGTTAGAAAGCGGCGGAGATATGGATGACGCACTGAATAAGTACCAACAAGGGTTGGATATGCTTTCAGCTTTAAACGAGCATAGCGCCGCGATTCATTATGCCCGAGGTGGCATATTTTATCAGCAAAGATCGATGCAGAATGCTCAGCAAGAGGCATATCGGGCTTCATTCTTTGCGGAGCTGCTTCAAGGGAGTATTCAAGATGCTATGGGGCAACTTGACTTAGCACTAGAAAGCTTTTCCAAGGCTGAAGAATATGCGACCAAATTGGAGGATCCTAATCTTATAGCCAATGCTGAATATTATTTGGGTATCACCTATTCTCGGCAGGAAGAATTTGAGTTAGCTCGGCGCAAATATGAAGATGCGATTCAGCGTTTGGAGCAAATAGGACATCAAGTTCAGGTTATGCGTGTTCGGTCTAACTATGCGGCAATGTTGATGCATTCGGGTAATAATCCGGCTGGTATACAGGAAGCGATGAGTTCACTTGCTTTTTTCGAAAAGGCTGGTGCTGAGACGTGGATCGGGCGCAATGCTAATAATATCGCTGATGCATATTTAGAGATGGGGGATTTAGACAATGCGGAGTTATTTGCTAAAAAGGTCATGACTCAAGAAGACCCCAACACGTATGGGTATGGGATTTTTACTTTGGGGGATATTCAGCGCCGCCGGAAAGATTTTTCAGGTGCCATTGAGATGTTGAAATTATCCTTGTCCCAAGCTCAGCGTACGGAAGACCAATATTTAACCGCATTCTGTTATCAAGCGATGGGGGAAGCCCAGATCGGTTTAGGAGATGGTGTAAAAGCGATACAGATTTTGCGCGAGGCTGAGAAGCTGTTTGCTCAGATGGACATCCCATCTGAACTTGCACAAACACATACGCTGATTGAATCTGCTAGAACTCTTTCTTAGTCTGACTTATGCAAAAGGTTTTATAATTTAGGTTATGCAGTTTATATCAGCCCTTTTTAATTGATTTTGAGACATGTGACTGCGATTGTGAGGCAGCAGATTTCGTTTTTTGGTTCAGACTATAGATGTTGAAAGAACCGACCAGACCCTGCGAAGTCTGGGATTTATAAAATGGAAGGGGTATTGAAAACCCGAAATAAAAAAGGAGACATCGAATCATGAAAACCAAGAATAAAACTTTTAAAATCGTATTGATATGTGGAATGATGGCGCTCGCAGCACTGATTTCCGCTTGTGGTCTAGATAGCTTTGCTACAGGAGATTTAACCGCTGTGAAAAATTCTTTAC
>JAHDEP010000049.1:1351-16038 GCA_020628775.1 Rhizobiaceae bacterium | reverse complement strand
GCATTGTCGCTGGCATTGGTGCCGGCGCTGCAGGTTGAGCCATCACAGGAGCAGGTGCTTCTGTTTTTGCCTCTGGAACAAACAATCTGTTTTGAGGTGCAGCAATTTCAGTTTTCGCAGCAATCTCAAGCTCACGCTCAATTTCTGCTTCTGCAGACATGATCGCCTCATCAGCGGTTTCTTGTGCCACAGGTGCAATTGGAGCCGGAGCTTCAACAGCTGGCTTCTCTGCAGCTGCACTTCTTTGGTTTAGCTGAGCTTGCATTGACGCCATTGCTGGACGCATATCAGTTTCTGTACGGCCAGCCATTTGTTCAGCAGAACAATCGATACCTGTTGCAACAACAGATACACGAATGATGCCTTCAAGTGATTCATCAAATGTTGCACCGAGAATGATGTTTGCTTCTGGATCAACTTCTTCACGAATGCGAGTAGCTGCTTCATCAACTTCAAACAGTGTCATATCACGACCACCAGTGATCGAGATCAGAAGACCCTGAGCACCGCGCATTGATGTTTCATCAAGAAGTGGGTTCGCAATTGCAGCTTCCGCCGCAGCCATTGCACGACCATCACCTGAAGCTTCACCAGTACCCATCATCGCTTTGCCCATTTCGCGCATAACAGAGCGAACATCAGCAAAGTCTAAGTTGATCAAGCCTTCTTTGACCATCAAATCAGTAATACAGGCAACACCTGAATATAGGACCTGGTCAGCCATTGAGAACGCGTCTGCAAATGTTGTGTTCTCATTTGCGATGCGGAACAAGTTTTGGTTCGGGATCACAATGAGCGTATCAACGTTTTTCTGCAGCTCTTCGATACCAAGATCTGCAAGACGCATACGGCGCTGGCCTTCAAAATGGAAAGGCTTCGTTACAACACCAACGGTAAGAATACCTTTTTGGCGTGCAGCTTTTGCAACAACAGGTGCAGCACCAGTTCCTGTACCACCGCCCATACCGGCTGTAACAAAACACATATGCGTGCCATTTAGATGATCATTAATCTCATCAAAACATTCCTCAGCTGCCGCCGCGCCAATCTCTGGCTGCGATCCGGCACCTAGGCCTTCAGTAACTGCAACACCCAATTGGATGATGCGTTCTGATTTTGACATGGTCAGCGCTTGCGCATCAGTGTTTGCAACAACGAAGTCAACGCCCTGCAATCCAGCTGTGATCATGTTGTTCACGGCATTTCCACCGCCACCGCCAACACCGAACACGGTAATGCGTGGTTTTAGTTCAGTAATATCCGGCTTCTGAAGATTAATAGTCATTTTAGCCGTTCCTTCCTTGGTTTTTGTTGCCCTGACGCATTGATTTGGTACCGCAACCTTGAAATTAAAAACTCTCTTTGAACCACTGGCCCATCTGAGCCAATCGTCCGCTTGTTCCACTTGCCGCTGCCAACATAGTCCCTTCAGAACCATGGGCTTCGATATCTGCCACTTGGGGGTAAATCATTAATCCAGATGCTGCTGAAAAGGCCGGACCTTTCACTGCAGCAGGCAATCCGGAAACTCCTAAAGGTCGACCGATACGAACATTGCGTGCCAAAATTCGTCTTGCACTGTCGGCCAACCCCGTAAGTTGACTTGCACCACCTGTTAAGATCACTCGCTTACCAACAATCGGCGCATAACCTGACGCCTGAATGCGATCGCGAACTAACTCAAGTGTTTCCTCAACGCGCGCTCTTACTATGCGTGCGACCATAGCCTTTGAAACTTGCGCGGAGTGATCGCCCATTTCATCACCAATTGGTGGGATCGAAATGACGTCTTTATCATCACACGCTGACGGCAAGGATGAACCATGCATCACTTTAATGCGCTCAGCGTCTTCAAAACGTGTTGTCAGCCCGCGTGCCAGATCCATTGTGACATGGTGCCCGCCAAGAGCGACAGCATCTGCGAAGATAAACTTACCTTCATTAAAGACTGAAATTGTTGTAGTTCCACCGCCTAGATCAACACATGCACAACCCATTTCAGCTTCATCTGATACCAATGATGCAAGACCGGATGCATATGGTGTTGCCACCATCGCTTCAACGGTGAGATGCGCGCGGTTAACACACATTTCCAAGTTTTTAAGCGGCGAACGATCCGCGCTTAAAACATGAAGATCAACACCAAGCTTATCGCCATACATGCCTTCTGGATCGATAATTCCGCGCTCACCATCAAGTGCATAACTTGTTGGAAGTGAGTGCAATATTGACCGTTCGTGGCTCAATGTGCGCTTGGTGACGAGATTAACAACCTTGGTAAGATCATTATGAGCAACTTCTTCACCACCCAAATCAATTGATGCTGTAAAGATTTCACTCTTCAATCGACCAGCTGTGACATTGATGATTAATGAATCAACTGTGACCCCAGCCATGCGCTCAGCTGTATCAACTGCGGAACGCACTGAGTTTTCAACCTGCTCGATATCCATAATAACGCCAGCTTTAACACCGCGTGACTTTTGGTGACCGATACCGATAATCTCAACTTTATGCGTCCGCTGAGCCAACACTTCACTGTCTGATAGCGGTGTTAAGCGCCCGATGAAACAAACTGTCTTTGATGAACCGATATCTAACACGGTTACAATAGTTGGACGTTTGTTTGATAATGGCTTCAAACGTGGCAAGGACGATTTTTGACGGAACAAGCTCATGACTTCTCCCGCTTTTTCAATTCTTTAGAGCGTTCCAGAAGTGCAGATTTTCTGCGCTCTAGTGCTTCTGGTGTTAAACGAATGGTCACGCGGTCTGCAATGCGAAGATCAACTTCAGCAATATCACGGCGAAGCACTTCTTGCGCTTCATCAAACGCTTTGAAATGTGCAAGGGCTTGATCAACACCTGCTTCTGGCAGATGAAGTGTTACGCCATTTTTAAGGCGCAAATCCCAACGTCGGTCCGCAACACGAATGATCGCTTTCGCTTCACTTAAGAAAGTTGGCCAGTTGGAAAGCGTATCATACATTTTAGATGCATGACTTTCAGCACCAATACCAACAAAGAACGGCAAATTGGTATTGCGCACACCATCATAATTTTGAATCACATCGCCATCGCGCTCAATAAGAGATAGCTGATCGCCATGCTGCCAAATCGCAAATGCTTCGCGCTCTTCAATTTTTACATGCAAGGTCGCTGGATAGATTTTCAACAATTCAACATGTTGAACCCATGGCAGTGCAGAAAGCTGCTCATGCGCTTTTGCAAGATCCAGAGTTAACAATGATGATGTTTCATCAAGTCTAAGTTCCTGCAAGATATCGATGTCAGATGTTTCCACATTGCCGGAAACTTTGATTTCTTCAATCGCAAAACCCACAGCAGACGTCATCGTGCGGAGCGCGATCTCGCTATGACCACCGCCAACAGCGCCGTAGCTAAACACGCCTGCGAAGAATGCAAGGGTTGCAAAGGTACCGAGATGGCTTGGTATTTTCTTATGGCCGGACAAAATATCCGCGCTGGCGCGTGTCGCGCGGCGAATAAGTGGTCTTAAAAGACGACGCGCAAAAGTTTGCTCTCCGCCTGCCATTGAAGCTGAGCTACTTTTCAAGTCAGAGATTTTTTCAATCAACGAGAACACGAAGCGTCTTCCACCATCCAACTAACTAATTCTTCGAAACTATGCCCAGCATGCTGAGCCAATTCAGGCACAAGAGAAGTTTCTGTCATTCCAGGCTGAGTATTAACTTCCAGCCAAATGATCTCTCCATTCTCGGAAAACCGGTCATCATAACGAAAATCTGATCGACTAACGCCACGACATCCAATCGCGCTATGGGCCTTCAATGCCAATGTCTGAATCTTTTGGTAAATATTTGGTAAAATTTTTGCCGGACATTGATGTTTTGAACCACCTTTTTTGTATTTGGCATCAAAGTCGTAGAAACTTGAGCCTTCCGCAAAAATTTCGGTCACACCAAGAGCAACATTTCCCATCACCGCACAGGTTAATTCACGGCCATAGACGAATCGCTCCGCCATCACCCGATCACCATAAGTCCACTCATCAGAAGTGATGATTTGTGGTGGGTGAGATTGGCCTTCTTTAACCATCACAACGCCAAAACTTGAGCCTTCAGCAACAGGTTTTACAACGTATGGAGGCTGGATAGGATGTGTTGATTTAAAATCATGACGATTTAGAACTTTTGCCTCAGCAACTGGAATTCCTTTAGATTTCGCAACGATTTTTGCTTGTTCTTTGTCCATTGCGAGCGCAGATGCAAGAACTCCTGAATGCGTATATGGGATTTCCATAAATTCCAACAAACCTTGCACGGTCCCATCTTCACCAAAAGGCCCATGAAGTGCGTTAAAGCAAACGTCAGGTTTTAATTCATGTAAGGTTTGCGATAAATTGCGGTCAACATCGACGCGCGTGACCTTATAACCAGCGCGCTCCAAACCAGCTGCGCAGGCTTCGCCGGACGAAAGACTGACAGGGCGTTCTGACGAAAAACCGCCATATAGAACCGCAACATGTTTATCAGGCATCATACCCTCCGGAAAAATCCGTCCTCAAATAGGTTAAAATCGCATTTTGTAATGCTGGAGAATACGCGAGATATAGATAATAAAATCTTAACGAAAAGAAAATTTTAACCAAAGTTAACAATAAGAAAATCTAGCTATTATTTGAATTTTCCATTAGTATTTCTGATTATGCCGACATTTAAACAACTCAAATATTTCGAAGCCGTTGCCCGTTTTAATCACTTTGGTAAAGCGGCAGAACATTGCGCTGTCAGCCAACCAGCACTTTCAATGCAAATTAAAGAACTTGAACGCGAGTTGGATATTTTACTATTTGAGCGCAATAATAAGCGCGCAATCATTACAAAACATGGCTTAGAGCTACTTGCGCGAAGCCGTAAGATCACCGAACAAATGCGCGAACTCACCGAATTTGCGCAAAGTGCAAAAGACACACTTCAAGGAACGTTACAGCTGGGTGTCATTCCAACAATAGCGCCTTATCTTTTGCCAAAACTACTTCCCAATATTCGCAATACCCTCCCCGATCTAAATCTTGTCTTGCATGAAACGCAAACGCATATGCTTTTAGAAAAACTCGAGGATGGCGATCTTGATTTGTTAATACTTGCCCTCCCGGTAGACGGGAACTCAATCGCCACAATGCCATTGATGGAAGATAAGTTTTTACTGGCCATGCCACCAGAGCATGAAAGCCGAAATGATGCCTATGCAACACCTGATATGTTTGCAAATGGTGAATTGATGCTTTTAGAAGAAGGACATTGTTTGCGTGAGCAAGCACTTACCTATTGTCATCTACGGGAAGTTTCTAGCTTCGCAACATTTGGTGCTTCAAGCCTATCAACTTTAGTGCAAATGGTTGGAAACGGCCTCGGGATGACATTGCTGCCTGAAATCAGCCTATCAGTTGAAAACAAATCAAATGAAGTAAAACTCATGCGATTTGGCGCCCCTGAGCCACGTCGAACAATTGGTCTCGCTTGGCGCGCAGGTTCTCCACGCGCAAAAGAGTTTCGCAAATTTGGTAAGTTGGTCAGCGAAGCACTTATATAGTCGCGCTAAAGCATCTGCCCCATATATTCTTCGACATTCTGCCCTGGTGTAAACTCACCCAAACGTCGAATTTCCCATTCAAGATGAATGCCTGAATGCAGCAATACTTTCTGACGAACGGTTTCACCCAGCTTCTCCAAATCATGAGAAGTTGCTGGTCCCGTATTGATCATAAAGTTGCAATGCATCGGGGACATTTGTGCACCACCAATAGTTAGTCCTCGACAACCCGCGTCATCAATAACTTTCCAAGCAGAATGACCTGGAGGGTTTTTAAAGGTCGATCCACCAGTTTTTTCCTTTATCGGTTGAGATGTTTCGCGATGATGCTGTACCGCGTCCATAGCTTCTTTAATCTCATCCTTGGGTGTCTGAGGGCCTTCAAACAAAGCTTTAGTAAAAATCAGATCTTTTGGAGCACCTGATTTACGATATGAATATTTCATATCCTCATTGTTTAGAATGTGCTTCTTGCCTTTGCGATCAATCGCATGCACTGCAACCAGGCAATCCTTTGTCTCATGACCATTGGCACCAGCATTCATGCGCAGCGCGCCACCAATTGCACCGGGTATCCCATGATAAAAATGCAAGCCGCCAATACCAGCTTCAAGCGCTGCCGCTGCAACACGTTTATCGGGGCAAGCCGCGCCTGCCATAAGCTGAGTTGGCGATAATATTTCTGTTTGGCCAAAGCCCTTTGCGGACAATCGAATAACGACAGCGTTTAAACCACCATCACGTATTAGTAGGTTTGACCCCACACCAATCGGCAATACGCGTGTATTTTCAGGCAAGATTGATAAAAAATTCGCTAAGTCTTCTTCATCAGCGGGTTGGAACATTACGGCTGCAGGTCCACCTGTGCGGAACCACGTTACTTGCGACAAAGGCGCGTTTTCGGTAATTCGGCCTCTGATCCCATCAAGTTTGTCACCTAGATCTGCAACTAAGTTTCTGCAATCGTAATCGCTCATTTTAGCTCCCATCCAGGCTTTGAAGTTCCTTCGGCAGAGCACCTGCCCATTGGGTGATGTTACCAGCACCAAGGCATAATAAGAAGTCGCCTTCTGATCCAATGGTTTTAATCATTGGCGCTAAATCCGCAGGGCCATCGATTAAACGAACATCGCGGTGGCCACCAGTTTTTAATCGGGAGGCAAGGCTTTTTGAATCCGCACCTTCAATTGGCTCTTCACCAGCTGCAAAAACTGGTGCCAAAATAACAGTATCCGCATCATTAAAGCAGGATGAGAAATCATCAAACAGGCTTTCCAAACGTGAATATCTATGCGGTTGTACAACGGCAATTACCTTGCCTTCGCATGCATCGCGTGCAGCTTTCAACACAGCTTTAATCTCAACCGGGTGATGGCCGTAATCATCAAATATATCCATGCCGTTCCAAGAGCCGACATGCGTGAAGCGGCGTTTCACACCACCGAACTTAGACAAGCCAGCTGCAATTTCTTCCGTCGACATACCAAGCTCTAGCGCAACTGTGATCGCAGCGGTCGCATTAGAGACATTGTGCAATCCCGGCATTGGCAATGTAAGGCCTTCAACATTAACAACATCGCTCGAACCACGACCACGGATTTCAATATCAAATGTTGAGGTGCTGCCTTTTTGGCTCAGGTTTAAAAATCTCACATCAGCTTGCGGGTTTTGGCCATAAGTGACAACTCTGCGATCAGAAATACGGCTGGCAAGCGCCTGAACCTCAGGGTGATCAATGCACAATACGCCGAAGCCATAAAATGGCACATTTTCCACAAATTGCGCGAATGCAGCTTTAACCGTTTCAAAGTCACCATAGTGATCAAGATGCTCTGGATCGATATTGGTAATCACAGCAATATCGGCAGGTAGTTTTAAGAAAGTACCATCGGATTCATCCGCTTCCACAACCATCCACTTCCCCTCGCCCATACGAGCGTTGGTGCCATAAGCATTGATGATCCCGCCATTGATCACGGTTGGGTCTAAACCACCAGATTCAAGTAATGTTGCCACCATAGAAGTTGTTGTTGTTTTCCCGTGCGTACCGCCAATCGCAATCGCATTTCGAAAACGCATAAGTTCGGCAAGCATTTCTGCACGGCGCACAACAGGCAATAGTTTTTCGCGTGCCGCGACCAATTCAGGGTTATCCTTACGGATCGCAGTTGAAACAACCAAGACTTCGGCATCACCAAGATTTGCCGCTGAATGCCCAATAAAGACGTCGATACCCTTTTCTCGCAGACGCTGCACATTTGCGCTGTCTGACTGATCCGAGCCCTGCACTTTATAACCCAAATTGTGCAGCACTTCTGCAATACCGCTCATTCCAATCCCGCCGATACCAACGAAATGTACAAGTCCTATTGTTTCAGGCATCTTCATGCTTGCTGATCCTTAAATTCTTTAATTGTCGTACCTTGGGCCATAGCCTCAACAAGATCGGCAAGCAAGCTTGTAGCGCCCAAATTCCCGGCAAGTTTAGCATTTGCCGCCATTTTTTCAGCTTCAATCGGATTGTTCATCCGATTTTCAATCATTTCCGCAAGCTTATCTGCAGAAAGTTCAGACTGTGCAACAACTTCTGCACCACCCTTTTCAACCATGCCCGCAGCATTTGCTGCCTGATCGTGATCAAGTGCAAATGGATATGGGACAAGTATTGCAGGTCGGCCAATTGCAGCCAATTCAGATACCGTTGAAGCACCTGATCGCGAAATGACCAATTGCGCATCAGCAATACGTGCGGCCATATTATCAAAAAACGGTGATATATCCGCTTCGATATTCATCTTGGCGCATTCTGCCTTAGCCTGATCAAGATCTTCTTCTCTCGCCTGCAAAGTCAGCTTTAATCGTTTTTGCGAACCCTCAGATAGTTTTGATATCGCTTGAGGGATAGTCTGCCCAAAAAATTGCGCGCCTTGGCTCCCGCCAAAAACCACAAGATTAAACACCTCATCGCCGCTTGAGGACTTATATGCTTGCTCTGCAGCTTTTATTACAGCGGGCCTAACAGGATTTCCCGTCACAATCGTTTTATCAGAATACTGGCCAGAATTTGCTGGCAAAAACCCACCCGCAATCGCGCTCACACGGTTTGCAAGTAACTTATTGGCTCTGCCCATCACGGCATTTTGCTCGTGCAATATACTTGGCTTGCCCGCTTGTGTGGCCGAAAGCAATGGCGGCAATGTTGGATATCCACCAAAACCAATGACAGCATCAGGTCGCAATGTTCTGATCAAATGGCTGGATTTTCGCATCCCACTGAATAAGGTCCAAAGCGCCTTTGCAACCTTAAACGGGTTTTTCGAACCAATTGTAGAAGACGGAACGATATGCATACCATCGCAGGGAAAGGTATCCGCATATCTGCTGGCGCGATTATCTGTGGCAAGATGAACCTTATGCCCGCGAGCACTTAGCTCAACCGATAATGCCTGAGCTGGAAACAAATGACCGCCCGTGCCACCGGCACTTAATAGAAAAACCTTTTGATCCATTACGCTGTTCCTAAACTGCCATTGACGCTTTTACTTTGCGGGGCAGAACAATTTTATTACGTGCTCGCTTTTCAGGGCGATGGCGCGTGAGTGCCAAAATAAATCCAACCGTAATTGCAATCGCCAACATGGATGAACCACCGTAAGAAATGAACGGTAATGTCATTCCTTTCGCCGGCAGAAGTTCAAGATTAACACCGATATTAATCATCGACTGCGCACCAATTAAAAGTGCAAGACCTGAAACTGCTAGACGGGTAAATTCATCAGTTTCGCGCGCTGCATGGAAGAGCGTGCGCAAAACGACAAAAGCGAAGATCGCAACCAAGACGATGCAGAACAAAATTCCAAATTCCTCCGCCGCCACTGAGAAAATAAAGTCAGTGTGACTATCAGGCAAAATTCGCTTGATCGTTCCCTCACCCGGCCCACGGCCAAACCAATCTCCACGGATGATTGCTTCGCGCGCAGTATCAACCTGAAAGGTATCACCCTCACCGGTTAGAAATCGGTCTATACGGCCCGCGACGTGGGGGAAGATTGTATAAGCTGTGACAAAGCCTGCAATTGCCAATCCACCAAGTGCGATGATCCAAACCCATGGCATCCCGGCCATAAAGAACATTGCGCCCCATACTGCAGTTAACAGCATGGTTTGACCCAAATCAGGCTGCGCGACAAGCAGCGCTGCAACAATACCAAACAAGATAATAGCAAACAGATTACCCGGAATTTCAGGATGGCGACTACGCTCTGAAAACAGCCAAGCGCAAATAACAACAAATGCCGGCTTCATGAATTCAGACGGTTGTAGCGTAAACCCAGCGATCGATAACCAACGTCTGGAACCTTTGATTTCACCGCCGATAAAGAGCGTTAATACCATCATCGCAACAGCGCCAAGCAGCAGCAATATTGCAGCGCGCCGCACCATGCGCGCATCTAAAAATGAGATCGCGACAAGGGTTACCAATGCCGGAACCATGAAGATTGCAAATCGTTTTACAAAATGAAAGCTTTCAAGACCGATACGCTCAGCAACTGCAGGACTTGCTGAAAACGAAAGCATAAAGCCTAGGAGAATTAACACGACAAACGCAAACAGCAAAAACCTATCGACTGTCCAAAACCAGCTTGCAACAGCTCCACGTTCAATACGGCTAACCATCTGCATCACCTTTCGATTTATGCGGTATTAGCATCTCAATACCTTCAATATTTGCGACTTGATCGACAAAACAATCACCGCGAATTTCAAAATTCCGAAATTGGTCAAAACTTGCGCATGCGGGCGAGAATAAAATAGTTGCCTTACGCCCAGATTGCGCTGCAAATTCCCTCGCGCTCTTGTGACTATGCGCAACAGCAAGCTCAAGTGTATTGGCGATTTCGAAATCGACCTTATCACCAAGTTCTGCGGCAAATTTTGGTGCAGCTTCACCGATTAAAAACGCTTTTCGCACCCGCTCAAAATATGGCGATAAAGATGTGATACCACCATCTTTTGGCAAGCCACCCAAGATCCAGAAAATGTCTTCGTATGATTTAAGCGCCGGTGCAGTAGCTTCGGCATTTGTTGCTTTTGAGTCATTGATAAACAGCAGATCATCCAAACGACCGACAGGTTGCATACGGTGTTTTAGACCTGGAAATGATGCAAGCGTATTGGCAATTTCATCAAATGGCAGACCTATCGTATGACAAGCTGCAATCGCTGCAGCAACGTTCTGCGCATTATGCTGACCACGCAATGTTTCAATTCCAGAAAGATCGGCAACAACAGAGTGTTCGCCGTTCGATGCGTTTACAATCAAGCTCTCGTCTAAAAATAAACCATCTGCCAATTCAGTAGTTGCTGAGATTGATGTTGTTGAAACATTATCTTGGAAAAGACGTTTTTGAATATCGCGGCAATACTCATCATCGATACCAATAATCGCATTCTCACTTTTCGCCACCAAACGTTCTTTCACCGACGCATAATGCTCCATTGAACCATGACGATCGAGATGATCTGGAGTTAGGTTGAGCAAAATACCTGCACTTGGACAAAGCGATGGTGCAAGATCAATCTGATAGGATGAGCATTCAACAACGTAAATGCTGTCATCTTGTGGTGGATCGAGCGATAGGATAGCAGTGCCAATGTTGCCGCCCATTTGAATGTTTAGATCATTCTCAGTGATGATATGCGAGATAAGCGCTGTTGTTGTCGACTTCCCATTGGTTCCGGTGATCGCAATAAATGCGCAATTGGGTGCAAGCGACGCACGTTCACGCGAGAAAATCTCAATATCACCGATAATCTCAACGTCAGCTTTTTGTGCAAGCTCCACCGACCAATGCGGTTTGGGATGTGTAAGAGGGACGCCCGGTGCCAATACGAAGCTATCAAACTGGGACCAATCCTCATTTCGTAAATCGGATGTAGGAATACCTAGCTCATTGGACTTTGCCACCTGCTCGGGATTGTCATCCCATGCAACAACATTCGCTCCACCTGCAATGAGCGATCTTGCAGTAACAAGGCCTGAACCACCAAGTCCAAACAACGCAACCTTTTTATCTTTGAAGCTTCGAGCAGGTATCATCTTGCTCTATCTCAATTTCAATGTCGCAAGACCAACCATTGCCAACATCACGGCAATGATCCAAAAACGCACAACCACCTGGCTTTCGGTCCACCCTTTTTTCTCAAAATGGTGGTGAATTGGCGCCATTCTAAACACGCGCTTTCCAGTAAGTTTAAATGAGATCACCTGAATAATCACTGACATGGTTTCAAGCACAAACAAACCACCGATGATCGCCATAACGATCTCGTGTTTTGTTGCAACCGCAACAGTACCGATCAAACCGCCAAGCGCGAGCGAACCTGTGTCTCCCATGAAGATCGCAGCGGGTGGCGCATTGAACCATAAGAAACCTAACCCAGCTCCGATCAGCGCCCCTAAGATAACCGCAAGTTCACCCGTTCCCGGAACAAAATGAATTTGAAGATAATTTGCAAAAAGCGCGTTACCCGCCAAATATGCAATTGCTCCGAAAGAAGCAGCGGCGATCATCACAGGCACAATTGCTAAACCGTCCAAGCCGTCAGTTAAGTTGACAGCATTACCGGCAGATACGATGACGAATGCGCCAAATGGGATGAAGAACAAGCCAAGATCCAACAAGAAATCTTTAAAGAATGGGAAGGATAACGATGTTGCAAATGTTTCGCTTTGCTCCTGCGTTGCCGACATGGATTGACTGAGGATAAAATAAACCGCAACACCAGCGATTAAAAACTCCAGCATTAATCGAACTTTGCCGGAAAAGCCTTTGTCCGATTGCTTTGTTACCTTCAAGTAATCGTCATAAAATCCGATGGCACCAAAACCAAGCGTGACCAATAAAGTGGTAATCACATAGGTATTTCCAAGATCGGCCCACAACAGCGAACTGATCACGATACCAGCTAAGATCATCAACCCGCCCATTGTCGGGGTACCGGCTTTCTTGAAATGGGTTTGAGGTCCGTCAGCGCGAATAGGTTGGCCGCGCCCTTGACGAACGCGCAAGGAATTAATGATTTTGGGTCCAAACAAGAACACAATAAGTGCGCCTGTGAAAAGCGCTCCACCAGTTCTGAATGTGATATACCTAAATAAGTTTAAAACCGGAAAACTGTCGGCAAACTCAACCAACCAAATAAACATTAGACCCCCTAGTCACCGGATGCGAGCTGATCATCATCGGGCTCACATTCGGGAAATTTTTCCTGTAATTTTTTGACGACTTTACCAAACCCAATACCAAGTGATGACTTGACCATAATCACATCACCACTGCGGACTTTACTCATCAACCATTCAATCAACGCATCTAAATCTGTGCGGTAGTAAACCTGCATCTCGCCGCGAATAGCATCAGCAAGATAGTTCATATCTTTGCCAGACAGCGCAACAATATCAACGCCAGCTTCTTGCAAAGGCTGCGCGAGTTCAACATGAAGCTTCTCTGAAAATTCGCCCATTTCAAGCATGTCACCCAAGACAGCGATACGACGACCACCTCGTCCGGGTTCTGCTGCAGCCAATAGTGATATCCCGGCCCGCATTGATGCGGGATTGGCGTTGTAACTTTCATCAATCAACGTGAAATGCCCAGCACCGATTTGGCGCATAGATCTCTCGCCACGACCTTTTTCTGGCTCAAACTCTGCCAATGCCAGTCCAGCAAGGGCCATATCTGCACCAAGCAGCGAACACATGCCCAAAACACCAATGGCATTTTGAATGATGTGATCCCCCGGGGCTCCGAGCTTAACGGCAATCTCTTCGCCTTTGATTTTAACAGTAAAACAAGAGCAATCTTCATGGCTTCGCAGATTTAAAAGCTCAAAATCTGCTTTCTTGTTGCGACCATAAGAGTATGTCCGATCTTTTAAACCGAGCGCGTTGGCTTTCTTTTTCAGATAATCATGCAGATCGTTATCCAGATTGAGGATCATAGACCCGTCTTTAACAACGCCTTCCATAATCTCAGCTTTAGCATCGGCGATTTCATTGAGGTTTTTAAAGTTGCCCATATGAGCTGCTTCAACGCAGGTAATCATCGCAACATCAGGGCGAACCATATCAACCAGCGCACGGATCTCACCTGAATGGTTCATACCAATTTCAAACACGCCAAAATCCGTGTCGCGCGGCATGCGCGCCAAGGTTAAAGGAACACCCCAGTGATTATTAAACGAGGCCACAGATGCATGAATTTTGCCAGAAGGTGAAAGTGCAGTGCGCAACATTTCCTTCGTGGTGGTTTTGCCCACAGAACCCGTGACCGCAGCCACTTTGCCAGACACTCGGCGTCTTGCAGCACGTCCCAATGCCTCAAGTGCTGCCAATACATCACCAACAACAATCATCGGCGCGCTCAAGTTACCCATCGCAGGGATTTTTTCTTCCGCAATGATCAGAATACCCGCACCATTGGCAAGTGCAGCACTGGCAAAATCATGCCCATCAAAACGATCGCCTTTAATGGCAAAAAATGCAGCACCCTTTGGCATATCGCGGCTATCGATAGAAACACCTGTTACGCCGTCAGGCATATTACCCACAGGTCGGCCTTCCATCGCGCTAATCAGCTCATCTGATGTCCAAAGTAGTTCCATCTAAGCCTCCAAGCCCAACACGGCGCGCGCAACTTCATGGTCAGAAAACGGTAATGTTTTATCACCAACGATCTGACCATGTTCATGGCCTTTGCCAGCAATGATTAAACTATCGCCCTCTTCAAGCATCTCAATCGACGTTTCAATCGCCTTTTGACGGTCACCGATATCAATAGCATCAGGCACGCTTGATAAAATCTCTTGGCGAATAGCATCAGGTGCTTCAGAGCGAGGATTATCATCGGTTATGATCACAACATCAGCGAGCCGTGACGCAATCTCGCCCATCAATTTGCGCTTGCCTTTATCCCTGTCACCACCGCAACCAAAGGCGAGAACAATGCGCCCTGTCGTAAACGGTCTAACCGCCTTAAGAACATGTTCAAGGGCATCAGGCTTATGGGCATAATCGACATATACCGGCGCACCAGATTTCGATTTAC
>JAHDEP010000049.1:0-1251 GCA_020628775.1 Rhizobiaceae bacterium | reverse complement strand
GCATCAGGCTTATGGGCATAATCGACATATACCGGCGCACCAGATTTCGATTTACCAACTAGATCCAAACGGCCAGGCGCACCTTCAATTGTTTCAAGCGCTTCCAATACAGATTTTGCATCTGCGCCCGTTGCAATACAAAGCCCTGCAGCGACCAGCGCATTTGACATTTGAAAGTCGCCAGCAAGCGGCAGATCAACTTCAAATATTTGCCCATCATGATGGATCTCTGCACGCTGCTCATGCCGGCGCTGCTCAACGCGCTTTAATGTCAAAAACAAACCTTTATGGCCGACCGTTAAAACATTTTGACCAGCATCCGTTGCAGCCTGGATAGCTTTTTCTGACCATTCATCATCTGCAAAAATAATCGCAGGTGAACCTTTCGGCAGCACACGCTCAAACAACGCCATTTTCGCATTAAAATAATGCTCAACAGTTGGATGATAATCCATGTGATCACGGCCTAAATTCGTAAAGGCAGCAGCTGCAAGCTCAATACCATCTAGTCGATACTGATCAAGACCATGGCTTGAAGCTTCCATTGAGCAATGGGTCACGCCATCATTTGAAAGTTCGGACATGAGTGAATGCAAAGTCACCGGATCAGGTGTTGTTAATGCGCCATATTCTTTTCGCCCGGGTGCAACGATACCCGTCGTGCCAATCATCGCAGCTTGCTGACCAATCTTGGCCCAAATCTGACGAACAAATGATGCAACAGAGGTCTTACCAGCAGTCCCAGTAACAGCGACAATTGTTTTCGGCTGAGTTTTGTAAAATGTAGCGGCAGCTTTTGCTAAAACCAAACGAGGGTTGTCAACGACTAGATTTGGAATTGTATCATTTAGACCAGAAATTTCTTCTGAAGAGACAACAGCACATGCGCCGTTTTCCAAAGCACTCATAACAAACTGAGCACCATTTGCTTTATCACCTGAGAGCGCAAAAAACACAAAACCGGACTGAATTTTTCGACTATCCGCCGAAAGTCCGTCTACAACAACATCCAAAGCTTCTTCCGACAGCTCAGAATTGTGGATACCCGCAATTGCAGCTATATCGCCAAGTTTCATTTCATCCCCGTATTCGCCGTATTCCGCGAATCTCTATAGCACAACCTTACGGTCGAAATATGGTCAATCAGTAGGATGTGAGACGATCTGCGTCCCCATCCCCAAATTTTGGTCTTACACCCAACAATGCGGCAGAACGGCGGACAACTTCGCGCACTGTTGGTGCAGCGTTTGT
>JAHDEP010000307.1 GCA_020628775.1 Rhizobiaceae bacterium | reverse complement strand
TTAGTCATCCATCTTAAGCGCGGCGATAAAGGCTTCCTGCGGGATATCAACGCGACCGAACTGGCGCATCCGCTTCTTACCTTTTTTCTGCTTATCAAGCAGTTTACGCTTACGAGATGCGTCACCACCGTAACATTTTGCCGTCACGTCTTTACGCAATGCCCGAATGGTTTCACGCGCAATGATCTTACCACCGATCGCTGCTTGCACAGGGATCTGGAACATGTGTTGCGGGATCAGATCTTTCAGCTTCTCACACATAGAACGACCGCGCTTTTCAGCCGCTGATCTATGCACCAAAATAGAAAGCGCATCGACAGGTTCTGAATTGACCAAGATCGACATCTTGACCAGATTACCATCGCGGTGATCATCGATTTTATAATCGAAACTTGCATAACCTTTTGAGATCGACTTCAAGCGATCATAAAAATCAAACACCACTTCGTTCAATGGCAGATCGTAATTCACCATGGCGCGCGTGCCGACATATGACAAATCGGTTTGTAATCCGCGGCGCTCCTGACAGAGCTTTAGGATTGGTCCCAGATATTCATCCGGTGTCATAATAGTTGCTTTAATCCACGGTTCGCGAATAGAGGCGATATGCATCACATCTGGCATGTCGGCTGGATTATGCAATTCAATGACATTGCCGTCATTCATCTCAAGCTCATAAACAACTGATGGTGCTGTTGCGATCAAATCGAGATTAAATTCACGTTCCAAACGCTCTTGGATAATTTCCAAGTGCAATAGACCTAAGAAACCGCAACGGAAACCAAAACCTAGCGCTGCAGATGATTCCATTTCAAATGAGAATGACGCATCGTTTAAGCGTAATTTACCCATGGCGCTTCGAAGATCATCAAAGTCGGCTGCATCGATCGGGAACAATCCGCAGAACACAACAGGTTGCGCTGGCTTAAATCCTGGAAGAATATCATCTGTTGGGCGCTTGTCTTCCGTGATGGTATCACCCACGCGCGTATCCGCCACTTCTTTGATCGAAGCTGTGATAAATCCAATTTCACCCGGGCCCAACTCATCAACAGTGACAAGTTTTGGTGTGATGATACCGACACGATCAACCGGATATTTCGCATCCGTGCCAATCAAACGAATGACTTGGCCTTTTTTAAGCGTGCCATTAATGATGCGCACCAACACCACAACGCCGAGATAAGTGTCATACCAACTGTCGACGAGAAGCGCTTTTAACGGATCATCACGATCGCCGCCTTCAGGTGGTGGCAGGCGGTCGACAATAGCTTCAAGCACTTCCGGAATACCAACACCTGTTTTCGCTGAAATCATCAAAGCATCAGAAGCATCAAGGCCGATGACTTCTTCGATTTGCTCTTGAATACGCTCAGGTTCGGCTGCAGGCAAATCAACCTTATTGAGCACTGGAACAATCTCATGATCCGCATCAAGGGCTGTGTAAACATTTGCAAGCGTTTGCGCTTCCACCCCTTGCGATGCGTCAACCACAAGAAGCGATCCTTCGCAAGCTGTTAGCGAACGAGATACTTCATATGCAAAGTCTACGTGACCGGGTGTATCGATCAAGTTTAGGACATAATCCTCACCGGCATTTGATTTATAATGCAAACGAACGGTTTGTGCTTTAATTGTAATGCCACGCTCTTTTTCGATATCCATGCTATCGAGAACCTGTGATGACATCTCACGATCTGTAAGACCTTCACAAGCTTGAATAAGTCTGTCAGCCAAAGTGGATTTACCATGGTCGATGTGGGCAACGATTGAAAAGTTGCGGATATGGGAAAGAGGTGTTTTCATGTGTTTGGATTTAAGACGGGAATTGAAAAGAAGCAAGCGGGATTTGGCTTATTTTACTGCTGTCGGCGGGCCAAATCATGATTATTTTCACTATGATCACCAAATCGCAGTCTCGGCAGGGTTTCCAGCGCTATCGCAATTGACAAACCGAAGATGATTTGCGGCATTTATCCAACGCTGTTATACGGCGTTTAAAAGGAGAATCCCAAGTGATCGAAATCTATATCGATGCCGATGCATGTCCGGTGAAAGACGAAATATACAAGGTCGCAGAACGTTATGCGCTGAAGGTGATTGTTGTCGCAAACAGCTTTTTACGTATACCGCAAGACCCGCTTATCGAGCGCGTTATCGTCAATGATAAATTCGATGCTGCAGATGACTATATTGCTGAACGCGCGGAAGCCTCCTCGATTGTCATCACATCCGACATTCTGCTTGCTGAAAGATGCATACAGCAATCCGCAACGGTGATTTCACCAACAGGAAAACCCTTTACTGAAAATTCAATAGGGATGGCCGTTGCAACACGTTCGATCATGGCAGATCTTCGTGCCGGAGGTGATCAAATCGGTGGTCAGGCGCCTTTTTCTAAAGCGGATAGATCACGCTTTTTATCCGCGCTTGATCTGGCAATTGTGCAACTGAAACGAAAGCTAAATCTCTAGCGATTTATTTGTTTACCCCATTCCATTGGAACTCTCCATTTGGGCCAAGCTTGGAAAATGGATTGCAGGCAA
>JAHDEP010000048.1 GCA_020628775.1 Rhizobiaceae bacterium | reverse complement strand
CATGGTTAAGCCACTTTTTAGGCCACCATGCGCCGGGTCTTACCTCGCTCGAAGCCGGGGTAAAATCCATGCATAATATTCTGTTGGCGCATGGCTTATCTATGCAAGCCATTCGAAATGAGTGTGATACCAATGCAGGTATTGTGCTCAATATGGAATTTGGCGCGATCGATAGCGATAAGGATGAGGATATCAGAGCGCGCGATTTGTTTGATGGTATTTATAATCGCTGGTTTATCGATGCTATTTTCAAAGGGAAATATCCTGAAAACGTTCTTGAATATTTTGCGCCACATATGCCTGAGGGCTGGCAGGATGATTTGAATGTCATCTCACAACCTATCGATTGGTTGGGGCTTAATTATTATACCCGTAACTTTATTTCAGATGATGGCACGGGCGTGTTCCCATTTGCAAAATCGCATAAAGGCGATCTTCCAAAAACATCAATGGGTTGGGAGATCTATCCTGAAGGTCTTGAATTTTTCCTCAATCGCATTTCAACTGAATATTCAAAAGACATACCGATCTTTGTGACCGAAAATGGTATGGCTCTTCATGACAATGTTCACGATGGAAAGATTGAGGATGACCTTCGGTGTGAATTTTTCCAACTTCATTTGGCCGCAGTTAAATCAGCCATTGAAAATGGTGTGAATGTGAAAGGTTATTTTGCCTGGTCGCTTTTGGACAATTTTGAATGGGCCTTTGGATATGAAGAACGTTTTGGCATTGTGCATGTCGATTTTGACACCCAAGAACGCACGCCTAAAAACTCATATTATATGCTTCAAGACATGCTGACGTCATAAAGCGCTTTTGCGTTTTATGATTTGTCTGTTTCAACAGGCCCACCTTTTTCTGCCCAAGTGGAGAAGCCTTCTTTTAGATGAGAGGCTTCAAATCCCATCTCGTTCAATGTTGCGACAGTAAGCGCTGAACGCCAACCTGACGCACAGTGGAATACGTATTTTTTGTCCTGCGCAAAAACATCCTTGAAATAAGGACTATCCGGATCGACCCAAAATTCGATCATGCCACGCGGCGCGTGGAAGCTTCCTGGAATATAGCCTGAGCGCTGGCGCTCGCGAATGTCTCTAATATCAATGATGACAACATTTTCATCACCTACCATTTTGATAAGATCAGCTGTTTCAATTTCTTCTATTTTTGCACGGGCAGCTGCGACCATGTCTTTTGAAGATGTCTTTAGCTTTTTCATAATGACCACCCGTTTGCATGTGCTGAATTGAAGGGAGAAATGATCTCCTTGCGTTGGTTATAAACGTAAGAATTAGCCATCAATATTGCAATAGGCGGAAGGTCACAGGTCTAATCCTTATGACTTTTGCCTGATGGTGATGATGCCCGCCGATGTGATCAAAATCATACCAATAATCGTTGTTGTGTTCGGAAATTCAGAAAAGAACAACACGCCCCAAAGTACGCTGAATATCAGATAGAAATAATCAAAGGGAGCAACAATATGTGGTGAGGCGATTTGATATCCAATCGCACCAAATATATTGCCAAGCAATATTGTGGTTGCCAAAACTGTGAGCGCAATTATCTCAATAACCCCAACCTGAACCCAGCCGCCGAGCAAAAACTCATTCACCCCGATAATATCTTGCGGCAGATTGAACGCTAGTAAACTTAGCGTTACGCTGGTGCCGATTGCGATGAACATGTAGTTGATGAAAAGCGTTAGCACCAACGGGTTCTCGTTTTTACATTTGGTCCGTGTTAGCAGCATTGCGCTTGCATGTAACACCGCACCGAAAAGCGGCAGCAAAGCATAAAGATTAAATCCATCAATCGTCGGACGCAGTAAAAACAAGACGCCCACAAACCCTAAGCCGATTGCGAACCAGCCGATAGGTTGGATTTTTTGTCTTAGAACAATTGCCGACAGCAAAATAATGAAAAGCGGTAATGTGTTATAAGCGGCTGCGGCGACAGAAAGCTGCAAATGCGGCAATGCGATGTAATAGGTCGCCAACATTGCTGCCATGAAGAAACTTCTAAGCAGAACCCACCCAATGGCTTTTGGCTTCAGGCTTAATCCAGAATGACGCCACTTGATAAAAATCAACAGCAACGGAATGGCGATCACCGATCGCAATACATATAGTTGCCATAGCGGAAAACTGACGCTGATGGATTTTATAATCGCATCACCCAATGAGAGTGAAAACACTGCAAAGATTATCGCAGAGATCGCTAATTTCACATTGTCGGATGAATTGTTCGCGCCGCTACTAGTCATTTAAAGCGGTAAACTCTTCATCAATGATGGTTCCGATAAGTGCGCAGTCCTCTTCTGAAAAGCTTAATGGGATTCGCATGTCCATGATCCGTTTCAAGATCGCCACTGTTTGATCCAAAGACTGTTTTGGCGCATAGGTCCAGCTGTCATATCGTGATGTGAAACCGACAGGATTTGCATTACCAAACCATTTCAGCTCAACACCGCGATCAAAGCAGTTTTTAACAAATGTTTCAATTTTGTCCTGTGGCCAATCTGGAATTAAGAACTGGATAGATGAACCAACATATTTCTCATTTTGTGGGCGTTCGCGCACAGTTAGACCATCGGTATTTTTAAAAGCGCTCTCTAAAACCTGATATCGCGAATTCCATCGGTCAATGTTGTGATCAAGCTGTTTAAGCTGCGGGCGTAATATCGATGCGCGCAAATTGTCCATCCGCGATGAACAGTTTGGCATTTCATATCTTGCCTGTGCGTAATCCGACATATCTGGTCTTGCCAAATGCTTTTCATATAGCATGTAAGATCCTGATAAGATTGTTGCTTTTGCCATTAGGTCAGCGTCGTCCGTGGTTAGAAATCCACCTTCGCCGCTATTCATATGTTTATAAGTTTGCGTACTAAAACAGCCGATAGCACCGAAGTTTCCGCTTTTCCTACCGTTCCATTCAGCACCCATTGTGTGAGCGCAATCCTCAATAATCACAGCGCCATGTTTTTCCGCAATGGCACATAGTTCTTCCATCGGTGCGATATGCCCGCGCATGTGTGATAAGAGTAGAATTTTTGATCCGGTTTCACTAAATTTTGCTTCTAGATCTTTAAGATCGATAGTCAGATCTTCAGTTGTTTCAACAAATATAGGTTCTCCGCCAACAGCAGCAACAGCCCCAGGTACCGGTGCAAGCGTAAACGCATTGGTGAGGATCTTATCGCCTGCTTTTGCGCCAACGGCACGAAGTGCGATTTGCATTGCCGTTCCGCCTGATGTCGTCGCAAGGCAATATTTTGAACCTTGGTATTTAGCGTATTCAACCTCTAACTGATTTGCCTCACCAGCTTCGCCGGGCACAAGATTATATCTATGCAAGCGGCCCGATTGTAGAACTTTTACCGCTTCTGCGATGGCTGATTCTGGAATAGCCTCTTGTTGTGTAAAAGGTTTTTCAAAGTGTATTTTTGGCATCAGATTGGCCTTTAGACATCAATAAAGTGATTTGCTTGTTATTTTAGGAGGGTTTTCGCTATTTGTGGCACAAATGAAAGCGCTTGCATACCAGAAAATTGGTTGACGGTGGATTTTATATATGGGACCAAATGGTTCAATTCTAAGAGGGTAATATGGCGCATATTTGGGTTCGATCTGAACAAAGAGAATTTGAACAACGGGTGGGTGTTACACCTCAAGGCGTGAGCAAACTTATGGACGCGGGACATAAGGTAACGGTTGAAGAAAGTTCCTCACGCGCAATTGATATTTCGCAATATGAAGATACCGGTTGCGCTATTGCACCGGCTCATTCCTGGGTTAATGCGCCTTCTGATGCGATTATATTTGGGTTAAAAGAACTGGATGAGGATGGCCCTGATCTAGCTCATCGCCACATCATGTTTGGCCATGCTTATAAAGGGCAGGCGGAAGGTCCGGCACTGTTATCGCGATTTAAGCGTGGCGGTGGTGCACTTTATGATCTTGAATATCTTTTAGATGAGAATAAGCGCCGTATTGCTGCATTTGGATATTGGGCGGGTTTTGCAGGCGCTGCCGTTGGGGTCATGGCTTGGCTGTCCCAGCAAAGTGATCAAAAGCTTGGCAAGGTCGGGGTTTATAGCAATAAAGATGATCTGATCGCTGAGCTTGAAAAGGGTTGTCAAACTGCTCTGAATGACGGCGCTGCAAAGCCAAATGTGATCATCATTGGCGCGAAGGGCCGTGTTGGGAGTGGGGCTTTAGAACTTGCTAAATCTCTCGGTTTGCAAGTCAGCGAATGGGATATGGCTGAAACCGCGCATGGCGGACCATTTCCTGAAATTTTGGAGCATACCATTTTTGTAAACTGCATTTTAGCATCACCAAATGTTCCGGTATTTGTGCCAAAATCAGCCGTAACAAGTGATCGAACCTTACGGGTGATCGCAGATGTTTCGTGTGATCCAAACAGTCCATATAATCCTGTTCCAGTCTATGATCATTCAACATCATTTGCTGATCCGATTATTCGGGTTGCAGGCTCTTCTGATTATCTAGATGTGATGGCGATTGATAATTTACCGTCCATGCTTCCCGTTGAAAGTAGTCAGGATTACGCTGAACAATTGCTTCCGTATCTGCTTAAACTTGATAATATGGATCAGGGTGTTTGGGCAGGTGCATTTGAGTTTTTCAAACAACACTCATCAGAACTTTAAAAAGGGCGATATCATGACGACAATACATTGGGTTGGTACTGGCCTATCTTCTATTCCAGGATTGAAAAAACTGATCTCAGATGGTCACAAAGTTGTGGTTTGGAATAGAACCGTTGCAACTGCACAAGCTGCACTGGCTGGCTTGGATGCTGATATTCGCGCCTTTGATATTGATGCGCTTGGTAATGCTTTGGGGCAAGGGGATCTTGCAGTTTCTATGTTGCCGGGTGACTGGCATGTACCAATTGCGGTGAAATGTATTGCCAACAATGCGCACTTTGTGTCGTCTTCTTATATCTCTCCGGAAATGCGGGATTTAAGTTCCACAGCGCGTGAAAAAGGCTTGTGCTTTGTCAATGAAGTTGGGCTTGATCCTGGTATTGATCACCTGATGGCACATTGGTTGGTCGATGATTATCGTAAGTCTGACGCCTATGATGCGGATAATGAATTGAGCTTTTTGTCTTATTGTGGTGGTGTCCCTAAGATTGCCAATGACTTTCGGTATAAATTCAGCTGGTCGCCATTGGGTGTGTTAAAAGCGCTGCGATCTCCATCCAAATCAATCAAGGATTTTAAACCCTATGATGTGGCGCGTCCTTGGGATGCGATATCAACCTTTAACGCGCCGCTCGCCCATGATGAGGAGTTTGAGGTTTATCCAAACAGAGATAGTTTGCCTTTTATTGAAGACTATCAGTTTGATGCGAATTGGAAAGTGAAACAGTTTGTGCGCGGTACCTTACGACTTAACGGTTGGGCACAGGCTTGGGATAGTTTGTTTAAAGAGATCGAGACTTTGTCGGGTGCTGAAGGGGATGCGCGATTAAAGCAGATTTCCGATGATCTTTTAGCGCAACATTCCTATGATGAAAATGAGCCTGACCGCGTTGTACTTTGTGTGTCTTTGCAGGCTGAAAATTCAAATGGTGAGACGGTTTATCACAAAACTTATTCCTTAGATGCGCATGGTAATGATAAAGGTTCGGCCATGGCGCAGCTGGTTTCTATCACCGTCGCATTAGCGGTAAATTCTGTTGTGAAAAATGAAATTGCGCCGGGGGTATCCGCTGCGCCTTCGTCATTGGTAATAGTCAATGAATGGATGCAGGAAATTGAGAATATTGCGCAATATTTAGAGATTAAAGACCTTACCAAATAAACGGATTTATTTGGTCTTTTTCGCCCCTTTGCACTTGGTCTTTTTCTTGAAGTAGTGTATTTTTTTAAACGTTAAAAAAAGGAGGGTGTAATGATCAAGAATCCAATATTGCCAGGTTTTAATCCTGATCCATCTATTTGCCGAGTAGGGGATGATTATTACATCGCAACCTCCACATTTGAGTGGTATCCCGGTGTTCAAATTCACCATAGTAAGGACCTGGTGAATTGGGAGTTGGTTTCGCGTCCCTTAAATCGCGCTGATCAGCTTGATATGCGCGGAAATCCCGATAGTGGAGGCATTTGGGCGCCTTGTTTGAGCTATGCAGACGGCAAGTTTTGGCTGGTCTACACAGATGTTAAACGTCTTTGGGGTGGCTTTAAAGATACGCATAATTACATTGTAACTTGCGAGACGATTGATGGTGAATGGTCGGACCGGATTTACGTCAATTCATCGGGTTTTGATCCATCATTATTTCATGATGATGACGGTCGTAAGTGGTTTATGAATATGCAATGGAACCACCGCCAAAAAGGCACAGGTGTTAATCAGGCAAACCATCATTTTAATGGCACTTTATTGCAGGAATGGTCTGAGGAAAAAGGTCTGTTTGGTCCTGCAGTTGATATTTATGCAGGAACCGATCTTGGGCTAACCGAAGGTCCACATATTTTTAAACGTAATGGCTATTACTACTTAACTGTTGCAGAAGGTGGTACGGGTTATAAACATGCGGTGACAATGGCGCGTTCGCGGCAAATTGAAGGGCCGTATGAAACCCATCCCGACAAGCATGTGATCACTGCAAAAGATGCATCAGAGCACCCAATCCAGAGAACCGGTCATGGTCAATATGTTGATACGCCAAATGGCGAGTTTTATCATACATTTTTAATGGGCCGACCGCTTGAGGGTAAGTTCTGCCCGCTGGGGCGTGAAACGGGCATTGAGCGTTGCGTATGGAAAGACGATGATTGGCTTTATCTCGAGCATGGTTCTTCATTGGCACGTGAAGAAATTCCGATGGATGGCATTGAACCTCACGCGCCAAAGGTCATTGAGCATGAGTTTAATGGGCAGGACCTGCCGATTGAATTTCAATGGTTGCGAACCCCTGAAACGGACCGGATTTTTAAAAGTGAAGCAACTGGTCTAACGCTTATCGGGCGGGAGATGATCGGAAGTTGGTTTGAGCAGGCCTTGGTGGCGCGCCGTCAAGAGCATCATAGTTATTCGGCGACGACCGTGACAGATTTTGCGCCTGAACTTTATCAACATGGTGCAGGTTTAACGACCTATTACAATCAGACCAAGTATCATGCATTGCTCGTTACTGCAGATGAAGAGCTTGGTCGATGTTTGGTTATTCAATCATGCCCTGGTAATTGGCCGATGGGTGAAGTTGAGTTCCCGCTTGAGGCACCAGTTTCAATCCCCGATGGAGACATTGAATTGCGGGTGGAAGTCGATCAGAAAGTGCAGCAGTTTTTCTGGCGCATGGTTGGCGAGCAGGCGTGGCAGCCGATCGGGCCTGAAATGGATGCATCTGTAATTTCAGATGAAGGTGGTGTAGGCGAACATTCATCATT
Source organism: Rhizobiaceae bacterium (assembly GCA_020628775.1). Taxonomy (GTDB): domain Bacteria; phylum Pseudomonadota; class Alphaproteobacteria; order Rhizobiales; family Rhizobiaceae; genus Lentilitoribacter. The sequence continues at coordinate 8,782 of JAHDEP010000048.1, read as the reverse complement.
CACCGGCGCATTTGTTGGCATGGCAGCATTTGATGTGACAGGCCAAGGTAAAAGCGCGAGCTTTAAGCGATTTGGATATTACCCTGAGGTTTAACACTTCAGGGTAAAGATCATATCAAACTAGAGAGAGACCCAGCTGGCATCATTTTTAGACGAACGTTGACAAGCATCTATAAATCTCATGCCAGCCATGCCTTCTTCAATGGAATTGATGTGATGTCCATCGGGCAGAGCCGCGCCATTTTCATGGGCAAGAATAGCATCAGCAGCTTCTGTATAAATTGTTGCAAAGCCTTCGAGATATCCTTCCGGATGACCACCGGGTGTGCGGCTCACGCGATTAGCAAGATCTGAAGCGCCAGAACCTGAGCGCGTGATTAAGCGTTTTGCTTCGCCAAAGGGTGTGTACCAAAGATTATTTGGGTTTTCTTGAGACCATTCGATCCCACCTTTTTCCCCATAGACCCGCAGTTTTAAGCCATTCTCATTGCCCGGTGCAATTTGGCTTGCCCAAATGCTGCCGCGCGCGCCACCTTTAAAACGTAAATTGATATGCGCGTTGTCATCAACAAGTCTTGCGCCAACAAAGCTTGAAAGCTCAGCTGCGAGTTGATCAACCTTTAAATCAGATACAAAGCATGCAAGATTATACGCGTGGGTACCTATATCGCCAATTGCGCCAGCGCCTGCCATTTTGGGATCTGTGCGCCATGCTGCTTGTTTATTGTCGTCATCTGCAGGCACAGTAAGCCAATCCTGCGCGTATTCAGCTTGTACAACACGAATGGCACCAAGATCACCATTTTGCACCATTTCGCGTGCCTGACGCATCATCGGATAGCCGGTGTAATTATGCGTAAGCACAAATAATTTTCCGCTGTTTTTGACAACTTGTTCCAGCTCAAGCGCTTCTTGCAATTGCGCAGTAAGTGGCTTGTCGCAAATGACATGAATGCCAGCTTCTAAAAACGCTTTCGCAACAGGCGCATGCATGTGGTTAGGCGTAACGATTGAGACGGCATCAATACCATCTTCGCGGGCTGCTTCCTTTGTCGCCATTTCTTTGAAATCTGAGTAAATGCGATCCTCAGATAGACCAAGTGCTAGGCCGGATCTTAAAGCACGATCGGCGTTTGAAGACAAAGCGCCAGCGACCAGTGAAAACCTATTATCAATACGTGCAGCAATCCGGTGAACAGCGCCGATAAAGGCGCCTTCGCCGCCACCAACCATGCCCAGTTTTAACGGTTTTTGTAAATCAGCGCTTGTCATAATTTCACCTATTTAATGCCAATCATTTTGTGGATCGCATCGATGTCTGTTCCAGCATCTGCGAAATCATCAAATGCTTTGTCTGTTAGCGGAATGATGTGCTTTTTGATAAATGGTGCACCTTCTGCAGCACCAACTTCTGGGTGTTTCAAGCAGCATTCCCATTCAAGCACTGGCCAGCCATCAAATCCATGCGTTGCAAGGCGTGAGAAGATACCGGCAAAATCAACCTGACCATCGCCTAATGAACGGAAACGTCCAGCGCGTTGTGTCCAGCTTTGATAACCGGAATATACGCCTTGGCGCCCTGATGGGTTAAACTCAGCGTCTTTAACGTGGAAAGCGCTGATGCGCTCGTGATAGATGTCGATAAAATCGAGGTAATCTAACTGCTGCAACAAGAAGTGCGATGGATCATAGTTGATCATGCAGCGCTTGTGATTGCCAACAGCCTCTAAGAACATTTCAAATGTAATACCATCGAATACATCTTCACCTGGGTGAATTTCATAGCCAACATCAACACCTGCATCTTCATAGGCATTGAGAATTGGTGTCCAACGCCGCCCAAGCTCTGCAAAGGTTTCCTCAATCAAGCCCTGTGGGCGCTGTGGCCAAGGGTAAAGATATGGGAAGGCGAGGGATCCTGTAAATGACACTGAACCTGTTAGCCCTAAATTTTGACAGGCTTTTGCGGCCCACAACATTTGTTGAACAGCCCATTCCTGACGTGCTTTTGGATTGCCGTGAACTTCCTTCGGAGCAAAGCCATCAAACTGCGCATCGTAAGCTGGGTTGACCGCAATCAGTTGACCTTGAAGGTGGGTTGAAAGCTCGGTGATCTCAACGCCAGCATCTTTACAAATGCCCTTAACTTCATCGCAATATGCTTGTGAAGTTGCCGCCTTTTCAAGATCAAAGATGCGCGCGTCCCATGTTGGAATTTGCACACCTTCATATCCCAAACTAGCCGCCCATTTGGTAATAGCAGGTAACGAATTAAATGGCGCCTCATCGCCTAAAAACTGTGCCAGAAAAATTCCCGGACCTTTCATTGTATTTGGCATTTCATTTCCTCCGTTACTTGACTGTTACGCTAATAGTTCTTGCGCCGACGCTGCATCAAGAGCTGCAGGACGCTCGCATGTTGTTGTTAGTTCAACTGTTTGATTTGTCTCACCCGCCTTCAAAATAGATGTCATGACATCGACCACGTGATGGGCAAATTCCATTGAACATCTGTGCTCGCGACCTTCTTGGATTGCAAGCGACATATCAGATAGACCCGCTCCGCGATAGTTTGCGAGCATTTGTCCACCGGCATTGTCATTTTGGAAGTTCGGAACTGAGAATGGATGTTCCCAAGATGGAAGATCAACCGCTTCGCCACCAGATGTGATTTTCAAATCACCAGCAAAGAAGTTTGGATCCGGCAGATACATAGTTCCATCTTCACCATAAAGTTCCATGTGATTGTGATCATGGTTCCACACATCCCAGCTACAAATCACAGTGATGATTGCACCGGATTTAAACTGAAGCAACGCGTGGATTGTTGTCGGTGTATCAACTGGGATCTTCTCACCGTTACGAGGACCGTTAGAAATGGTTCTTGTTTCAGATGGTGTTGATGTCATCGCTGAGATGCGTTCAACAGGTCCCAAGAGCTGTACAAGGTTTGAGATATAATAAGGTCCGATATCCAGTACAGGACCTGCACCTGGTTGGAAGAAGAAGTCCGGGTTTGGATGCCAATGCTCCATACCATGGCTCATCACGATAGCGGTGCCAGATGTCACCTTGCCAATTGCATTGGTATCGATGAGATGTCGTGCATGCTGATGACTTCCGCCCAAGAATGTATCTGGCGCAGAACCAATGCGGAGACCTTTTTCAGCAGCAAGAGCTTTAAGAGTATCACCTTCTTGCGTGCTTAAAACATATGGCTTTTCTGAATAAACATGTTTGCCTGCATTAAGGATCGAACGTGATACTTCAAGATGGGCTGCCGGGATTGTTAGATTGATAATGATATCAATATCGTTTGCCGCCAAAAGGTCTTCAATTGTATCAGCGCGCAAACCAAATTCTTCGGCGCGAGCCTTTGCAGCTTCTGGATTGATATCCGCACATGCAATGACTTCTGTGCCGTTAAATGTATTACCGTATCGCATGTAATGTGCTGATACATTGCCACAGCCAATGATGCCTACACCTAGTTTTTTCATGGGATCTATCCTTGCGGTATTCTAGAATTTCAAACAGTTTTCAATTGATCGTTTTGCAAAACGATGATGATCACTTGGGTTGTCGTGTTCCATCACAAACAGCTCAGTTCCAACAGAACGCAGTTCGCCATAGATATTTGGCCAATCCATTGTGCCGTAACCGACATCTGCCCATCCGTCTTCATCCGCGCACTCACCTTCAGGTGCAATATCTTTAATATGCGCTGCTGTGATGCGGGATGTGTATTTTTTGATAAATTCAATCGGGTCATAATCGGCTTTTACAGCCCAAGCGACATCAAATTCCATCTCAAGATCATCGGCTTCATCCATCATGATCTCCATTGGAATTCCGCCATCTGCAAGCGCTGTGAACTCAAAGTCATGGTTATGCCAACCAAAACCTAGTCCAGCATCGCGTAATGGTTTGCTCAGTTCAGTTAAGGACTTAGCAAAATCAACCCAGCCAGCTGACGTTGTCGGTCTGTCTTCAGCTTGCAAATATGGGCCAAATGCCTTGCTGATACCAAGTGTGTTGCAAAGCGAAATTACTTTCTTTGGATCATCTTTGATAAAATCGAGACCAATATGGCTAGATTTCATAGCTAGATTGTTTTTATCCAGCAAAGCGCGTGTTGCGGCTGGGTCCTCAATTTCCAGCAGGAGGGCACCATAACTTTCCACGCCTGCATATCCCAAATTTGATAGCATCTCCAATGTGATATCCAGGGGCGGAAAGTTACGGGAGGAATAAAGTTGATATGAAAAGCTTTGCATAATTTTTCCTAAGTACTTCTATAGAGTTGCGTTTCTAAGGTCGCGTACGACGAAATTTGGTGCCGTCTCGCCTGTCTTTGGCGTGAAGGTAATAAGTGCATCCTGGTCCGGAGTGATCAGGAAACCATTGTCTGAAAAACGACCGGAAATATCAGCTTCAACTGAAACGAAGAATGCAGGTTTTTTAGCGCTTAATGTGATGTGGTAAACGCCGTCTTTTTCTTCGATTTCATGCGTCAATTCCGGATCAGCTAATTGGTAGGCTTTATAGGGTTGAAGCGCTAAGTGATCTCTTGTGATATTGCCTTGATCATCGATCCACTCATAAAGCAGGATATCGTCGCCAAGATCAGCTTTTGAAATTTCAATCACGTCAATTGCAGATTCAATCCCAATTTCAAATTCGGTTTTAGCCAGATCACGCTGCTCGCCAGACATCGATAGCGCTTTAACGCTGAGTTCTGATTTTGCAGATTGCGGCAGATCATTTGAGGCTCTTAGAACAATTTTGTCCTCAAGTGGAACTGCGCTAACAAGCAGTGGCGCAAAGAAATGCTTTTCCATGTGGTGGAGTAGTTTCCAGTCGCCACCATAATTTAAGCTTGCCCAACTGCAGACCGGCCAAGTGTCATTTAGCTGCCAGATCAATGCACCCATGCTGTGAGGCTTTAAGCTTCGCCAATGGGTAACAGCAGTTTTAATTGCTAGGCCCTGTTGTACCTGACTTAGATAAACAAAGTTCTCAAAGCTGTTTGGAAAACGGAAATATCGGAACATTGTTTCTGCAATGCGGGCATTTCCACCTTTGTCTTTCTGATGACTTTCCATCACGGGAGACGCAATGTTTAGATCCTCAGCGTCAGCAAACTGTCGGATGACATTCATTGACGGATATGACTGGAAGCCAAACTCTGAACAAAAACGCGGAGATACATCCCGGTAATGATCAAAATCTCTACCTTCGTGCCATACAGACCAAAAGTGCATGTCGCCTGACGTGTCATCATGCCAGGTATCACCAAAAGACATAGGGCCGGGTGAGGGGCTTGATGGCCACCAGTTCGAATGTTCAGCGTTTTCTTTCACCTGTTTCTCGATTGCACGGTTCAAGCGATCATAGGCAACCAGGTAACGGTCTCGATCTTTGACGGCTTCTTCAAACCAGGTCAGAGCACCAAGTAATTCATTGTCGCCGCACCAGACGGCAATACAAGCGTGGTAGTCGATGCGAAGCACAGCTTCTTTGACTTCCTGTTCAATTTCAGCGAGGAAGTCATCGGTCGCAGAATAAAGATTGCAAGAGAACATCAGGTCATGCCAGATCATCAGGCCGAGTTCGTCGCACATATCGTAGAACCAATCTGGTTCATAGCGACCACCACCCCAAATTCGGATCATGTTCATGTTTGCATCAACAGCTGATTGCAATAGATCGCGCACATCTTCCTTGTTGATTTTGCCAGCGAGCGCATCAGCAGGAATCCAGTTCGCACCTTTTGCAAAAATCGCACGTCCATTAACTTCAAATCGGAAGGAACGTCCTACGTCATCTGGTTCACTGACCAAATTGATTTCACAAAGTCCGATGCGTTTTTCTAGTTTCGTATCGCCAATTGAAACGCTGACGTCATAGAGATTTTGATCCCCTTGTCCTGCAGGCCACCAAAAGTTGGGATCAGAAACCGTGATTGTTGCGCTTGCTTCACCACGCAAGGCGTCATATGAGCCTTTAACGTCCTGACCATCCAAGCTGAAAACGCAATCGGATGCGCTATCGTCATAGTTTTTTAATGAGACAGATAGACTAACAGCGACGGAACCGTTTTCATGCGTCTGGTTAATTTTGAAATGCTCAAACCGAACGGCTTTGCTTGGTTCAAGATAGATATCTCCAAACAAACCAAATGGGGCTAATGCGATGTTCCAGTCCCAACCGAAATCGCATTGAGGTTTGCGCACCATATTGCCGTTATGGATGGGGCACATCTTTTTCATGTCAGGCACGAAATAAGGCTGTGCTTCTTGTTTGGCATTTGCGTATTTTGTGACAGCTTTGAAACGGATTTCAATCTCATTTTGACCGACGCGTAGAGCCGATTTTACTGATGTGCGGTACGTACGAAACGCATTTTCAGTTTCAAGTACAACTTCGCCATTGATCTTAATTTCTGAAACCGTATCGAGTTCAGAAACAACCAGATCAAGTTCAGTGTCCGTGAGATCAAATGAACGCTTGGCGATCCAGTCGCGTTCGCAAATCCATCTGACATCATATTCGTTTCGGCCATAATATGGATCATTAATCAGACCTTCATCTTGAAGGGCTGTGATGCCATCACCTGGAATTTTGAACGGCAGACTATGTTCGCCGGTCTCATCTTCTAGATCCCAGCAGCCCACCAGCGAAGTTTTTAACACCATTTTAGACTCTTAGTTCAGTAGCTGTGTCAAAGATTGAAAGTTTGTCGGCATTGAAACCAATTTTAAGTGTGTCGCCAACTTTTAGTGACGATTGACCTTCAGTTCGAACACGAATGGATTGGCCAGCAAGTGAGGCCCAAACAAGCGTATCAGAACCCATTGGATCAACAATTTCGATTGTTGCTTCACCAACGAAAGAGCAGCCGTTAGCATTGTCGCCCGAAAGGATATGTTCAGGGCGAATACCAAGCCATGCGTCAGTATCGGGTGCTTTACCTTCAACTGTTTCATATCCCTTAAGATCCATCTGAACTTCAGGGCTAGAAAAAGCGCCACCTTTGATACTTCCTTTGAAGAAGTTCATCGCAGGCGAGCCGATGAAGTCGGCCACATATTTGTTTCGTGGTTTTGCATAAATTGTGTTCGGATCATCAAGCTGCTGGATGATGCCGTCTTTCATGATGGCAATCCGGTCAGCAAGTGTCATCGCTTCCACCTGATCGTGCGTCACATAGATCATTGTGTTTTGAAGCTGTTGGTGAAGACGCTTAATCTCAACACGCAAATCTGTACGAAGTTTTGCATCAAGGTTAGAGAGCGGCTCATCGAACAAGAACACATCCACGTCGCGGACCAGTGCGCGACCGATTGCAACACGCTGGCGTTGACCACCAGATAGTGCTGATGGTTTACGCGCTAGGAGCGGTTCAAGCTGCAAAATGCCAGCTGCTTTTTCAACACGGCGTTTGATTTCGTCTTTCGCCATTCCAGCGTTTTTCAAACCAAAGCTCATGTTACCTTCCACAGTCATCTGCGGGTAAAGCGCGTATGACTGGAAAACCATGCCGATGCCACGGTCAGAAGGTTCTGCCCAAGTGACGTTTTTGTCGTTGATGAAAATCTGACCGCCTGTCACATCTAAAAGGCCTGCAATACAGTTCAACAAGGTAGATTTACCGCAACCTGAAGATCCAAGAAGCACAAGAAACTCACCACGTGCAATTTCAAGGTTCAGGTTTTTGAGAACTTCGACTTTACCAAAGCTTAGATCAAGCTGTTTGATTTCAACTGAAGGGTTGGTGTTTGTCATTATTATTATCCTTTTACAGCGCCGGCAGCGATGCCGCGAACAAATAGCTTGCCAGAAGCGAAATAAATGATGAGTGGAACAAGGCCGGTGAGAAGAGTAGCCGCCATATTGACGTTGTATTCTTTAACGCCTTGAACCGAGTTAACGATGTTGTTGAGCTGAACAGTCATCGGATATGTTTCAGGTTTGGTGTAGATCACGCCAAAGAGGAAGTCATTCCAGATACCTGTAACCTGCAAGATCATTGCCACAACAAAGATTGGCAGTGACATTGGCAACATGATGCGGAAGTAAATACCCCAGAATTTTGCACCATCAACACGCGCAGCTTTAAACAGATCTTCAGGTACTGATGTGAAGTAGTTTCTAAACAGCAGTGTCAAAATCGGCATGCCGAAAATCGTGTGCACTATAACAAGTCCAGATAACGAACCCATCAGACGGAACCGGGGTGCATCTTCCCAGAAGAATTGCATGACATTGGTAATCCCATCGCCACTTTCACGAAGCAAAATCACGATTGGATAGATCATTACCTGATAAGGAATGAATGCACCGAAGATCAAGATTGTGAAGAAGACTTCAGAGCCTTTGAATTTCCAGTTTGCCAATGCATATCCATTAACAGAAGCAATAGCGATTGAAAGGAATACAGATGGCACCAAGATCCAAATCGAATTACTAAACCCGCGGCTCAAACCATCACAGTTAATCCCAGTACAAGCTTCTGCCCAGGCTTTCACCCATGGTTCGAATGTCACTTCAACCGGTGGGCCAAAGATGTTGCCCAGTCTGATTTCTGGCATGCCCTTAAGCGATGTCATGATCATAACGTAAAGCGGCAGAAGATAGTAAAGGCAAACGACGAAGAGTGTGCCGTAGATGATGATGTTGGTTGAAGAGAAGGCTCTCTTTGGCTTTGGTCCGCTTGGACCTTCGAATGTAGTTGCGGTCGTATCAGCCATTTTTCTTACCTCCAAATTCAAGGTAGGCC
>JAHDEP010000306.1 GCA_020628775.1 Rhizobiaceae bacterium | reverse complement strand
TTTGTATGACCTGCGTGAGAACGTAAAGCTTCGGCAGCGTCAGATACAAAAGCAAGTCAGCAGCGGTGTAAATGGAGCCACATTTAAGCGGCCGCCCGTGCGTGTTGAACTGCGTTATATGCTGACTGCTTGGACCAAAGAACCTGAAGACATGCATCGGATTCTTTCTCTTTGCTTGTTGGCGTTGTTTCGTAAGGCGCATATGACAAAAGAGTTTTTGCCAAAGTCACTTGCAGAACAGCCTTACCCGATTGATTTGAAGATTGCGCAATTGGAAGACGTTGAAAAGCCTGCCGATGTCTGGACTGTTTTAGACAACAACCAACGGCCAGCAGTATTTTTATCCGCAACGATTGGTTTGGACCCTTATCAAGAAGTTGAAGCGCCAATCGTGCGGACACGACAACTACAGTTTGGCCAACGTGACGAGGCGAGTTTTCTGCCTCAGTTGGCTTCAGGCTCTCAGTCTGGCACTTATTGGTCGTTTGGTGGTGTATTAAAGACAAAGAAGAAGTCTGCGCAACCTAGCGATTATGAAGTGGTAGTGATGGAGACTGATCAGAAAGTTGTTCCTGATGAGCAAGGACGTTTTGCAGTCGGGAATTTATCAAGTGGTATGTATACACTACGTGTATTTAAAGACGAAAAAATCATCAGTGATGTCCAAGTGTCTATTCCATCACCTGACTACACGCTGGAGGTGTGACGCGACAAACGGCAAATTGATTTTGAATTACAAATTTTTGATTTCAAGCAAACTTATCCAATAAGGAACGGAGGAATAAAATGCCTGAATATTTATCACCAGGTGTCTATGTCGAAGAAGTCGATAAAGGCCCTAAACCAATTGAAGGTGTCGGAACTGCGATGCCAGTATTTATCGGTTTCAGCGAAAAAGCTGAATCTGTATATCGCGAAGATGGTGAACGCTTCACAGTTGACCTGTCAGGTCGCGCAGAACTTGTCACAAATTGGACCCAATATAACGAAAAATTTGGCGGTTTTGTAAGTGGTGCGTTTATGCCAAATGCCGTTTATGGCTTCTTTCAAAACGGTGGTTCACGTTGTTATGTTGTAAGCGTGAAGTCAATTCCACCAGCGGCTGCAGGTCTATTGAACTCTGCTGGGAAGCCGCAATTGATTGCCCGCGCAAAAACTGCTGGTGTTGACGGTGCAAAAATGCGCGTTAATATCTCCTTACCAGAAGGTGCTGCGCCAGCGGCAGCAGATAAAAAAGCTAAATCTGCAAAAGGTAAAGACGGTGATGCTGCTGCTCCAACTGCGGACACGCCAAGCACATTCAACGTATCTATAGAACGTGAAAAAGTAACTGGCGGTTGGCATCCAGTTGAATCAATTCGCAATGTTAGCGTAACGCAAGTTGAAGCACCTGATGGCAATATGGTTTCCACCGTAGCTTACCAAGGGGAAGCTCCACAATTTGTTGAACTGATTGTTGGTGATGTTTCGGCAGAGCCTGCAGCACTGGCGCCGCGTGAGCAAACGCAGCCGCTTGCGATTGAAACCAAGCATCTGGCAGCACCTAAAGTTGGCGACTTCCAAGGTGAAGTCTTAGAACGAACTGGCATTGAAGGCTTGGAATCAATTGACGACATCACAATGGTCGTCGTGCCTGACTTGATGACAACGATGCCTGGTGAAAAGCTTGATCTACAAATGGTCAAAGCGGTGCAAACCGGCATTATTGCACACTGTGAAAAGATGTCAGATCGCGTTGCAATTCTTGATACGCCACCAAATCTAAACCCACAACAAGTAAAGAACTGGCGCATGAATGTAACTGGATTTGATTCTAGTTATGCAGCCATGTATTACCCATGGATTGAAGTCAACGATCCAACAACGAATAAGCCGATGACGATGCCGCCTTCAGGCTACGTTGCTGGGGTTTGGTCACGCAGTGACAATACGCGTGGTGTTCATAAAGCGCCTGCCAATGAAGTGGTACAAGGTGCTACTGGATTGGCATACCAAGTCACTAAAGGCGAACAAGATGTGCTAAATCCAAATGGTGTGAATTGCATCCGCGCATTCCCAGGCATGGGCATCCGCATTTGGGGCGCTCGTACGCTAAGTAGCAATCCTTCATGGCGCTACATCAATGTGCGCCGTTTGTTCAACTACGTTGAAAAATCAATTGAACGTGGGACGCAATGGATTGTGTTTGAACCAAACGAGCCACGACTGTGGGGCCGTATCAAGCGTGATGTGAATGCATTCTTGAAAACGGTTTGGGCGAGCGGCGCATTGTTTGGGCTAACGCCAGATGAAGCATTCTATGTGCGTTGTGATGAAGAATTAAATCCGCCAGAGTCACGTGATCTTGGGCGATTGATTGTTGAAATTGGCATCTCTCCTGTCAAACCGGCTGAATTTGTGATTTTCCGCATTAGCCAGTGGCAACCGGGAATGGATGAGTAGTAAATAACGCAAAATATTTGCGATAAGGAGATAAAACTATGTCAACTAGTATTTATGACGGCGAGATGGATCCGTTAGTTGCGTTCAACTTTGCACTTGAGCTGGAAGGCAGCGCGACTGGTTATTTTACAGAAATTAG
>JAHDEP010000305.1 GCA_020628775.1 Rhizobiaceae bacterium | reverse complement strand
TTTAAGGTCCTAAAATGACAGCCCCAGAACTTGTCGATACACGCACACCCGATGCGAAACGTTTTATTCCAGGCGCTACTGGCGATTGGGAAATTATCATCGGTTTGGAAGTCCACGCACAGGTCACCAGTGAAGCGAAATTATTTTCAGGTGCATCGACTGAATTTGGTCGCGCCCAAAATGATAATGTGTCTTTAGTTGATGCTGCAATGCCTGGCATGTTGCCGGTCATCAACGAAGAATGCGTTCGCCAAGCGGTAAAGACTGGCCTTGGCTTGAAAGCGCAGATTAACAATCGTTCGATCTTTGACCGTAAAAACTATTTCTATCCAGACCTTCCGCAAGGTTATCAGATATCGCAGTTTAAAGATCCAATTGTCGGCGAGGGCACGATCATTATTTCTGTTGGGCCTGATAATAAAGGTCAGTTTGAAGATACTGAGATTGGTATTGAGCGTCTGCACCTTGAGCAAGATGCAGGCAAATCAATCCACGATCAGCATCCAACGTTATCTTATGTTGACCTAAACCGTTCAGGCGTTGCGCTGATGGAAATCGTTTCAAAGCCGGATATGCGTTCAGCTGATGAAGCGAAGGCATATTTGACGAAGCTTCGCACGATCCTCCGTTATCTCGGCACTTGTGATGGCAACATGGACGAAGGTTCCATGCGTGCGGATGTGAACGTATCCGTTCGTAAGCCAGGTGGCGAATTTGGCACGCGTTGCGAGATCAAAAACGTCAACTCAATCCGTTTTGTTGGCCAAGCGATTGAATATGAAGCACGTCGTCAGATTGCGATCATCGAAGATGGTGGTGTGATCGATCAAGAGACACGTTTGTTTGACCCAGGCAAAGGTGAAACACGTTCTATGCGTTCAAAAGAAGATGCGCATGATTATCGCTATTTCCCAGATCCAGATCTGTTGCCGCTTGAGTTTTCACAAGAATATGTCGATGCACTTGCAAAAGAATTGCCAGAGCTTCCAGATGAGAAGAAAGACCGCTTGGTCAACGATTTGGGGCTATCTGTTTATGACGCATCGATTTTGGTGACCGAACAAACAATCGCTAACTTCTTTGAAAAAGTGGCTGAGGGCCGTGATGGCAAGCTTGCAGCCAACTGGATCATCAACGATCTATTGGGCGCGCTGAATAAGGCTGGCAAGGAAATTGAAGATAGTCCTGTATCTCCAGAGCAGCTTGGTGCGATTATCTCAATGATCCAGGATGAAACAATTTCCGGTAAGATCGCTAAGGAATTGTTTGAAATCGTCTTTAATGAAGGTGGTGATCCTGCTCAGATCGTTGAAGAGCGCGGTATGAAGCAGGTGACAGATACTGGTGCAATTGAAGCAGCTGTTGATGAGATCATTGCTAACAATCCAGATCAGGTTGAAAAAGCTAAAGCCAAGCCGCAATTGGCAGGCTGGTTTGTTGGTCAGGTGATGAAAGCAACAGGCGGTAAAGCCAACCCGCAAGCGGTTCAAAAGCTTGTTCGTGAAAAGCTTGGTGTTGAATAGTGTTTTTTGTTCGCACGGCATCCGTCCGCGATATCGATAAGATCCGTCCTGTGCTGGTTGAAACCTGGCACGATACGTATGATGGCATCTATGGCGTCGATTTCGTCAATGATATTTGTGAGACTTGGCACAGCGCCGATGCGATTAAACAAAATGTCGAGGATCGCAATGCGGAATATGTCGTTGCCGATGATGGTCAATCGCTCGGCGGCGTTGCATATGTAAAAGCGCCAAGTGAAGATGGGATCGCCTATCTTAGCCAAATATATGTTCTGCCTGAACATCAAAGACAGGGCATTGGTCGCGATTTGCTTGAGGAAATTGAATTGAGCTTTCCTGAAGCCAAGCTCATGCGACTTGGTGTCGATGCACGCAATGTAAAAGCTGTTGGCTTTTATGAGCGATTTGGCTATAGAAATACCAATATCCGTTTGGAAGAGGGTGGGCTTGAGGCTTTAGTGTTTGAAAAACAGCTCTAAATGATTGTCCGGCACTAGACATCCCAAAATACAAGCGGCATAAGTCAAACAAACTAGTTCAATAGAGCGAATCGGCGATATGAAATCATTTTTCCTAGGACTTTTTACTTGGTGGAACGGCGCAACAGTTGGAACTCGCTTCCATACTTGGCGTAAAGGCACACGTGTGGGTGAAGATGAATTTGGTAATGTTTACTACCAAGGTGGGCAAGATGATGAAGGTCGCACACGTCGCTGGGTGATCTATAAAGGCTATGCGGAAGCATCAGCAATTCCTGCTGGCTGGCATGGCTGGATGCATCACCGTACTGATGTGTCTCCTGTGGATGAAGATTATGAGCCATTTGAATGGCAGCTTGAGCATGAAGCCAACAAAACTGGCACCGCTGGCGCTTATCGTCCAAAAGGTTCAATGCTAAACCCTGCTGATCGTCCTACTGTTACTGGCGATTATGATGCATGGTCTCCTAGAAGCTAATTTGACGTAATTTAATTGGCTATCACCTCGTTTTAGCCCAATTTAACTGGTTCAATGATAACAAGACGATCGAGATGTAATCATTTTATGAAACAGTTTTTCAGCCC
>JAHDEP010000304.1 GCA_020628775.1 Rhizobiaceae bacterium | reverse complement strand
ATATCTGATCTTTCCGCAAGAATTGCCGGACGCCTACTCATCGACCATGCCAGTGTTACGCTTCCAACAGGAATGAAAGCGGGCATTGTTGGGCGCAATGGTGCGGGCAAATCCACTTTATTTCGTGTCATAACAGGTGATCTTGGCGCTGAAACAGGTGAGATCTCGCTCCCCCGTAAATGCCGAATTGGTCAAGTGGCTCAGGAAGCACCTTCCACAGAAGATGCATTGATTGATATCGTGCTCGCAGCGGATAAAGAGCGCACCGATTTGATGGCTGAGGCAGAAACGGCAACTGATCCTGATCGTATTGCAGACATACAAATGCGTCTGGTTGATATTGATGCGCATTCAGCTGAATCGCGCGCGGCATCCATCCTAGCAGGTCTTGGATTTGATCAAGAGGCGCAAAAGCGTCCGGCTTCGAGTTTTTCAGGTGGTTGGCGAATGCGTGTTGCGCTCGCGGCTATCTTATTCTCTCAACCAGATTTGTTGTTACTGGATGAGCCGACCAACTATCTAGACCTTGAGGGAACATTGTGGCTGGAAGCCTATATTCGAGCATATCCATACACTGCGATTATCATCAGTCACGATCGTGATCTGTTAAACAATGCTTGCAATTCAATCATTCATTTGGACCAGAAAAAACTGACGCTTTATAAAGGCAATTACGATCAGTTTGCGCGCCAAAAAGCTGAGCAGGATGTGCTTCAGGAAAAAGCCCGCGTTAAAAATGAAGCGGCACGAAAACATCTTCAAAGCTTTGTTGATCGCTTCAAGGCTAAAGCCAGTAAAGCTAAACAGGCTCAATCTCGTGTAAAAGCACTTGAAAAGATGGGAACGGTTGCCTCTGTTGTGCACAGTAACGTTTCTGAGTTTCACTTCCCTGACCCGAAGAAGCAAGTCAGTTCGCCAATCATCAAATTGGAAAATGCCTCCTGCGGATATGAAACTGGCAAACCAATCCTGCAGGATATCGATCTGCGTATTGATAATGATGATCGCATTGCGCTTTTGGGCATGAACGGTAATGGTAAATCAACTTTCGCCAAACTCATTTCGGATCGATTGCAAAATCAAACAGGTGAGCTGGTTCGTGTTGCCAAACTCAATATTGGTTTTTTCGCTCAGCATCAGCTTGATGACCTTCATGCCGGAGAGACACCATTTGATCATGTAAAAGCCATCATGCCTGATGCTCCAGAGGCAAAAGTACGAGCCCGCGTTGCGCAGATGGGATTATCATCTGAAAAAATGGACACAAAGGTTGAGCAGCTTTCAGGTGGAGAAAAAGCCCGCCTGTTGATGGGCTTGGCGACTTTTGACGGCCCTCACCTTCTTATTCTGGATGAGCCAACCAACCACCTTGATATTGATAGTCGCGCTAGCTTGATCAGAGCTTTGACTGAGTTTCAGGGCGCTGTGATCTTAATCAGTCACGACCGCTATCTCATTGAAGCAACCGTTGATCGTCTTTGGATTGTCAACGACGGGACCGTCAAATCCTATGACGGTAACATGGATGAATATCGTGATCTTGTGGTTGGTGGTAAAACCAAACCCAAGAAATCTGGAGAAGATGCGCCCAAAAAGCTATCAAAAGCTGACCAGCGTAAGAAAGCTGCGCAAGCGCGTGAAAAATACAAACCATTAAAGCGCAAGGTGACTGAAATCGAAAACAAGATCGAGAAGGTTGAAGCGAAAATTGCAACCATCGATGAGCAATTGGCCGATCCGGATATCTACGAGAAAGATCCAGATAAAGTAACTGATATTACCAAAACTCGTGGTGAACTCTTAACTCAAGTTGAGACTTTGGAAGAAGAATGGACAATTCGCTCTGAAGAATATGAAGCAGCAATTGCAAACGGTTGATGGGCAGGTGTAATTCACCAACCCATCATTTTTGGTAGATATATCAAAATTTAGAATTTTCCATCTTCATTATGCTTGGCGTCTGCACCTGGCATATCAGCGATGACATCCCAATGTTCCACGATCAAACCGTTTTCAACACGGAACAGATCATAAAACGCCTGCGGTTTATCACCAAAGACACCCTCAGATGCCGTTAGAACAAAATTGCCTTCTGCTACAGTTAAATGACGTTTTGTGTAGTAGAATTTGATTTGATTTTCACCGAGATATTTCAAAAATGCGCCGAGACCATCCAAACCATTGGCGACTTGCGGATTATGCTGAATATAAGTTTCAGGTGAGACATATTGGGTTAGATCAACCTGTTCGCCCTTGATCAAGACCTTCTCGACGAATTCTTCAACAAGCGCTTTATTATCCGCTGTTTTCTCTAAATCAGCAATCTCTGTTGCACCATCGACTTGGCTGTTGCCGTTGGCCGTTTCTGTCACCACAGGGGCCATGTTATCCCAATGTTCGACAATGCGGTCATTTTCAATGCGGAAAATATCAAATGCCACCAGCGGCACTTCAGCAAAACCTTCATAAATTGAATGGGTTGCGACCAGATCACCTTCACCGATCATGCGGAACGATTGAACATTAAAATTCTCATTTGTGGCAAGATAACCAGCCAAACCTTTTAGCGCTTCGGTTCCCGATGCCACATCAGGATTGTGCTG
>JAHDEP010000047.1:14125-16425 GCA_020628775.1 Rhizobiaceae bacterium | reverse complement strand
TTTAAAGGAAGGATTTAAAATGCGTGTTTATTATGATGCTGATGCAGATCTAAATCTCATCAAATCGAAAAAAGTAGCTATCATTGGTTACGGTTCACAAGGTCGTGCTCATGCCATGAACCTTAAAGATTCTGGTGCTGAAGGCATTATCATTGCGCTTCGTGAAGGTTCGCCAACTGCGAAAAAAGCTGAAGCTGATGGTTTTGCAGTGAAATCTGTTGCTGAAGCTGCTGCAGAAGCTGACTTCATGATGATGGCTGCTCCTGATGAGTTGCAAGCTGACATTTATAAAGACCACATTGCTGCAAATATTCGCGATGGCGCTGTTATCGCATTTGCGCACGGTTTGAACGTACACTTTGGTTTGATCGAACCAAAAGACACAGTTGATGTTGTTATGGTTGCACCAAAAGGCCCTGGCCACACAGTGCGCGGCGAATACATGAAAGGTGGCGGTGTGCCATGTTTGATCGCTGTTCATCATGATGCTTCTGGTAACGCACATGACCTAGCTTTGTCATATGCATGTGGCGTTGGTGGTGGTCGTTCAGGCATCATCGAAACAAACTTCCGTGAAGAGTGCGAAACTGATCTATTCGGTGAGCAGGTTGTTCTTTGTGGTGGTCTTGTTGAATTGATCCGTGCTGGTTTCGAAACATTGACTGAAGCTGGTTACGCACCAGAAATGGCTTACTTTGAGTGCTTGCACGAAGTGAAGTTGATTGTTGACCTTATCTATGAAGGCGGCATTGCAAACATGAACTACTCAATCTCAAACACTGCTGAATGGGGTGAGTATGTTTCTGGTCCTCGCATCATCACAAGCGAAACTAAAGCTGAGATGAAACGCGTATTGACTGATATTCAAACTGGTAAATTCACATCAGATTGGATGCAAGAATACCGCGCTGGTGGTGCTCGCTTTAAAGGTATCCGTCGCTTGAACGACGAACACCAAATCGAAGAAGTTGGTGAGAAACTTCGCGGCATGATGCCTTGGATTGCTAAAAACCAGTTGGTTGATAAAGCTAAAAACTAGTTTTAGTTTTTACCCAATTAAAAGCCGCGTCTTAAGTGATGCGGCTTTTTTTATGCGCATAAGATAATGCTAGTGATGTGCGGGGAGTTGCGTCACCGTTGTGAGAATTGCCGTGATGATAAAGATCGTTGCAACCAATAAACTTTCCAGCATAATTGATTGTCGAAGGCGCTTTGCTGCATTTGGTTGAGATGTTTTAAGTGCGGGAACAAGCCGCAGCTTATTCAATGCCGCCAATCCGAGCAAAGCAAAGAAAATGAGGATTTTAAATCCCAGCGTTCGTCCATATTCGGTTGAAAATAATTGGCTCGGGCTTGCAAGTAGATTGAACGCCATGATGAGCCCGGCGATAAATAATCCTATGACGATATAGACAGCCCATTGGCCAAATCTATGAGCTAGGTCAGCCGTTTCTTCATCGGGTAGTAATCCGTTTGCTGCACGATATAGCGGGATAAAGGCACCAATCCAATATGCGACCCCAAGAAGATGCAGGATCAATAGCAGTTTGATCAGGCTTGGTTCTATATTGCTGAGGTGGCCAATTTGGGTAAATGACCAACTTATAATGAGCACCGCGATCGCCCCGATGAAATTGTGTAAGATCCCGGTAAAGTGCAAGCCTACCAATAGGATGATCAAACCAAGAATTCGATAGAGTGTGCTATCACCGATTGGGCTGTCAATGACGATCTTAAAGATCTCAAAGTCGAACATGCCGCTAAAGCCATCATCGTTAAAGAGACCTACATTTAAAGGGATAAGCAAAAACGAAGCTAAGATGGCTAAAACAATGGCAAGTATGTTCCAAGATTTTGGCGATAGCTTAGCGTTTGGTTTTAATATGACTGCGAAAAGAAAGCTGCCAGCAGACAATAAAGTCGCGGCGTAACTAATAAACTTGAAAATTATGATCGATATCGACCAGACATCAAATGCCATCTGAACGCTATCTTACTTTAAAGGGAATGCTGCCCTTAATTGGGTGACCGTCATCGCTTAGTGCGCGCCAGTAAACAACATAATGTCCCGCTGAAAGTGGCTCTGATTTTATAATGTGCTCAAGTTGTGGGGCGCGGTGGTTTGAAAGATCAAGATCGGTCTTTTCACCTGCTTCAGTTTCTACGGTGATTTTCACAAGCTTTGTCATATCGCCAAAGGTGAATTGAAAGCTTTCAAAGGGTGCTTGAACTGTTTGGCTCGTTTTGGGAACAGAACTGGTCAATGGCGAGTGCGCCAAAGTAACATTTACCATTGTTGC
>JAHDEP010000047.1:11341-14025 GCA_020628775.1 Rhizobiaceae bacterium | reverse complement strand
AGGTCGTATTAATTTGGTGCTGGGGGGCGCCCAAGAGTAGGTTAGTAAAATGATTTCAGCCTTTGCCGGATATCAGCAGTCAGCCAATATATCGCTCCTTCAATCGTCTCAGGAAAATGGCAACCCGCAAAAGGGTACACAGCCTCCTGGACCTCGTAATGTTTTAAACGCTATTCAAAGTCATCAAGATGGTGCACGCCAGTCTTTTGATAAAGCGTCATCGCAAATCATCACTGCATTTATGGACAGTTTGCAGAACCGCATTTCAGATGAACCTGTAAAAGGTGGAAATAATGCTGGTACGCTCACAAGTCTGACCACAGCAGAATTTGAAAGCACATTGTCGGTTTCCGCTTCAAAAAGTAACGGTAATGGCAGTGCAATGAGTTTAGATTTAGAATCCTATGCAGGATTGTCATTTTCTATGGAGCAGGAAAATGGCAAGCTCACAGGCTTTAGCTTAAGCTTTGAGATGTCGACAGCATTTGCATTTGAAGGCTCGAATAATAAAGGTGGCTATCAAGCTATCTCTTATGAGAATACGCAATCTTTCAGCATTGATTTTTCAATTGGTGAAGATGAGGATGGCAACACCGTTACATCTTTCTCATTTGAACGATCTGAAGTAACGCAAGCATCTTTCCTTTCAATTGGTGATCAAAAAGGTCTCGGATTTGGCGCTGGCGTTGGCAGCCTAAACGATATGGCGGCCTTGTTTGATGGAAATGGCACGCAATCTGATTTTGATCAGGATGAAGGTGATAGTCCGCTAACTGCTGATGCGGTGGTTGATCTTGAAATGGAAGCTGCACTTGAAATTATGAAGTCAATTGCAGAAGCTGCGCGAGATAATACGGTCAATAGCCTGTTTGGCGAAACCTATTACGATGACTATTAAGTCGACTACATAGGATGAATTTAGACCAAGGCCTCATTCGTTTTAGATTGGGGCCTTTTTTGTGTCATGTCCATAAATGAACTTGAAGCGTCCACAATCGGACTTGCGGCTGGTTGTGAATTTGTTAGGCTCATGAAAAATCGCGATAAATCGCAATAGGGAATCACCTTGGGGAACCAAATTGGGGAAACGCATTGGAACATTTTGACTTAATCGTTATCGGCAGCGGACCCGCTGGTCGACGCGCAGCTATTCAAGCAGCTAAATTGGGCAAACGCGTAATCGTGATTGAAAAGGGTAGGCGCGTTGGCGGTGTTTCGGTTCATACCGGCACTATTCCATCTAAAACCTTGCGAGAAACAGCGTTGAACTTGAGCGGTTGGCGTGAACGTGGATTTTACGGCAGAGCCTATCGCGTCAAACAAAACCTGACCGCAGAAGATTTGCGCAAACGCTTGCACATAACGCTCAACCACGAAGTGGAAGTGCTTGAGCATCAGTTTGCTCGAAACCGGGTTGAGACATTTAAAGGCACAGCAAAGTTTGTTGAGAAAAATGTTGTTGAAGTGCATGGAGAAGATGGTGAGATCACACAATTTTCTTCAGAGCGGTTTTTGCTAACGGTTGGAACGCGACCCTATCGTCCGGATGATTATCCATTTGACGGAAAACGCCTGTTAGATAGTGACGAGATTTTAGATCTGGAAGACTTGCCGCGCAGCATTACTGTGATTGGTGCCGGTGTTATCGGGATTGAATATGCGACGATCTTTAATGCGCTAGATGTGCATGTGACATTGGTAGAGCCAAGAGATTCTATGCTCGATTTTATTGATAAGGAATTGGTGGGTGATTTGATCTACCAACTTCGGGATCGAAATATGGTTCTTCGCTTTGGTAAAAAGGTAGAGAAAGTTTCGCTTATTGATGGCGGTGGTTGCCAAATTGATATGGAAGATGGCCGTGTTGTTAAATCGGATATGGTGCTCTTTGCTGCAGGGCGCATGGGCGCTACAGATGCGCTAGGGCTGGAAAACTGCGGGCTTGAATGTGATCATCGCGGGCGAATTAAAGTAGACCCAAAGACGTTTGAAACAAACGTTGAAGGGATTTATGCAGCTGGTGATGTTATTGGTTTTCCGAGCCTTGCCTCGACTTCGATGGAGCAGGGGAGAATTGCAGCTTGTCATGCATTTGGTGAAAAAGCTTACGATCCCCCTGAATATTTCCCTTATGGCATTTATTCCGTTCCAGAGATTTCAACAATTGGAATGACGGAAGAGGAAGTTGCTGAGCGGAATATTCCATATGAGTGCGGAATTGCGCGTTTTAGAGAAACCTCACGCGGTCATATTATGGGCCTTGAAACAGGCATGCTGAAGATGATCTTTTCGCTGAAAACGCGCAGATTATTGGGTTGTCACATCGTAGGTGAAGGCGCAACCGAGTTGATCCATGTGGGTCAAGCGGTTCTTAATCTTAAAGGCACACTGGAATATTTTGTTGAGAACACCTTCAATTATCCAACTTTGGCAGAAGCATATAAAATTGCCGCGCTTGATGCTTGGAATAAGATGCCATCAAATGACTAATCAGCGATAAAACTGCGTCCAAAGTGCCAGGAAAATAACCGATAGCAGCGCCAGTGCCATGCCAATATTGATGATAAACTGCGTGCGTGGCGCTAAGTTTAGGCGATTGATCGTCACGCCAACAGCAAGCCACAATATGTGTATGCTGATCCATATGACGTTTAGTACGATGAATTTATAGGTGATTTCCGCTG
>JAHDEP010000047.1:0-11241 GCA_020628775.1 Rhizobiaceae bacterium | reverse complement strand
CGAAATTGTCGGGCCATATGGCAAAGCCTGTAAAGAAGCTTGTATTGACGACATAAGCTTTTGGATTGATGGCTTGCAGCATAATGCCACCGGTAACACCTGGCTCTTTTTGCGCGCCCGCAAAAGCTGTTTTTGCACCTGAGAATGCGATTTTGTAGGCAAGGAAACATAAATAGCTGACCGAAAGTACCAGAAGAATATTTCTGATGATTGGCGCTGCTAGCAATATCGCTGCAAGGCCAGATACGACCGCAAGCGCAACCATATTTTGGCCAATCAGCAATCCCAACAGATATCGAAACCCCGGTTTATATCCAAAAGCTGACCCAACACCTGCTAGTGTTAAAACACCCGGACCTGGTGTGATTATAAGTAAAAATACGGCTAGCGCGAAGGTGATCATATGAAATATCCAGAAATAGTAAGCTCTGACTAACAAAATAGATCATTAAAAACAATCACATTGCTCAAAACACAGCGAATTGGTGAGAAATATATTGCATAAAGTTTTAAGTCAATATATCTGATTAGGTCAACTTTACTGACATATTGGAAATGATCATGAATTGGCAGGAATTATTCGCCTCGCGCACGCAGTCTATGAAGGCTTCTGAAATCCGGGAATTACTTAAATTACTGGATCAGCCTGATATTATTTCTTTTGCCGGTGGTATTCCCGATCCAGTTCTGTTTCCCAAGGAGAAATTTCAAGCTGCGTATTCTGAAATACTAGGCAGTGAGGAGGCGGATAAGGGCCTGCAATATTCTGTCAGTGAGGGATATTATCCGCTGCGTGTTTGGCTGTCAGAACGGATGGCAGAAATAGGTGTGCCGTGTACCCCTGATAACATATTCATCACTTCAGGATCTCAACAGGGGTTGGATTATCTCGGCAAACTCTTCTTATCTCCAAAAGATACAGCGATTGTTGAATGGCCAACTTATCTAGGAGCGATCCAAGCTTTTAGAGCCTATGAACCTTCGTTTGATCAATTGAATTTAAATGGCAATCGGTCTCCAGAGAGCTATGTCAGTCAGGCCGAAGAGCAAGGTGGTTTGGTCAAAATGCTCTATGCATCAGTTGATTTTGCTAATCCGACGGGCAAAACGCTTTCATTGGCAGAGCGTGAAGCACTTTTAGATTTATCGAATGAGTTGAAAGCTCCGGTGATTGAAGATGCAGCCTATCAAGCTCTAAGATATGAGGGGGATGCATTGCCTCCAGTTCTTGCGCTTGATGTTGCGCGATCAGGTGATATTGAAAAAACCAGCACGATTTATTGCGGCAGCTTTTCGAAAACTCTTTCTCCGGGGTTAAGAGTAGGTTGGGTTTGTGCCGCGCAAGATGTCATCAATAAATTGGTTTTGATCAAACAAGCTTCTGATTTGCATTCGCCAACGCTTAATCAAATGGCGGTTCATCGCGTGGTTCAATCTGGTTTTAACGAACAGATTGAAACCATCAAAACCTGCTATAAAGGCAAACGAGATGTGATGTTGGAGGCGCTATCTTTATACATGCCCGAAGGTGTTCAATGGACTGTTCCTGAGGGAGGTATGTTCGTTTGGTTGACTTTACCGCGATCTATCGATGGGGTTAAATTGCTTGAAAAATCCGTTCGCGAACAAAAAGTTGCCTTTGTTCCAGGCAATGCATTTCATCCAGATGGGACTGGAACGAATACAATGCGGCTTAATTTCTCAAGACCTGACAAGGATGCGATTAAGACAGGAATTGGGAAACTAGCTGTGGCAATTTCTCAAATGGCTTGACGTTCGTACGCAAACCAGTCAACTCTCCTCATCAGTCTTTGGGGAGTTCGATTAATGGCACTGAGAATTGCGACGTTTAACACTGAAAATTTGCTGAGCCGTTTTGATTTCTCCGGATTTCATCTTGATCACAGGCAAGATCGAGTGACCAGTTTGTACGATGCTGCGGATAAAGAACAATATAAGCAGATGGAAATTGCGCGTCAGGTTTCAATTACCGATGATACGCGCCAGATGACGGCTTTGGCTATTGCCGATACCTATGCGGATATAATTTGTCTGCAAGAAGTTGAAGATCTTGAAACACTAAAAGCTTTTGAACGCGGCTATCTTTATCGCATGATTGGTGAGGGATATCGGCACAAGTTTATTGCAGAGGGAAACGATCGTCGCGGTATTGATGTTGCGATCATGATGCGCGATCACACCCGCGATGGTGACGAGATCGAGTTTGTTCGGATGAAAACCCATGCTGAATTGACCTATGGTGATCTTGATCTGCTGTCAGATGATTTGGATGAAAAATACAATCCCAATGATCGGATTTTTAAGCGTGATTGTCAGGAAATTGATGTCAAAGTTGGTGGCAAACCGCTGACGATTTATAACGTGCATTTTAAATCCATGGGACCGGCGCGTGATGGCCTTGATGGCCGAACATATACAATGCCAGTGCGCCGGGCTGAGGCAAAAGCTGTTCGCGCGATTATCGAAAGACGCTTTGGTAAGGGGAAAACCGATAATAAGCGCTTTATCATTTGTGGCGATATGAATGATTACCAAATGCGTGTTGTTGTCGATGGCAATCGACGCGATGGCTATACATTTTATGCCGAGAACGAAAGCCCGAGTGCATTAGATGTTTTCCTCTCTGATGGCTTTACCGAAAATGTCATGAACCGCAGAAGTGAATTGGATAGATGGACCACCTATCATACGCGTGGCCCAAAGGTGCAGCAGTTATGCCAATTGGATTATATCTTATTGTCCCCGGCGCTGGCGAAAGCTTCTCAAAAAGAAGTTCCTGAAGTTATTCGCGCAGGGCAACCTCACCGGACCGTTTTTCCTAAAGGGCAAGAGGTGGAGCGTTATCCTCGTGTTGGATGGGATCGCCCCAAAGCATCGGACCATTGTCCGATTGTAACCAAGATCAACGTTATATAACTATCGGTGAAAAAGACTTTATCATGGAGACTTACCCAAGATTTGTAAGATCAGTTGAGCTGAGTGTCAGTGATCAGCCACATCCGTATCACGAAGAAAATTCCGATATTGCGCTTAAAGCTTGGGAAGAAGAAGTCGCCAAAAAACCATCCTTGTTTAACGGACTGGTGATGCTTGATAGCGCAATGAATTACCAAGACGATATTCTAGAAGGCACCAGTCATTTGGTTCCTTATTCAACGTTTTTGCATTGGCTGCAAAACCCTGAGGGCGAAGGAAGTCATCTCTTTGCGCTTGGCTTAATCATCTCCAAAGAGGGATTGCCAATTGTTGGGAGGATGGCAGACCACACGTTTAATGCAGGTAAGTGCTATTCGCCATCGGGTTCGCTGGACGCAGACGATATCGTTGATGGTAAAATAGATCTTTTGGCAAATGTCGAACGTGAGCTGGGTGAAGAAACCGGACTTGATCTTGCAAATGCTGAAATCGAAGCCGGATTTCACATGTTTAAAACCAATCGCAATTCTATTGCGGTGGCGAGATGCAAATTTGATTTAACGGCGCCAGAAATATGCGCACAAATCAACGCGTTCATTGCTAGCGATCCTGATGCAGAATTGTCCGCGGTATTTGCCATCGAAGGCAAACAGAATTACGATGATAATATGAGCGAATATATGGTTGAAATACTGGATTGGCATTTCGACCAGATGTGAGATAAATAGTTTGCTTTAGATTACATATCCTCAAACTCTTATTCTGGATTTTCCACGTGTACAATCTGATTTTCAATAAAACTCAGCTTCAAAATATGATCAAAAATACCTTTTTTGTGGTGTTGGCATCAATGTTTTTGGTGTTCGGTAGCTTTGCGCAACAAAGCCAAGAGTTAACGCGTGATGAAGTCCAAATTGAACAGTTTGAAAGCCAGACTAATAGTCTTGAAAATAGATTTGATCAGAACAAGGATAATGAAACCGTCCTAATTGATATTCGCACAGATGCCAGCACCTTGCTTCTTGAAGTTCAGGAAAGTCTGGATCAGTTTAAGCTTGAGATTGCGAGCGATAAAGAAAAGCTCACAGCGCTGGGTGATGCGCCGGCCGATGGCTCAGAAGCACAGGCGGTGACACTCGAACGAAAGGCATTAACTGAAAGCAGTGCCTTACTAACTGTCTATGTCGGTCGCTTGGAGAAATTGGCTACGCGACTTGATGAACTCGTCTTTGATGTCGGCATTACCCGGCGTGACTTATTTACAAGCGCACTATTTGAGCGGGTTGAAATTGGCGCCATCTCAGCCTTTGAAATACACAGCATGTTTCGCGAAGAAATGTCCAAGTTCTGGGTTAAGACGCAGGCTTGGCTCGCATTTGTGTGGGAGTTTAAACGCAGCGCGCTCTTTTCCTCGTTGGCGTTTTCAGGCGTTGCAGGCCTACTGATTTATTTCGGTGGCTATCGGATATTCGGACGATTTATTTTAGGGCGCAGTGAAGTGGAAGAGGGCGGAATTGGCGCGCGTCTAACTTCGGCTTTTTGGTCCGCGGCCATCCCAACATTAACAGCTGCTGCGGTCGGTGCCAGTACCTATTTTCTGCTGCTGGATTTTGGCGTATTACGGATCGATTTTGCAGCACTATTTGCACGTCTCATTCAGTCCGCAGTGGCGCTCGTTCTTGTTTTAACGCTGGCGCTGGCGATTTTATCTCCATGGGATGCAACAAGCCGCTTGGTAAATGTGACCAATCGCGGTGCAAAATGGTTGTTTGTTTTGGTTGGCCTTTTATTCGCTATCCGTACGATCTCATATGTCGGGGTTGGTGTGCGAGAAATACTGGATCTACCCTTGCAAAACAGTGTAGCGCAGGCGTTTTTTGAAACGATCGCAGTTGCCGCCGTTCTAATTATTGTTTCGCGCTTAGAACCTGTTGCGCCTGAGGGGAAGCTCGACAGTGAGACAGGGATTTCAACACAAGGCTGGATCAGAACCACAACACTCGTTGCAGGTATTGCGTTAATCTTGATTAGCCTTGTTGGTTACGTCGCCTTAGCGGCCTTTATAGCTACACAGATTGTTGTAACGGGCGCTTTGCTTATCGTTATATATTTCGGCTTGCTTTCGGCTAAATCCGTGATGGTGGAGGGGGCGTTCGCCGCTTCTCCATTGGGTGTAACGCTTTCGAAATCTGTTCAATTATCAGAGCAGAACGCAAATCGTTTAGGTCTGTTGTTTGGTATTTTGATTTATCTTCTAATTCTCGGACTTGGGCTATCGTTTATCTTGTTGCAATGGGGTTTTGCGTCTGAGGAAGTGATGTCTGGTGCACTTGCATTGTTCACTCATTTGCAAATCGGCGGCATCAATATTTCACTGTTGAATATCGGGATCGGACTGATCCTCTTTGGTATTGGATATTTTGCGACACGTCATTTTCAGCAATGGCTTGACCGTAATGTGCTGGTACGAGGCAAGGTTGAGCTTGGTGTGCGAAACTCAATCCGCAAAGTTATTGGCTATTTTGGTATTGCGCTTGCGGCAATGATTGCGATTTCTGCTGCAGGATTTGATCTATCCAATCTTGCATTGGTCGCTGGTGCTTTATCCCTTGGCATTGGTTTTGGTCTTCAAACGATTGTTAGTAACTTTGTGTCCGGCTTGATCTTGCTTGCAGAGCGCCCGTTTAAAGCAGGTGACTGGGTTGAGACAACAAGCGTTCAAGGCATTGTTAAAGAGATCTCAGTGCGTGCAACAGAGATTGAAACCTTCTCTCGTAAATCGGTGATTGTACCAAACTCTGAGCTTGTGAACGGCGCGGTGGGTAACTGGACCCACAGAAACCCCATTGGCCGTATCGAGGTCATGGTTGGTGTTTCCTATGATAACAGCCCGCAACGAATTATCGATCTATTGATTGAAATTGCGGATCAGAATCCGAATGTCTTAAAAACACCAGAGCCAAGTGTTGAATTTGCTGACTTTGGCGCATCATCGCTTGATTTTGTCATCAGAGCATTCCTCGCTGATATCGGAAATGGTCTAACCGTTCGCAATGAGTTACGCATTGCAATTTACGAGCGCTTTAAGGAAGAGAACATTGAAATCCCATTCCCGCATCGCGAAGTGTTTGTTCGCAATGCCGGCGGATTATCCGAATAAACTGTCTTATCGATCAACGCGTTCTTGTTGAGGGGATTTATGGTAGGTTTCGCGATAGCATTTTGAAAAGTGCGACGCTGAGATAAATCCGCATGCGATTGCAACCTCGACAATAGGAAGACTTGATTGCATTAAAAGATGTCGCGCTCTATCGAGCCGTATCTCCAAATAATACCGTGCCGGTGGGCGTCCCATTTCTGTTCTAAACAAACGCTCAATTTGGCGACGCGATAAGCCAACTTTCTTAGCAATATCCGCTAAGGATAATGGTTCGCTGAGATTTGCCTCCATAAATTCTATAACCGATAGAACTT
Organism: Rhizobiaceae bacterium; assembly: GCA_020628775.1. Lineage (GTDB taxonomy): Bacteria > Pseudomonadota > Alphaproteobacteria > Rhizobiales > Rhizobiaceae > Lentilitoribacter. The sequence continues at coordinate 4,830 of JAHDEP010000047.1, read as the reverse complement.
TGGAGTTTTGTACGCCAAGCCTTGCTCTTAGTGGCAATCGTTGGCGATCTTTTGGGCTTCGGACGCGATCGGTAATTGCACCTTGGCATACGCGCGCAACGATTTCATCATTATGATGATCGCCAATTAATGATAACATCATATCAAGCGAAGCCGTTCCGCCCGCGCAGGTATGAAGGTTTCCATGAACCTCGTAAAGGTCAGCGCAGGCATCTATTTCCGGGAAAGTCTCGGTAAATCCGGCTAGGTTTTCCCAGTGAATTGCACAGCTTTTCCCAGCTAAAATACCAGCCTTGGCTAGAATATATGCCCCTGTGCACATGCCACCAACTGAAACGCCTCGGTTATAGGTTTCTCTCACCCAGGCCAACATTGATTTGTCGTTATATTTTTCTACATTCTCACCCGCGCAGATGAACATCATGTCTGGACGTAGTTCGCCTAATAAAGCGCGACGCTCTTCGCTAAGAGATGTGTTTGCGCTAATAACAACGCCGTTTGAGGCCGTGACAGGTTCTCCGTCTAGGCTTGAAAGGCGCCATTTATAGTATTCTCGTCCGATCATTCTATTGGCGATGCGCAATGGTTCGATTGCCATACTGAAGGCAATCATTGAGAATTCTTCAACAAGAAAAAAGACGTAATTTTTTGTTTCGGCCTGCAATCAAAATCCTCCTACATTCGTGTCTCACGGATGTCGCAAACTGAATTATCTAACAGCGACTTTACTCCGAAATTTATAAATTTCCAGCGAATATTTTCATCTGATTATAGAAAAGTTAATGAATTTTAATCATTTTTTTGAATGGCCGAATTTAATTAAAACTCATATAAAAACAATGGCTTAAATCTCGAGCTTAAACTTTTAGCTGCAACGATGTGATAATTCATTACTTGCAATTTTAATTTAATTGTCTCATTTATTTTACACGCAATTAATTCTTTTCAAGATCGTTACCCGCCATAGGCACCCAAGATCGCAGGAGGAAGCACCGATTGCGAGCAGGGTACAATCGTTTTTGTTGCTCTGTTTTGATTGGCCGTTACAAGGAGATCTAGCTATGGCTACCGGTACAGTTAAGTGGTTTAATGCAACAAAGGGATATGGTTTTATCGCCCCTGATGAAGGTGGTGCGGACGTATTCGTGCATATTTCAGCAGTGCAAGCTGCAGGTTTGACAGAGTTGCAAGACAACCAGAAAATTTCTTACGAGATTGAAGAAGGTAGAAACGGCAGATCTGCTGCAGGATCGCTTCAGCTCCTGTAATTTTAATCACATTCTGACACGACCCAACTGAAATTTATTTTAACAGTTGGGTTCTAACGTGCGCGTCTTCTACCGCCACGACGGCGAGGGGATGCTGATGCGTTGCTATCTTCCTGCGATGGTGGGTCCATCCGCTCGGGTAGCTTGACGATCGTTCCTAATTTTGGGAATGGATCAACTTTATTTGGAAACGCCATTGCATTGACGAAGTGACCCTGAAAATCAGGCTCCAGTGCAGTTTCAATTTTTTCAATATTTTGAACAGCTTGCTCAATTTCTCTGCGGTGATCGCGATTTAGCAATGCCATGCGCGCGCCGGTGCCAGCAGCATTCCCGACGGCTTTCACATGTTCAATGTCACAATCTGGTACGAGACCCAAAACCATTGCATATTTCGGATCGATAAATGAACCAAATGCACCTGCAAGCCCGATCTTATCGACCGATGTGATGTCTTGTTTATCCATCAACAATTTGATGCCTGCATATAGTGCAGCTTTTGCCAATTGAATGGCGCGCACATCATTTTGTGTCACGATGATTTTTGGTTCGCCGTCTTTGATCAGGTAAGAGAATGTGCGTCCATCTGAGAAGATGCGATTTGATTTTGCAGCCAGATCCCCATTGATCACGCCATCTTCTGTGATGATACCTGAGAGATACATCTCGGCGATGATTTCAATGATACCCGAGCCACAAATCCCGGTGATCCCGGTTTCCTTTGCAGCCTCGTCAAAGCCTTCCTCATCAGACCATAGTTCAGAGCCGATAATTCTATAGCGCGGTTCAAGCGTTTCAGGATCAATCCGGATGCGTTCAATTGCACCAGGTGCTGCGCGTTGGCCGCAAGATGTTTCAGCGCCTTCAAATGCTGGGCCGGTCGGTGATGAGGCTGCAACAGTGCGCGTTTGATTGCCGAGTACGATCTCAGCATTGGTGCCGACATCGATCATCAACATCATGTCGTCCTGCCGATGTGGACCTTCTGTAAGTGTAGCTGCAGCGGCATCAGCGCCAACATGCCCTGCAATACAAGGCAGCATATAAGTGCGAGCACCTTTATTGAGATTGATGCCAATCTCGCTGGCTTTAACGTTAACCGCACCTGATACTGCAAGCGCAAATGGTGCGCCACCAAGTTCTGTTGGATCGATGCCAAGGAAAAGGTGATGCATAACAGGATTGCCAACAAACACGCTGTCCAAAATATCATTGCGATCAATACCGCTTTCATCACATACATTTTGAATGAGTGTGTTGAGCGCTTCGCGAACTGCAACAGTCATGGCTTCACGGCCCTCAGGGTTCATCATCACATATGAGACACGGCTCATAAGATCCTCACCAAAGCGAATCTGAGGATTTGATGTTCCTGATGAGGCTAAAGTTGAACCTGACAATAAAGATGAAAGGTGCAGCGCAATTGTTGTCGAACCAATATCGCAGGCAATGCCATAGGCTTCATTTTTAAGCCCAGGATATAGCGCAATCAAATGCGCGCTTTGTGTAGCCTTATCGTGATGGATAGCTGCTGTGACAGCCCATTTGCCTTTACGCAGAATTGATTGCGCGGATGCTAAAATATGTGTGTCGATGACGATATCTGATAGATCCCAATCTTTTTCAAGCGCAGTTATAAGTCGATCGATGTCACCAAGTGGCTTGTGCATGTCAGGTTCTTCAACCTCGACATAACACATTTGGATAGCAGGGTTTCGTTCAATGACACGGGTGTCCGCATCTTTACGAACAACTTGCGCATTGATGATATTATCCTGCGGAATGTCAACAACCAGATCACCTAAAATAAGTGCCGAACATGAAAGGCGGCGACCAGCCTTTAAATCTCGTTTTTCAGCATAGCGAATTTCTTTTGCACCGAGTTCTGAAATACTTTCAGCTGTGGATGTAATCCCGTGTTTTGCAAATTGGCCGAACTGAGTGTCAACCTGACAGCGGCCGCAAATGCCTCGCCCCCCGCATACACTTTCAACATAAACGCCTAGTTGGCGAGCTGCATCCAAAACAGGTGTGCCGCTTGGGAAGCGTCCACGTTTACCCGATGGCATGAATAAAACGAGATGATCAGTCATTATGGCTTTCGCTAAATTAGATGCGGGTTGTGCATGATTGACAACAGTTATCAATTTGAAACTGTTGTCAATATTGTGTGCTAATTAAGCTGATGTTCGTGCAGCGCGACCACCGCGACGACGTCCACCTGTTGCTGCTGGCGCAACATCTGCCGCTGGTGCACCAGGTGCTGCAGGCTTATGATCACGGTAGTTCATGATCCAGTTTTGGCAGTTTGCATCTGTGCCATTAAGCACGTTTGCGCCATGTACAGCTTCCATCTCTTGCGGACGGCAAGGGTTCATGATTGCAGATGTCATGCCAGCGCCAATCACCATTGGGATAAAGGCTGCATTGATACCGTGACGATGTGGCAAGCCAAATGAGATGTTGGACAAACCGCAAGTGGTGTTGACTTTAAGCTCTTCGCGAAGACGACGCACCAGCTTAAATACCTGATCGCCAGCTGTTCCCATTGCGCCGATTGGCATAACAAGTGGATCAACAACAATATCTTCAGGCTTGATGCCGAAATCAGCAGCGCGCTCTACGATTTTTTTCGCAACTTCAAAACGAACGTCAGGATCTTCTGAGATACCAGTTTCATCGTTAGAAATAGCAACCACAGGCACATTATATTTCTTGATCAATGGAAGGATAGCTTCAAGCTTTTCCTCTTCACCTGTCACTGAGTTTACCAGCGGGCGCCCTTTGGCAACTTGCAGGCCAGCTTCAATTGCAGCGGTCACTGAGCTATCAATTGAAAGCGGAACATCTACCAGCTCTTGAACCATCTCAAGTGTTTTAACCAACAGCGGTGGTTCAGTTTCATTTGGGTCAACAGCAGTCACGCCGGCATTAATATCCAGCATTGTTGCACCAGCTGCAACTTGCGCCAATGCATCTGATTTAACCGTGTCAAAGTTGCCAGCAACCATTTCAGCTGCAAGTTTCTTACGTCCTGTTGGATTAATGCGTTCGCCAATCACGCAAAATGGTTGGTCGAAACCGATGATGATTTCTTTCGTTGCAGAGGCCACAATTGTGCGTGTCATAAATCTATTTCCTTCAAGTCAATCCAAAATCAATGCGCGAGGACGTGATTATCCGTTTACGACATTAAGATATAAAGATGTCTTTATATCCCAACTGCCGCGAGATTCAAGCCACTCAGCTGATTTTTTCAAGCCTCCGAACGGAAAGACGTGCATTTGATCGATAACAGGCGTTCCATCTGCACCTAACCAGTGCTGTTCAAGCGGACGCGCGACTTCTTCAGGGTCAAAACCGGCTGCTAGTGTCAGCAGTGCATTTGAACGCTTTTTAAGGAAGGTCATAGAATTGCCTACGCCACACATGGCTGCAAATTTGAGCAATGTTGTGATTTTTGCAGGACCTGCAACACCAATATGGATTGGTAGATCAACACCGGCGCTTTTAATGCCACTTGCCCAGTTGATGAAGCTTTCTGCATCAAAACCAAATTGGG
>JAHDEP010000303.1 GCA_020628775.1 Rhizobiaceae bacterium | reverse complement strand
GTCTCGAGGTGGTCTTTCAACCATGAAAGTGTAAATTTCATCTAAGATGCTCCATCTTCAGAATTATTTGCATCAGTGCCGTCACGTTCTTTTTGGCGGTTTGCCAACTCGTCAAAAATAACAAAGCCAATTTGCAAGCCATCATCATCGGGCTCTTCGCTTTGGATCGGCTGTGTTAAAAACGATAGGGATAATTGCGATGCATGAAGGATCGTCGATGTTGGCGAACCATTGCCCATCAACACACCATCAATGCGCAGAATATCACCTTCGCTCGGACGAAGCGCAATCACTTTCACAGGTCCCGCAGGCCCCATCGCAATCACCTCAAGCGTTTCAGCTTTTGGATCGATAGATTGCTGGAACGAGAAGATGTGCTTTGCAACTTCTTGCGCAGCTTTTTCAGCTGTGTTTTCGCAAGCAACCGTTTGCCATTCTTCTGGCTTTGGTGCCTCGCGTTTGCCTTGGCGCAATTCTGCGGCCATGTGCGCGAACTTACCCTTTAAAAGTGCGGCGTCTGAAAACCTGCTCATGATGAAAGACCTCCAAACAATGTTGGCATATCCAGCGGGCGGAAACCATAATGGTCGATCCAGCGCTGATCAGCCTCAAAGAATGGACGCAAGTCAGGCATGCCATATTTTAACATAGCAATACGATCAATACCGATGCCCCAGGCAAAACCTTGATAAACCTCAGGGTCTAAACCACCGGCGCGAATAACATTTGGATGCGTCATGCCGCAGCCTAAAATTTCCATCCAGTCATTGCCCTCACCAAAGCGCACTTCGCCCGGGCGGGAGCGATCACATTTAATGTCCACCTCAAGGCTTGGCTCAGTAAATGGGAAGAAGGACGGGCGGAAACGCATTTCCAAGCTGTCTACTTCAAAGAAGGCTTTACAAAACTCGACCAATGTCCATTTCAAATTTGCAATATTGGCTGACTTATCAATCACCAATCCTTCAAGCTGATGGAACATCGGTGAGTGCGTTGCATCAGAATCCTGACGATAGGTTTTACCCGGGATCACAATGCGAATTGGTGGCTCTTGAGCTTCCATTGTGTGAACTTGCACAGGCGAGGTATGCGTGCGCAGAACTTTGCGCTCACCTTTCTCATCCGGTTCAAAAAAGAACGTATCATGCATCTCACGCGCAGGGTGGCCTTCAGGGAAGTTCAATGCCGTGAAATTGTAATAATCAGTTTCGATATCAGGGCCTTCTGCAACAGAAAAACCCAAATCCGAGAAAATTGCGGTAATTTCATCTGTCACCTGGCTGATCGGATGAATGCGTCCGCGTTCTGCCGGGCTTGCAAATACTGGCAGCGTGACATCAAGCGTTTCAGTCTCTAGGCGCTTTGCAATAGCAAGTTCCTGCAGCTCAGTCTTACGTGTCTGAATTTGCTCATTAATACGAACTTTCAAACCGTTGATTTGAGGACCAGCAACCTGACGCTCTTCCGGCGTCATTTTGCCCAAACCTTTAAGTTGCTCAGAAATGACACCTTTTTTACCAAGTGCGCTGACGCGAACAGCTTCGATGGAAGCTTCATCTTCTGATGATGCAATCGCATCCATGAGCTCTTTTTCTAGTTCAACAAGATCTGTCATAACTCACCATGTTGTTTGATCGTCATTTTAATTCAACGACCATGATCGGTTGCGAGAATATTCTCATTTAATTTACGTAATCTATCCAAGTTTTGTGGCGTTAATTACGGTGCTTTAAAACAAAAAATCTCGCGCTAGCTGCCGCCAACGCGAGATCCTATTCAAATTTCAATGTTTTAGGAAAACGCTGGCTTACTTTACAGCGCTTTCAAAAGCATTTGGTGTTGTGTCTTTAAGATATGCAAGCGCTTCTTTAGCAGCTTGTACAAGCGCACCAAAAGCTTCTGCTTCATGGATCGCCATATCTGACAACACTTTACGATCAACTTCGATACCAGCTTTATTCAAACCATCGATGAAACGACCATATGTTAGACCGTGCTCACGAACAGCAGCGTTGATACGCTGAATCCAAAGTGAGCGGAAATCGCGCTTACGTGTTTTACGATCGCGATAGGCATATTGCATAGATTTATCAACGGCAGACTTAGCTGTCCGGATAGTATTCTTGCGGCGGCCGTAAAAGCCTTTTGCCTTTTTGAGAACTTTTTTGTGTTTTGCGTGGGCTGTTACACCGCGTTTTACACGTGACATGTCATATACTCCTTAAATTCTAAACGACCAGCGGGCTTAAAGGCCGTTTGGAAGAAACTTTTTAACGATGCGTGCATCTGGATCTGAAAGAACCATTGTGCCGCGTGCATCGCGAATGAATTTGTTAGAACGTTTGATCATGCCGTGTTGCTTACCAGCAGCAGCAGCTTTCACTTTGCCAGTTCCGGTGATTTTAAACCGTTTTTTGGCAGAAGATTTTGTCTTCATCTTAGGCATTTCGTCATCTTTCTTTTTGTAATCACACCGAATTTAGGTGGCGTAATCAGTATTGTTAAAAACATAAAAAACCCGAACACGGCATGCCCTGCCGGAACGGGATAGGGGTCGTATAGGCACATTCTAATGAGATTGCAAGAAAAATGCTCTACACAAATGATATTTTGTGCC
>JAHDEP010000471.1 GCA_020628775.1 Rhizobiaceae bacterium | reverse complement strand
GATGGCACGACAGAGACTTACTCTTTTGTGTCAGGCTTGTCATTAACGACAGATGATGTTGTGCGAGTGATTACATCATCAGGGGCAGGATATGGTGATCCGAAAAAGCGCGACCCTGAGGCGATTAAAACCGATATTCAAAATGGTTTGCTAACAGAGGAACGGGCTAAAGAAATTTACTACTAGGATAACTTCCTGGGGAAACGAGTTTAACTTCGAGAGATACGACAGACGCATGCAGCCAGATACCGACTATTCAATCAGAATTAGCAATCTGCGTAAGGCAATGACCGATCAGGGCATCGATCTGGTAGCCATTGGTCCTGGCGCTCATTTAGCATGGCTTCTGGGTGTTCGCCCCCATGCCGATGAACGTCATTTATTGCTGTGTGTTACCGCCACCTATATTGGTTTCCTAATGCCGGGACTGGAAGCTGATAGCGTTAAAAATCAAACTGACTTGCCATTGCACACCTGGTCAGACGATGAAGGACCGCAGGCTGCTTTTACAGAATTGCTGCAGGTAGCCGGTGCGACAGGTGCTCAATCCATAGCCCTTGATGAAGCTATGCGTGCAGACTTCGCGGCACTTGTGCAAGATACATTGCCTAATGCTTCAAGGCAATTCGCAGAGTCCACCATCGGCGCCTTGCGCATGAGAAAGGACGACTCCGAATTCCAGATTATTAAACACAACTCCAATGTGGCAGATGCCGCCATGCAAAAAGCCTGGAATGCAATGAACGTGGGTATGAGTGAGTCACAGGTGGCCGACGTGGTGCGTGAACACTTTAAAGACCACAACGTTAAGCCCGTTTTCACCATTGTCGGTGCAGGTGGCAATGGTGCCTATCCACATCATCACACTGGAGACACGTTGTTAAAAGCTGGTGATGCCGTCGTTATGGATATTGGGGGAGCGATAGGCGGCTATTCAAGTGATATTACGAGAATGGCCATTATGGGTCACAAGCCCGATGGATATGATGAAATCCACGCCATTGTAGAGGCAGCTGTTGTAGCAGCGCTTCAGGCTGCGAAACCTGGTGTTCGAGCGCATACGATTGATGATGCCGCTAGGCAAGTCATTTCAAATGCCGGTTACGGAGAGTTTTTCATGCATCGAACCGGACATGGAATGGGCACAGAGCCGCATGAACCACCGTACATAACCGCAAGCTCTCAAACGATCTTAGACGCCGGTATGGTTTTTTCGATAGAGCCTGGAATTTACTTGCCGGGCCGATTTGGTATACGGTTGGAAGAGATAGTCATCCTTAGAGAGAATGGGCCAGAAATTCTTTCAACTCTGCCGAGAGATGTGAAAATCATCAATGGCTGACCTTTTCAGCAGCGCCGTCATAGAAGCCGGGCTAGATGCAGCGGCGACGGAGATGTTTGAAGTTTTACGTAAGACAGCCATGAGCCCCATCATTTATGAAGTATTGGATGTGGGCACGGGTATCACCGACTCCGCCGGATCGCTTATAAGTTCTGGTGCTGGCATACCTTCTTTCATTGGTGTGCTCGATAAATCTGTAAAAGCAATTTTGCTAGAGTATGGGCGGGAGATTCAAGAAGGGGACATCTTTGTCACTAATGATCCTAACCATGGTGGTGTGACTCACCTTAATGATGTAGTTGTTGCTGAACCTGTTTTTCTAAAAGGGGAGTGTATTGCCTGGGCCGCATCCATAGCGCATTGGGGAGACATTGGAGGGCGCACACCGGGTTCCATGGCTGCCGACACAACGGAAATTGTCGCTGAAGGTTTACGAATTCCCATTGTACGATTGTTTAATAAAGGTATTGCCAATTCGTCGATATTCGACATTATTCGAACAAACTCCCGCCTACCTGATTTTGTAATTGGCGATTTGTGGGCACAAGTTTCTGCTGGACGTAGAGCCTCCAGAATTGTCTCTGAGCTGTGCGCGCATCATGGTAATGAGGAATTCAATTTGGCCATTTCGAATGCCCGTACTGGAAGTGAACGTCGAGCACGAGCCGGTCTGAGTAGACTTCCTAATGGTGTTTTTACCATTGAAGAACCGCAAGATGATGGGGCGATATGGACTGCGACAATTGAAATAACTAACGACGAATTTATTGTTGATTTACGTGGCGCACCGACAGAGAGCAATGGGCCGCACAATACGAGTCGAGATGGCGCTGTAATAGCGTGCCAGATGTTTTTTAAAGCACTAACAGATCCTGAAAGGCTTGCGAATGCAGGCTCTTTTTCGCCTTTGAAAGTGCTCACATCCCCTGGTACTATTTTCCACGCCGGTCCAACAGCTGCGCATGCTTATTATTTTGAAACTAGATTAAAGCTATTCGATATGTTGTGGCATTGCCTGGCTAAGCAGATGCCAGAACGTTTGCCTGCAGGTCATTTCGGAACCATCTTTGGCACTGTTATCGCAGGTAGACACCCGGACAATGGAAGACGCTACACAATGGTAGAACCTCAGATGGGTGGGTGGGGCGCTACGTGCAATCGTGATGGACAAAGCGCTATGTTTTCAACCAGTCACGGCGATACGTTTAATTGTCCGGTAGAAATTGCAGAAGCACGATATGGTTTTGAAGTGGTAGAGAAAAGCCTGGCTGATCGTGACTCCGCTCATGACAAATATCATTGCGGTGGAGCGGGTGTGCGCATCAAATATCGTATGCGAGGCAATGCGGTTTTGTCCGCCGGTTATTCTCATGCTGTGCAAGGCGTTTGGTCAATAGAGCCTGCAACAACGAGTGGGATAAACCGCTTAAGCGTTTCTCGTGACGTCGGTACAGAGGAGTCGCACAGAATGGTAAGCGGTGTTTGCCTGCGCGAAGGTGACGTTGTTGAAATTGAAACGTCAGCCGGCGGTGCTGCTCCTAAAAATTCGAACGTTTGAATCATCTGCACTAGGGTTAATTTTCGCCACTATCTCACGCGGAGCTTATTGCCTCATTTCCAATCGGGATCTGATTATTCTCAAGGTTATCGCTGTCATTATCGAACGCCCATACCGAAACTTGTGTAGAAGTCGCGCCTCCAATAATGGTTGCGAAAGACATGTCCGCGGCATCGCGGCCTGCGCCTATTCTGACAAAACCGCTGACAGGCGCTAGGTTTGTAGCGTCAAAGAGATACCAGGAATCACTTAAATAGACTTCGTAAAAGCCGTGAAAGTCGGGTGGTTGAAGATTTACCGCGTAGCCAGCGACGTATCTTGCCGGTATCCCTAACGCTCGGCAGAATGATATAGCTAGATGGGCATAATCGCGGCAAACACCAGTGCGTTGAATGAGTACGTCACAGGCCGTTGATGAAGCGTTGGTGCTACCCGGCGTGTAGTTTAAGTGCGCGTGGACCCAATCTGCAATGCTTTGTGCTCTTGCGTGTCCCGACCTAATATTACCGAATTCTTGCCACGCGAAATCTACCAACCTGTCCGACTCACAGTAGCGGCTAGGGTTAAGGAACGGGAGAACTTCTGGAGGAAGCGAAGAATGATTCATTTCTATTAAATCTGTGGGCTTCGCTATTGCTTGATCTAACTCGACTGTTGCTCGGTACGCGACAGTAAATTCGCAAGGTTGGGCCTGCAAACGGTGCATACGATTTCCAAGCAGACCCGTATGGCAAACTTCTAAATCGGCATTAGGTGTAATTTGAATTGTTTCATTCAAAATGGACTGATAAGGGGTTTCAGAGACTGCAAATTGAAACAAAAAACTAGTCGCTATATCTAACTGATAGGACAAGTCGCAACCAACATTGATTATCTTCACGTTTCTTTCTCAGGATTGTCGGCTTGATTGTTAATCAGATAGCTGCGTGAGTTGATATCTATGTAAATTCTACAAAATATCAAAAGCGTGGTTTTTCGCTGTTTTACTTGCGGTGTGATCACTGCCGATGTCTTGTACGGGAAGTCACCGCAAAATCTCGATGTGCTCCAAATTATGTCTCGGGGCGTATAGGCATACAGCATACTCCTTTAATTTCACTACAACCTAGCAATTCAAAGCTGAGCATTATCTTTTCAACCCTTTGTAGGGGCTGAGTAAAATACTAAAATGTATTCGGATATATTCACTAAAACGTTGGGAAGACTGTTTCTCCGGTCTGTTGCTCTTATATGTCTCCTTTCATTGCAGGCGTGTTCAGCGCTTGATGTGCTTAATGCTGCTATCCCGGAAGATGGCTATAGCTTATTCAAAGATATTAGTTATGGTCCCGAGGCGCGCCATAAGTTGGATGTCTACGTGCCTTCCTCACCCGCGGCTAATTCTCAGATTGTGGTGTTCGTCTATGGTGGAGCGTGGCGCTCTGGTGAGAAGGCCGATTATGAGTTCATTGGTCAAGCTTTAAGCAGCGCGGGTCATACCGCTGTGATCCCCGACTACCGTCGGTATCCTCAAGTTGTGTACCCAAGCTTTGTTACAGATGTTGCTATGGCTATTGCATCACTCAATAATCAATCTCGCAGTAGTTCGGGTATGCCTGATATAGATTTCTCCAATGTTGTGCTTATGGGGCACTCATCCGGGGCGCATTCGGCAGCATTGATTTCCACAGACACTAGTTACCTGGTGGACTCTGGTGTTTCAGTACGAGGATTGATCGCACTAGCCGGACCTTACGATTTACCTTTGGAGAACGCGGAGGTACAGCCTGTGTTTAAATCGGCTGATGATCCTCGTCGTACAAACCCAACTTTGTTAGCCTCTGCAGAACACCCTGCCACATTACTCATTCATGGAGCAGATGACGAACGTGTAGATCCCACTCACTCTAAAAAATATCATAATGTACTGCAATCACTCGAAGTTGACAGTAGCTTAATGATTGTTGAGGGGAGTGGGCATGCTGCAGTCGTGGCAGCA
>JAHDEP010000489.1 GCA_020628775.1 Rhizobiaceae bacterium | reverse complement strand
GTAACCAATACAACAACCAAAGAGATGTCGGTCGCTTCACAAATAATTCAAAGCCATGCCTAACATCAAGCATAACCTGTAGTTGCGGCAGGCACGCGTTCTGAGGTACTCACGGTTGCGTGTCTGCCGCAACTATCGGGTTCATGCCACCGTTAGCTGTCAATCTTTGTTTGAACTTTGCCTAAATTCACTACCATCACTCGGCTTAATCCCACAGACACCAGTAGCGCAGCCAAAGAAGTGAGAATATCGCTTTACAACTAAGCCTTCCGAAACTAATGCTTCAGCGAAATTATCGCAATTTCTGAAGTTCTGCGTATAGGTACCAATCATTGAAAAGTCCTGCGCTCCACGCAGAAACGCACGTTCCACAAAAGGGAGGCAACGATCCATATAAAATCGGTAAAGCGGTCTTAGTCTCCATCTTTCAGGGTCACTCGCTTCGATAAGACTAAACGTACCGCCTGGTTTTAAAACACGATTTATTTGGCTTGCAATTCGAGCCTGTTGGTTGGAATTAAACGTTTTTAACCCAAACGTTGAGACAACGCAATCAACGCTGTTTTCCAAAAGGTCGACTTCGAGTATATTCGCTTGTAAATGACTCACGTGTTCTGCACGAGAGGTGTGCAATCGATCTAACGCCTCCTCATGCATTTGCCTCGAATAATCTATAGCCTGGATTTTTCTGAGATTAGGATATCGTTTCAATAAATGAGGCCAGATTTCACCAGTGCCTGCCATTAAATCTACGAATTCACCTCGCGCATTAGTCTCAGTCGGTATATGTCTCACACATATATTTCGCCAATACCAAACCATCCCAAATGAGGCGACAGCACTCCACCAACGGTAAGCAGATGAACAACGATCAAATAGTGCGGCTACATAGTCAGGATCATATATGTCGTTTTTATGATTCATTGAATTTAAACATCGTGTGCGATTGGTACAGCTAACATCAGCCGTAACTTGCAGTTGAGTTTCCGCGACCGAAGCGGCAGCGCAGG
>JAHDEP010000488.1 GCA_020628775.1 Rhizobiaceae bacterium | reverse complement strand
TGCGGTGAATGCAACCAGTACGGTGCGGATATTGAGCTGGTGAACGCATTGGAAGCACTAAGGGCCTATGTAAGGCGTCGATCTTTGGCAGAGGCGATCATAGTAGTCACGTCATGGTTTCGCTGCACAGCCCACAACAATCGGCCAGCTAATGCCAAAAACGCCAACGGTGTATATGGCGCTGGTTCAAATGATCGAAGCTGGCACTTATCAGGATCAGCAGCAGATATCAAAGTACCTGGTGTGCCTGCGTTAGTGCTCTATCAATCAGCAATCAACCTGTTTTCAGGCAAATACGGCATCGGACTGTACGACTGGGGAATCCACATTGACATAAGGCCCAATGCAGCACGATGGGATAGCCGGACATGAGCGTATTTGATTGGTTTAAGCCTCTTGATAAGGCGATTGATGTTGTTGACGAGCTGGTCGAGGATAAGGACCTTAAGAACCAGCTAAAAGCAGAGATTCAAACTGCTGAAATTGGCCTTAGAGTGCTTGCAGAGCAGAGTTATATCGCGGAGCTCAATACCAAGACTATGCCCAAAATAGACGCGCTGCACAAGATGGCGCGATCTATTGGGTCTTGGATAAATATCATCGGCGGACTGTGTTTCTTGGCTTATTACTCAAGCCTCGGAAACGAAATCACGCTTGAAACAGCATTTACAGTCATGGGTCTGAGCAGTCCGCAGGCAATTTACAACTACGTCAAAGGACGTGGCAACCCAACCAATTAGGAAGCACAATGAAGCAATCAATACTTGCTGTATTCATGCTGTTATTTTCAACTGTGGCAATCTCTCAAGACGGCCCAACAGTCGATAGTCTGGTAGAGGCAAACAAAGGACTAACCGTACACAATCGTTATTTCTGCGTTGACAGCTCACAATCTGAAGGCAAGCTACATGCTGGGTATTGCTGGGTATTGGTCTACGAGGGCAATATGATAGCTGTGGGAGTCACAGAAACCGCAGAGGGCTCTGATTTGATTATGCGAGCGTTTATAGAGCCCACTGAAGCGAATCCGAGCGGTGAAATGGATGCAGCCGATTTGTCTGATTTAGTTGCTGGCAAGATTTACGCGCTTAAT
>JAHDEP010000487.1 GCA_020628775.1 Rhizobiaceae bacterium | reverse complement strand
CCGCGAACTCTTTTTCAATGAGTTTGGAGCTTCTAATATCTTTACAAAAAGCGAGTCCGCGCTTCATAGGGTTTGCGTCAGTGGCAACGTCAGCTTTGAAATCAGTTTTTGTTAATGCTTTGTAGCAACCAATAATCTTGGTCGCATCATCAAGTATAAGCTCACTGCTGCTATCCTCAAACCGCTTTTGTATTGCTCTGCTAACTAAGTTCTCATCCATTGCGAGGACAATGACTTTATAATCAGTCAGCAAATTTTTCTGAACAGCCCAAGAGAAGCCACGATAGAAAAGCGTTTCACCGTATTTTTCCGCATCATCCATTGACGCGAGTTCAGCATCAACGTCTTTGGCTTTGCTTTTTACGTTCTCGCCAAAGATGCGCGGCGTCGCCGTCATGTAGAGACGTTTCTTGCCAGCTACGTTATCATTGGAGTGAACCTTGACGAAATTGGACTCATCATCGCCGTCCAGCGTTGCCCCGGTCGTGCGGTGCGCTTCATCACATATGATAAGATCGAACTCCGGTAATTCGTATTTACTCTGAGCATCTGAAATAACTTGAATGGACTGATAGGTCGCAAACACGACTGTCATTTTTTCAGGTGCGGCAACGGCTACACCATTCGCTAACAACTCAGCATTAGTTGTCGCCGGAAATGCTAGATCAAGCACGTCAATTTCAGCGACATCATTTTGACTGACGCGACGTTTGCCCACCTGAGTATCTGAACACACGGCGAAAGATCTCAAGGGTGTTTCGGTATCTGTCGTCCACTCTCGAACAGTTTGTGCCATCAGGGCCAGAGAAGGGACGAGATACAAAACAGATTTGCCAGCACCCGTTAGGTCCTCAGCGATCTTGAGGCTTGTGAATGTTTTACCTGTTCCACAGGCCATAATCATTTTGCCGCGATCAGCGGTTGAGAGCCCAGCTCTTATATCGTTTAGCGCTTCCGCCTGATGCGGCCTAAGCGTCTTTTTGTCATTGAGCTTTACTTCTCCGGTATTGGCAAATTCCTTCCAAATAATCGCGCTCTCACGCAGCTCATTTAGGCCAATTCGGATCGTCGGAACATTCTGTCCGCGAAGCATGGTCTCAGCATTTTCACTCCATGACTTTTCAGT
>JAHDEP010000486.1 GCA_020628775.1 Rhizobiaceae bacterium | reverse complement strand
TTTGTTTATCCAAAATATGCGATTGCCTGATATGGCCTACAACTACGAAATCTACGACGCCAACAAACGCATTGCCGTAGCTCCAGCGCTAGCCCATGCTATCGCAGGATAGCCGCATGAATACAAGATTAGAGCGCAGCATCTTAATGCACGAATGGCTTCATTCTATTGGCATGCAGAATACAAAGCTGATTGAATCGCCACTTCAACGCCAAATAAACGTATGGGTAAAACTAGGCGCAGCACGCCAAGACGGTAAAGAGGTTATATTTTCGGAAGGCTCTTGGGGGCATCGTGAGGCTTTCACGCCGATGGTGACATTGCGAAAGACTGCAAACCTAGGGCCTTCAATGCTGACAAACCAAAACCTATAATGCACATCCACCACAAACAACATTTAACATCACTTTGCTGGGGGATGGGGTAGGCTGCAATATCAAGCCCAGAACCATCACGAAGGAATCACGATGATCTTAGCCATAGCCTTGGTGCTAACCTTCCTAGTTGCTTACATGGCTAAACAAAAAGGCAGAGGCCCGATTCGATGGTTCATTTATGCGCTGATCCTGCTACCAGTCGCGTTCATCCATCTTCTATTTCTCAAAAAGCTCAATGTAAAGAATTGCCGAAATTGCGCAGAAGAAATCAAAGAGCAGGCGGTGATTTGTCGTTACTGCCATACGCCGGTTGAGGCTGAAAATTAATGAAGTGAACTGGAAAAATCCCAGTTTCAGGTTAGCGAATAACCTCGCATAAGGATCATAATCGCGCAAGTTTGAAGTTCGGCAAAACTACTGATAGCCTCATATTTTCCACCGAAATATAGAATATGAGCACCTCAACAGAGCGCACTCGAAAACTAAGAAACCGCAAACAAGCAGCCGGTTTGACCTGTATTTATTCACCCGATATCTGGGTATCGCCACGAGACGCAAAGAAATACCGTCAATTGGTGAGCGACTTTATTCAGTCTGATGAAGTCTCAGCAATAACACAGCGCGCAGACCGAAAATATCAACGCCACCTGAAGGCATCTGCGTAACACCGTGAGCTCTGATGATCTGTCAGAGAACTTCAAGCGTGACGAATGCCGGTGCAAGTGCGGTGAATGCAACCAGTACGGTGCGGATATTGAGCTGGTGAACGCATTGGAAG
>JAHDEP010000485.1 GCA_020628775.1 Rhizobiaceae bacterium | reverse complement strand
CAGGGCAATCGCTTGAAAGATTTACAGCTCTTGCCGCAATAGTTTTTCAAGAAACTCGACAGACCACGCCGCTTTTTTCCGCTTCACTTTCAAGCTCGCTTTACCCTGCACCTGCCTTAACAGGTTGGTGATGATATGCCTGACAATTGCCATATTTTTAGCACCATTGCCAGAACGAACTCTCGCATGATCTTCTTTGAAAACGACATCTAACACCCAATGTAGCTTGTTTTCGATTCCCCAATGTGAACGAACTACATACAATGCTGCTTTAGCGGTCATTGCCAGACTGCAAATATAATAACGACAGTAAGTGCTTGAAGTCCCATTTCTTTCTGTTGTCAATGATACTTCCACAATAGCCGCCAAACCCTCCCAATCATGGCGCTGTTTAAGCCAATCAACGTCACTACAAATGCGACAGTGACGCTGTTCAATCCGTCCATGATCTTTCTCAATCGTTGAATAGTCGTCGATCGCATAGCCTTTGGGTGTCTGTTGAAAAAACATCCGCACATCGTCATAAAGTGTTTCCTGATTCCCCTTAACTGCCAGCAAATAATCTCCCTTGCCCACTAAAATTTGACGCGCAATGGCTTTTTGAGTGCCCATGGCATCAATAGTGATCAGACTGCCGCTGATATCCAAACGTTTGAGCAAAGCAGGAATCGCGGTAATTTCATTGGACTTCTCATTCGTCGCTTCCTGTCCTAATACCAAGTTTTGTTCACCAGCCCAAGCGGATACAAGGTGTAATGGCTTTTGATCTGCTCCACCGCTTCGCCGCGATGTTTTTCCATCAATACTGACCAAGTCAGCATCAACGTCTGATAAAGCATTCACCCAGTCCACAAATAAGGATTCAAAAACCTGATTATCAAAGGCATTCATCACATCGTTTAGTGTATCGTGACTCGGTATACCTCGCTTATAAGGGTAAAAACGCTGCAGAAAATCCAAGTGTATTTCTGCCCATTCAGTCATCTCAACAAAATCATCAGCACCACTTGCAGTGGCTGCAAGGACGATTAGCAAGACCTCCTCTAAGGGGTAAAGAACCTTCCAGGATTGACGAGGATCGTTAAGTGACTCGAGACACTCCAGAAGCTTGTTCAGGGACTTGGACATAGCGGGACTCCGAAAAGCTTCCTTTATGCCTAATTTCCTTGGGT
>JAHDEP010000470.1:5873-9582 GCA_020628775.1 Rhizobiaceae bacterium | reverse complement strand
TAGGATGGGGTTGGAACATTATATGGTGGAGTTTGATTGAACATAATCATCATTATGGGAGATAGGATGTAGCCGGGTGCGCGTTACTTTGAAGTGCGACTCCTATTAGAAAACAATGAGTTACCTAATAGGAGGAATATCGCATGGGAACGGTTTACACGCAACTAAGCATGCAAGAACGACGCAGGATCGAAGACTGGTGGCTCGCAGAGGTCCCTGTCGCGGAGATGGCGCGAGTATTGAAGCGTCACAAGTCGACGATCTTTCGCGAGATCAAGCGCAACTTCTGGGCGGATGAC
This sequence comes from Rhizobiaceae bacterium, assembly GCA_020628775.1. Classification (GTDB taxonomy): domain Bacteria; phylum Pseudomonadota; class Alphaproteobacteria; order Rhizobiales; family Rhizobiaceae; genus Lentilitoribacter. The sequence goes on along the minus strand of JAHDEP010000470.1, from coordinate 9,283 downwards.
TCTTTGTCCAAGAAGTACGCTGGTTACTTTGGCATGGCAGCACACCAGCGTACGCAGCAACGCCGTTCTACGCAACGCAAACTGATCCGACATCCTGATCTGTGCAAGCGCGTGACTGAACGTATTAAACAAGGTTGGACGCCTGAACAGATCGGCAACCGGATGATCCATGAAGGTGACAAACTGCGGGTCTGCCAAGAGGCGATCTACCGCTACATTTACTCCAAAGACGGCATGCGCGATGAGCTGTGGTGGTACCTGCCCTTGCACCGAAAGAACCGCACACCCCGCCGCGCCCGCAAGCGCCAAAAGCCCAAGTTTGATCGTGATGTCAGCATCTTGTTCCGGCCAGACGATGTCGCACACAGGCGGCAGTTTGGTCACTGGGAGGGCGATTTAATGCTGTTTGAACAGAAGCGCGGTCAAACCAATGTCACTTCTCTTGTGGAGCGCGTCAGCCGCTTCACAGTGATCCTCAAGAACCCGAACAAGCGGGCTAAGCAGGTCATAGGAAAGATCATCAAAGCCATCAAAGATCTGCCGCTGGTCGCGCGTCGATCCATCACCTTTGATCGTGGCAGCGAGTTCATGAACTGGCCACATATACAGGCCGAGATCGGCACGCGGACATGGTTCTGCGATCCCTCCTCACCCTGGCAAAAAAGGCACCGTTGAGAACACCAACCGACGGGCCAGGCGCTGGCTTCCCTGTAAACGTGACATCCGCTCGATAACGGATCAGGACATGAAAGAAATATGCGACCGCCTCAACAACTGGCCCCACAAATGCCTCGGCTGGAAAACACCCGCAGAGATCTTCCGTGAAAAGGTCATGGAAGAATTGCGATGACACCCCTACGCTGACCCCAACAAGAGTAGCAGTTCAAGTCTCGCGCACAGTCATTCTAATCCGGGTTGCGAAATTTCCCCTATCTTGCTGAAAAGCAAGGAGAATGAAGATGGCACATACAGATCTAGATTTGCGTGAGAGACGCGCGATTGAAGATATGTCGAATGCAAAAGTGCCTGTGAGCAAGATCGCAGCAGATATTGCCGTACCCTCGACAATCTACCGTGAGATCATGGCTACTGTTCGAGACGGATTTCATGTCGAATGGTCGCCAGAACAGATCGCCTGACCGTCGAAAATGCAGTACACACAACGTGGCTTGCGGGTCGTTATTTGCCGTGATCTATTGATAGACAGCTGACACATCACCCTGATTGGTATGTACAAGAAATCGTCTAACTTAGCGTTAGATCTGGCTCACTATATTGTAAGTAGTTCGTACCAAGAACCAACAGGGCATGATCGAAAGCAGTATCGAAAAAATAGAGAATACAAACGCTAATGATTGATCCTTTAAGCCGCCTTTCTGTCAAATACGGCACTGATAAATTCGGACCACACGACTACACTCCCAAATACCACTATTTGTTGTCACATTTGCGGGACGTGCCATTGCGTATGATGGAGATTGGTGTGGGGGGCTATAACGATCCGAACGTTGGTGGAGCGTCTTTGCAGGTTTGGAGAGACTATTTTCGGGCAGGCACGATCGTCGGAATCGATATTGAAAAGAAGACATTGGACTTGGGCCCTCGCATTTCGGTCGAGCAAGGCAGCCAAGTCGATGATCTATTTCTTAAGAAGATGATCGCGCAACACGGACCGTTTGATATCATTCTAGATGATGGCAGTCATGAAAATAGTCATGTCGTCGAAAGTTATAAACTACTGTTTGAAATGCTCCGTCCGGGTGGGTTTTACATAGTTGAAGATGTTCAGACGGCATTTTTCCCACAATATGGTGGATCTCTTGAACTGACCGCGCCAAATTCTGTGCGCTTCTTTGCAGACCTCATGACGGCATTGGTTGAAGACAGACCCGAGGCGCAAGACATCGCAAAAATTTGGCGGTTTCATAATATAGTTGCCATCCAAAAGACGGGTGGTGCTGCCATTGAACAGCCCGAGGTAGAATGTACGATGTTCGCTCACGTAAATATGGACGAGGCGAACATCGTCGATGCACTGGCCGGAATGAACGATGGAGAACGCATAATTTCTTCAGATTTAAGTGCCGTTCCGGAAATGATACACAAGATGTTTGTAGAGATTGATCACCGAGAAATCTTAGCCTCTCATCCAACGGAAAAAATCTCTGATTTGGCATCACAAATTAGCATGATTGGAGCGCAGCGCACAGAGGTAGTGCTAGAAAAGGGGCGGAACGATTATCCCTCCAACTTTGATTTTGATATCGAGCAGCCAGAGGCACGCGCCACTCTTGCCTGCTATAAGTCGCTTCTGGAGGAAGACCCTACCGAGGCTGGACTACAAGTGTATGGCAAGCTTGCTATGCACGCAGGGTGGCAGGATGAAATAAAATTTGCTGCTGAAAAACTACAAAATCGAGATGCACAGGAACTTGCAAGTTTAGAGATAATCATCCGATCGGCTAAAGTCACCGACGACAAGGTACTACGGAGCCGAACGCTTAGACTGGCCTACGAGCTATATCCGAACAAACCTAATATTATTCAGCTGATGGCAGATTTGTTGATGACGGAAGGCGATTTTACCAGAGCAGAAAAAGTTCTTTTGACGGCTCGTGCGAATGGACATGAAACTATAGAGATTTGCGCGCTCTTAGGTCGCGTTCATCTGCGGAAGGAAAATTTTGAAGACGCGTTGGCCGAAGGTAAAATAGCAATCCAGATAGACCCGCAACGCCCTATCGGTTGGGTAATTTTGATCCAAGCACTGATGCGCCTCAACCAGTTGGCTGAGGCAGAAGTAAGCTGCCAGCAGGCTATCAGCGTTCATGAGGATCATGTTCAACTGCTAATTTTATTATCAAGGATCCGACTGGCGCGATCAGATGTATCCGGAGCCCAAGATGCGTTGCGCCAAGCTACTGAAGTTTCACCAGAAAATCCGAATGCCATTCGGTTGCAGGTGCAAATTGATGAGGCTCAGGATATCTAAGACGGCTGGTTTGCCGTTGAGCAGTCTCACTTGAGTGGTCCAAGTTGAAAGTGATTGAGCTGTCCGTCGCGTTACCGCGTGCAACGGAAACCTCCACGGTTTGGCCGAAGACTGGTTCGATCGTTACCGTATGATGCGAACGCATCATGGCCTACGAACTGTGATAGCGACCGGACGATTACCAGATTTGTGAGAACCAAGGCAGAAATTTGGGTAAATCGGCTATGCTTACAAGCCCCGGTTTTACATCAAATACCGCCATACGCCCGACCAAAGATGTTGGCTTGATCAGGCATTCCACCTCGTGGTAAATTGTGCGCTTTCGATAATCGTCAAACAAAACGCGAATTGGTTTTTGTGTCATTGCCAAAGCTGCACAAAAGCAAGCTTTGCGCATGCGGCCGTCAATGAGCACAAC
>JAHDEP010000470.1:0-5773 GCA_020628775.1 Rhizobiaceae bacterium | reverse complement strand
CCACCGCTACCATATTCAACGATCCCAGTGGAATCGCGGTAAGTTTTTCGCAAAAAATCGGCAACGTCTTTGGGGAACGTCATTGGAAATTTTGGCTTTTCAGGACCACTCTGCGGTGTTTTCTTTGAGGCGATTTTACCAAAATTCATAGGTATGTTTTCCTTACCCGCGAATGGGTGTCCTAGATCAATCTTGGCGAAGGCCTGTTGCAAAGCTAGCGTGTGAAACCATGTCTGTTTCTCCAAGCTGGCAAAGTAATGAGCCTTCGCATTTTTCCGCAAAAAACGGATCAGATGTATCCCCTTACCAGAATATTGGTTGAGGGCATCCATATCATCAACGTCAACACGTAGCTCCATCTTATTGCGCGCATGCTGTTGCAACACGTCAAATGGCTTATTGTGCAGTTCAAAGTGACATAAAGGGCTGTCGGACACGGTATTGGGCTGTTTGCATCCGTGCAAGCCGACATCAAGACCGGCAACTGATGCCTTAACGAGAAAAATCTTTGCTTTGCCGCGATAGGTAAAAAAGTGCTCGAGATCGGACAGATTATTACGGATACGCTCAGTTGTGCGGTAGGCTCCCGGCGCCAAAGACGCAAAGAAGGCCCTAAGATCGTCCACGTGACAAGAGTAGGTGCCATCAGGATTCTTCAATCCTATAAATTCATCACAATCGAGCGGTAAAAAGACATCGTAGTTATCCTGGTTTGCATTGATTACGTCGCCAAGAATCGCGCCTTTACGTTCAAAATCTTGCGGCGTATTGAAATCACGGTTCACATGCACACCTAGCGATTGTGCGTGGTTTAATGTCCCATTCATTGCCGATGAAGACCCGTTGTCGATCACATGAATGTGGTTATATCCAAACGCCTCACCGTAATATTTGATGAAGGCTGGAAACAGATCTTCTTCATCCTTCTGCATCAGGAAGATACCTACCCTGACGGAGGGCTGCTTTTGTATCGTGTTTTTGGGATTGGTCTTCACTTGCTCGGCCACAGGTCCGGACTTTCTTTCTTGTATGTCACGAGGTCTTCGTACGCTGTCTGGTCCGCCTAATACGATTTCGTCTCTTGGGCAAGCAAAGCTTAGATTTCAGTGTGATGTGTATACCTCATACGTCTTCATGGTGCTTGGCCTTCTATGTATCATTACTTTAGGTCACATCCGTCTGGGGGTGGAGCAAGAACGGCCTCGAACCGATTTGTGTAACAACGTCGGGTAGGTCCTTTAAGCTGAACAATCCTTGCATTAAACTAGCCCTTAGTTAATCAGGCTTGGAAATAGTGGTGTTTAGTCCCGCAGATTCGCAAAGATTGACATTGAGGAACCATGAGATACCCTTTCGCGACAGCAGTCAAAAAATTGCACAAGTTCACGCAACACGCACCACAAGATCTGCACCAAGATCTACCGTTGTTTGATGCTGCGTTTTACCGCTTAACAAATCCCGAACTGGAGATGTTAAAAGATTTAGACCTGTTCAAGCACTATAATCAAAAAGGGTGGAAGACCGGGTGTGATCCGTCTGCCTTGTTTAGCGTGTACGCTTATCTCAATCGCAATCCTGATGTGGCCGAAGCGAAGATGAACCCGCGGGATCACTACTTAAAATATGGACAAAAAGAACGTCGTTCAGCGTATCTTAGCAGATGGCGTGGCCGTTCCGTAAATTCTGTTTCTCATAGCGATTTCGAGCTTTGCAAAGATTGGCTTGATATCGCTGCGTTGCGCACGAAATACCCTCAGTTTAAGATGCAGTCCGACGATACACTGATTGCATGGTATATTATGGACGGGTGTTATCACGACACTGGTCCGACGGCTCAATTTTCAGCATTATTCTACCAAAAGACATATCCCGATATTGCCCGCAACGGAACGAGCCCGCTGGTACATTACGTCTGCTTTGGTCAATCTGAAGGGCGCGCGGCAACCGTTTCCGAGTATGAAGGAATGGCTGAGAAGGCAAAGCAAGTCACATCTGATCTTGTCACGCGCAATATCGACATCGTCCGCTCAGAATTTGATGCGGATTGGTATCGCGAGTCTTATCCAGACGTTACAGGTGATGATGAAGATCTTCTTCTGGATTACATGTTGACCGGTTGGAAAGAGGGACGCGATCCATCGCCTACGTTCTCGACGTCTTATTATCTCGATAAATACAAGGACATTGCACGGCACAAAATTAACCCGTTTGTGCATTACATTCAGTATGGCCGTAAAGAAGGACGTCGCAGTTCTGATCAAGGCGCCATCCGCTTGGGGTATGCTGCGGATGTTCGGATGGATCCAGATATCCCGTATACTGGCGTGCATAAAATGTCCGGTTCTCAGCCAGACCCACCATCTACGGTGACTCCCAATTGCATGGACATCCATTGGGTAATCCCTGACTTCAGAGCCGGCAGCGGCGGTCATATGACCGTCTTTCGGATGGTGCGCTACCTAGAGCAATGCGGTCATAATAACACAATCTGGATCGAACGACCTGTCCATCACGAGACGGGTCGTGAAGCATGGGAAACGATCATTAAATATTTCCAATGTGTTGAGGCCGAAGTCAGATATATTGATGAGACATTTCAGAACGCTCATGGGGACGTAATCATAGCCACGGCATGGAATACTGCATGGGCTATCAAAGACCTCACCGGGTTCGCCGCAAAGATGTATTTTGTGCAAGACCACGAGCCTGAGTTTTATCCAACTGGTGCTAAAGCAATTTTGGCGAGACAGACATACGACTTTGATTTGGGGTGCATTTGCGCCAGTCCTTGGCTCGAGGATTTGATGTCAAAGCGCTATGGTCGTTGGGCGCGGGGATTTTACCTCGCTTATGAACCCGAGCAATATTTTATCACTGATGATCAGGACAAGGCATCTGATAGACCATTTAAGATTGCGGTTTATGGAAGGATGCACACTGATCGGCGCTGTGTCCAGCTTGCGCTGGCAGGTTTGGAAATATTGGCTCAAGATCGAGACGATTTTGAAGTCCACTTCTTTGGTCAGGACACCATGCCCTTTAAAGAGGCTCCATTTACGGCCTATAATCATGGCGTACTAGGGTCAGACGAATTAGCTGCGCTTTATAACGATTGTGATCTGGGTATTTGCTTTTCGGGAACCAACTATAGCCTTGTTCCACAAGAAATGATGGCGTGCGGACTACCACTTGTCGAATTCAACACAGAAAGTACGCAGGCAATCTTTCCGGCTGAGGCTATCACGCTCGCGGGGCCAATGCCGGTTGATATAGCAGAGAAAATCAACGTGCTAATGGATTCGCCCGACATGCGAGAGTGCCAACGTGATGCAGCACTTGCATGGGTCGCGAATTTTTCCTGGCACAGGACGGCGGCCAAAGTTGAAAAAACGATCATACAATATCTCGAACACAAAGGGGCTCATCTTGCAGCACCTGCGGTCACCAAAACCAAGGACATTCTGTTCGATGTTGTGGTCCCCACATGGAACGGCAAATCTGAATTTGAGCCCGTGCTTGGCGCACTTCGATCGCAGAATATGGCGGATCAGATACAAATCCATTGTGTCGATTCCAGTTCAACGGACGGGACAATTGACTGGCTGAAGGGGCAGAGAGACGTCAGCTTGACGGTCATCGATCAGAAGGACTTTCAGCATGGTCGAACCCGCAATTTTGGTGCCTCGTTAGGCAAAGCGCAACTCATCGGGTTTATTACCCAAGATGCCATGCCTGCTACTCAAAACTGGGCCACCGACATCATTAAAATGATGGGCGCTGTGCCAGAAGCTGCGGGATTGTTTGGGCGCCATATCGCCTACCCGAACCATTCCAGTTTTGTGAAAGAAGAGATCACAAATCACTTTGAGAACATGCTCAAGCACCCATTGGTTTTATCAAAACACACTGATCCAGAACGTTGGGAGAATGGGGATCTGGGCTGGCGACAGCTTTTGCATTTCTATTCGGACAACAACTCTGCGATGCGCCGCGACGTTTGGAAAGACATACCCTACCCCGAAGTAGATTATGGCGAAGATCAAGTTTGGGCCCGTGATATCATTGAGGCAGGGTTTTCAAAGATCTACGCCCCGACGGCTACGGTTTACCATAGCCATGATTTCGATGGGCCTGGGACCTACAAACGTGCCAAAACAGAGGGTGCCTTCTTTTACGAATTCTTTGGCTATACGCTTGGGAAAGGGACTGTAGCAGAGATTACGGATCGTATTGAACGTGAACAACGCAACATGGAAACCCGCGCACGCCAGCACAACATCAGCGACACTGAGATCGCATTACGTAAAGAAAGCATCGCAGAAAAGTATCGGGGCTGGCGTGATGGCTGGATGACAGCAGATAACGGCTAACGCTATGCTAACCTATAATCTTCCCGTAGCCGCGCGATTGACGCCGCCTGGATGACACAGGGCGATGACCTAAGACACATGTTAACTACGTCGTTAACGACGTATCTTAGGCGGGAAGAAATTCCTGGAGTAGAGCGACGGTGTTTGGGGTGTGACTAAAGCAAGATCGAGACTGTCATGTCGATTGAGGGTAAGTGCAAGACGACTAATCTTCATTCCTGAGCTCATCTAATTTGGAAATAATAGCGCCACCTGCGGGGCGAGCTCTATTGGCAAGCTTCAATAAAGTGATAGCTTCTGAATTTGACACGGCGCCTGACGAATGTAACTTTATAGCCAAATCACGCAAGAAATTCACTTCATTATCTTGTACAAATACAAATTTCTTAATGGAGAGAATGGAGTTTAGAAAATCTGCAAGATCAGAAATGTTAAACCTTTTGTGGTCAACTTCATTTTGATCAATTTCTTTTGGTCTCGGGAACATATTTTCTTTCTTGCCAAAGTACCGCAAGAAAAATTGCACGTTCACATCATTAAATGTATCATACATCATATTTTGTCTAGGGTCAGAAATGCTAGTTTCCTTGTCTAGCAAACAGGAATTTTTGACAGCATTCTTAATCGCATCTGGTGTTGGGTCTGGATGTCTTCCAATAAAATTATTCCGGACAGCGTTGATTTCTCGAAAAAGTACCGCTTCATCGGCAGACAATGACTCGTTGCTTGAATCTGTTTTGTAATCCATTATTTCGGCGTTTATTTTTGGCAAAACACTGGCGATGAAATCCTTTCGGATATCACCGTCTATCATGTTTTCTTTAGAAAAAATCCGTGGAAGTAAGGCGTCTTTTCCAAAAGCGTTTTCCCATTTCTTAAAAAAAGAAAGGTAATTATAATAATGAGATTCAGTATCTATATCGCTCTGAAAATCAAGAATATTATTTGGATTGTTTATCTTCAAGCCAGTTGAATACAGGCTGGTTCTAACCTTTGATTGCTCCCGAAAGTAGCATATTATGCTGTAGCTATCGAAGAATTGGTCTAAGAATGCTTTAAGATCTAGAACTTCTGACTCTGATGTTAGGCGACTGTGAAAATGTTCTGATGTGAATATCGCAGTTCCGTGGTCTTTTTTAAGTTCAGATAGCTCATTAGCGAAATCGTTCTCAAAATTTTCGAAAAAATGACGTCGCTCTGTGTCATTATGTATATCTCTAACTTTCAGATAATCGTCTATACTAGATTGGACATATGAAACTAGCTTCCTATTATTCGGAAAATCAGAATTTTTTGTTAGTGCCACCCTTTGCGCCGAAAGCTGATCGCGATTCTCATACAGCCACTTTTGAATAAGTGTTGTCGCTGTTTTTTCAGTTCCAATGTGTAATATGCAGTGCAAT
>JAHDEP010000484.1 GCA_020628775.1 Rhizobiaceae bacterium | reverse complement strand
CTTCTTCCAAATAAGTGACCCACTCTTTGCAGCAGCCACAGGTTGGGCTTTTGTAAACAGTAATTTCTGGTTTGGTTGCTGTTGCTACAGTTGCCTGATCATGCTGCGCACTTTCATCAGCGTCGGCTTTACATCCGACCAAAAAAACGATCAAAGCTATTGCGCTAATTTTGACTAGCGATTCCATAATGACGTGTGCTCCACTGAGTTAATACTAAGAAAGTAAGAAACTTAAGAAAAAAAATGTTGAATAAATTCCGGTGATGTATCACCGCTCTTTTTGATATCGCATTAATCTGGACTGGACAACTTGTCTAGTATGCTCGATGACTTTCCACCAAAGGGTGCAGACGGATCAATCGCGGTAGCGTTGACTGATTCCTGCCACTTCCGTTCCTCTGCTGGCCAGGTATTTTTGATAAACGACAATACAGCGATAATCTCTTGATCACTTAATATGTCCTTATAGGCCGGCATTTTTGACCGATACGACTCATCTCCAATCACCACGCTCGGTCCGTACTTTGTTATTTCGAAGAGCAGATCATCAGCGTGGTGCCACGTATGTCCCGTTGCATCGTGCGGCGGCGCTGGCAGATAACCTTGCGCGTCTCGATCACGCCAATTCTCTTGCCCTTCAAGATAGGCGCCGTGGCAACTGGCACAGTTTGCGCGATATACCGTTTCACCCGCTTGCACAATCGCTAAATCATCAGCTAACAATCGAGTTTGTATCCCATCGGTACCGGTTGACGCTACCGTGGTTAAAGCAGGTAGTGATGTTGCAAATACAATGGTAAAAAAGCTCGTTATTTTCATTGTGTGTTCCGCTGTGATTTTAAGTAGTCTGCTATTGACGCTCGGTCTTCAGCTGTGAGTAAAGCCGTGCTGTGTTCTACAACATCGGTCATTGAACCACCGGTAAAGTCTCCGTCTGGCGTCATTCCAATTTCGAGAAAAAACGTTAAATCCTCATGGCTCCACGCGGCTAGATTGATGGCAGTGATACCGGGCACTGTCTGACCATTAGGTCCTCGTGAATTCCCGTCAAGGCTTTTGTTTCTGATTCCACCCAACACCGTTCTTTGGGCGTGACATTCAAGGCAATGGCCCGCAGCATTCACCAGGTACTCACCGCGACTTTCACTCTGCCAGTTACTCGTGACATTAAAATAGAGCGACTTCCATAAACTTAAAGAAACATCCGACATTAATACGCTGGGTACCTCATGGTCCGGCACCAAGTTCTCCACAGGGGCAACATTGCTGAGCCATGCCCATAAATCAACTAAATCCCCAGTACTCATCCGGTTGTAAGCGCTATAGGGAAACGCAGGCGAATAGTGGGAACC
>JAHDEP010000483.1 GCA_020628775.1 Rhizobiaceae bacterium | reverse complement strand
TAAATGAATTCGACGAGCGTACAGTCATCCTGATACATTAGGCCAAGCTCTTGGCTGCGCGTGATTTTACGGTCTAAATCGCGATTGGCTTGGTAACGTAAACTCCATTTATCGCTTAGTTTCAGCCTTACGTTTCCTGTAATCTCTTCAGGAGGGGCGACTGTATCAATATCAAAAATATTGTCATCAGGGTCCGGATCGTTGGTTTCTGAGTCAATCCGGTAATAACGCCAACCCGTGCTAAAAAGCTCATTCCGATAAGTGAATCCCGTATCAATACGACGAAATTTATTATCGTCATCATCATAACGTAAACGCGTATTCCATGAGAACTTGTTATTGATATCTAATTCAAACATGCCGACTACGTCTGATTTATTGCCCGAGAGGCCGGTTCCCAAAGCGTAATCTACATCACGATTGTCAATATAGCTTTGCCCTAAAAATAGATGTGCGCGTGTTTTGCCTGCATCTGCGATAAAGGAGGCGCCAACATCTGCACGTGTCCCTTCTTGCCAGAAATCATAACCTGTGGCTTTATTGCTTTGCCAGAATAAGGCCTGGTCAATATCAACGTTTTGCACAACACGTGCAAATGTGGGATTACTACTTGATAGCGAGAGTCCATCTTGTGATGTTGAAATAACTGCACTGCCATCACTGTTTGCAGACAGAAATCTGTCTTGCTTTCCGTCCCCAAAGCTTCTTGTGATTTGAGCGCGAGGTTCAATGATCCAATCTACACCGCCGCTTGATTTTATAAAGGGGTAGCGAATATCAACGCCAACTTGTCCAACATTACGGCCAAAACTGACATCCTCATAGATGTTGTCATTGCGGTCTTCCGGTTTGATTTCGAAATGATCATAACGGGCATTCGCAAAAGGTTTCACCTCAATACCTCCAGGCGCAATAAAGGTTTTGCTGTAATCAATACCACCGGTAGCACGGATATAATCTGTTCCAATATCTCTCGTGAGGGCCGTGAAATCACCAAACGCCTTTAGGCGTCCACCAATAGCTGGGTCCGTCCAATATTTTTCGATCTCTATTTTTGGCGCAACAATTGGAAGCTCTCGGTCATTGGGTTCAATAATTGTGATGAGTCCCGTTTCATCATTTTTTCTAAATGTTGTTCGCAGATCCTGAAATCCGAATGCAGAGGTCGCAAAACGGAAGCTATCATCTTGGCCGACGATAAAGGCTTGTGAGATGTTGCGGCGGCTTTCTGCTTCATAGAGGCCAAATCGCTCGGGATTCTCTTCTTGGTCATATCGGTTGAGATAGTTGTCATCCGTTGAAAGTTGTACCCCATAGCCATAAGTCCAGGTTTTATTCGGGGTGAATAACCCTTTTGCGTAAATGTGAGATCGAAGTTTGCGTCCGCCCGGAAGTTGAGAAGGGTCGGCAAAATCTTCTGCCTTAAATGTATCGCCATCACGATCAAAAAAGCTCGCATAGGTGAAACTACCGTCGATATCCACAGTGCCAGT
>JAHDEP010000482.1 GCA_020628775.1 Rhizobiaceae bacterium | reverse complement strand
TGGAACGCTCCAACTGCTCTACTAAGTTAGTCGCTTGCTTAGCACCAAACCCCATTGCTTCAAAATCAGCTGCTTGCTGTTGGTAGATGAGTGGTAACTCTCGAATATTGTTCTCCACCAACACTGCAATAGTTCGTGGGCCAAACAAATCAACATTACCTAACACACTAAAGAAGTGCAGGAGACGCGCTTCAATCTGGGCAACACACTCATCACCTTTACAGACCAGGAAATCACGCTCCATTTCCGCCGGTGCATCACAGGCAGGACAGGTGTCAGGAATAATGGCTGCTTCGCCTTCACTAATCACTCCCAGTAACTTCGGTATCACCTCACCACTGCGGACAATTTCGATCTGCGCACCAATGCCAACGTTTAAATTTTTAATATTGCCGGCATTGTGTCCGGTGACATTGGAGATATCAGCCCCTGACAGATTGATGGTTTTTACATTCAATACCGGTGTGATGCGTCCGGTACGTCCGGTTTGCCAGGTAATTCCCTCAACCGTGGTAGTCGCTGTCTCACCTTTCAGTTTCTTGGCTATTTGCCAGTTATGGTGGTGATTAGTCGATCCCATTGATTCACGCAATTCCGGATTCAATACATCAATCACACTGCCATCAACCGGATATTCGCAGTCACTTTCAACCTTTGCACACAGCGCTTCAACGTTGTTTCTTAAGGCCTCGGTATCACATAGCTCATTATTGAGCTGAGAATACGGTACAAAGCGAATCACTTTATCCTGCATTGCCTCAACCGCTTCCTTACTCAGCGTGTCTGCACCGATCAAGCCGGTGACAAAATTACGCGGATGGGAAAACTGGTCACTCAGGTTCTCATTAAAGTAAGCGCTGCTTATGACAATTTCACCAATACCGGTATTTTCACCGCCAACGGTCACCAGTCCACGCTGTAAATTGCGCGTGATGTCATTACCAAGCTGCCCGTTGCCACGAGTTGCCAGAATGTTATCGCTGTAATTTGCCGCCATGCCATCCAGCTTGGGTGTTATGCGAAAAGATAATGCTGATTCTTCAATCCCTAGCTTGTCAGCAAACTTGATGACACGCGTCACAAAGGCAGTGATTTCTTCTTGTGTATACGCCTTGTCCGTCGACAACATTGGCGTGGTGTGACGCACCTTTTTACTACTCGTACCTTCGATCTCAGCCTCAGGTTCGACGGCATTCAGGTAGGGATGATCCGGGTCGCGTAAACGAAGTTCTGCTAAATAAACCTGGTCATAGGTCGCATCTGTAATCAGTGGCTGACCACTTCTGTAGGCTTCATTGGCTTGCTTTAGAAACGCAACTAATTCTTCTGTACCCATCTCTGTGGCGGGTTTTATCGCTTGGCTCACGCGCAACTCTCCGGTGCATTTTTATTAGTTGGCTATACTACCATTAAACGGTTGATGATCACGGTGTGATAGACGCGCAGATTTGACCAAAGGTCAGAAGTGTTATTTATCGTTTAGGTAAATTCTATTTACTTGTTTAGTCTCATAACATGTTGCTAATATGCAACAGTTGTTTAGCGTAAATAAAACAACGATATTAAGACATCTGATCTTTTGAATGGATTCAGTTATTAGTTGTCTAGCCTAGTA
>JAHDEP010000469.1 GCA_020628775.1 Rhizobiaceae bacterium | reverse complement strand
GGGCCTTTGGGTTCGTTTCGTGTCAATCGGTGTCGGGCAAACCTAAGCGGTTTTTCCCCTTACCCCAAGGGGTGATTGACACGCTCCTGCGGCTGGCTATTTTCGCGCAAGCTGGCTGTCCAGCAAGAGGGTATAATATGTCATGTTTTCGCGCAATTACAGCACTAGGTCTTTGCGTTATTCTGACCGCTTGTAATGCTCCACGCGGTGCTGGTTTCCAATCCGAAATCCTTGCAGCTTCGCGAACCGCAACGCCTCAAAAAGCCGCAGAGTATGATTTTGCCGTTGAACCTGTGACCCGTGACCGGTTGTCTGCACTGCAAAGCTGGCCTCGCGTGGGACCGACGCGGTACGAATGGCTGAACAGATCTGCAGGGGCAGGGGCTCCGGTCATTTCAGCAGGCGATTTTGTGTCGATCACAATCTGGGATGCCGCTGAGAATTCACTTTTGGTCGGCGCGGGTCAGCGTGTTGTGCAATTAGACGATATTGTGGTCCCTCCAAACGGTGATATTTTCTTGCCCTTTGTGGGAGATGTCGGTGTCACCGGTTTGACTGCCGCTGCCGCACGATCGCGCGTCGAGAGCCGGTTGCTTGGCACCAGCCCTTCGGCTCAAGTGCAGCTAAGCTTGACCCCAGGCCAAGGCAAAACAGTAAATTTGGTCTCAGGCGTGCAGTCGCCTGGACGGTATACTTTGCCAGATCGCAGCTATGGCATTTTGGCCCTGTTGTCTGACGGTGGCGGTGTTGTTCCTAGTTTAGTCAACCCGCAGATCAAATTGTTTCGTGGGCAGCAGATTTATAGCACGTCAGTTGAGCGTTTGTTTGCCAATCCTGCTCTCGACACCACTTTGCAAGGTCGTGATCGGGTGATTGTTACACAAGACGAACGAGTATTTCTGTCGTTAGGCGCCACCGGCACCCAAGCTCAACACGTGTTCCCTGATGATCAGATTAGTGCGCTTGATGCTTTGGCCATTATTGGCGGTATCGCAGAAGACCGGGCCAATGCCCAAGGCATCTTGATTCTGCGTACCTATCCTAGAAACTCGGTGAGTTCAGATGGCCCGCCAAAGCCTTGGGTCGTGTTCACAGTAGACCTTACAACGGCAGATGGCCTATTTAGCGCAAAGTCGTTTGAAATTATGCCCGGTGATTTGATATATGGAACAGAAAGCCCAGTGAACTCGACAAGAACAGTATTGAGCCTGTTTGGGGCTGTCTTGGGAACAACGGCTGCTTTAGAATAATGACTAGACCACTGATTTTGAGGACGAGTAGTTGCGTGGAAAGAACATTGCCCCCTTTATGGGGCCAGAAACGCGTTTCGCAGACCCAATTGGTAGGGTCCGGCAGGTGACACTACAAAAACGGATTTTTGATATTGCTCTAGGGCTGCTGCTGATCGTTCTTGTGATGCCCATTTTGCTCGTGTTGCTGTTTGTGCTGTTGGTGTTTGAAGGCCGCCCGCTTTTCTATATCTCAGAGCGGATGCAAACTCCGACAAAAGGTTTTGCATTGATTAAACTGCGTACTATGCCCACGGATGTCGCAGGTGAAGGAGTGACCGGGGGGAATAAGAATAATGTCATTTCACCGCTATATCGGTTTTTGCGCGATAGCCGTCTGGACGAGTTACCACAGCTTTGGAATGTGTTGCGTGGGGATATGTCGTTTGTGGGGCCGCGCCCGCCGATGCGGATGTATGTGGAGGCCTTCCCACATGTCTACGCGGCTGTTTTACGAAACCGTCCAGGGATTACTGGTCTTGCATCCTTGCGGTTTCACCAACACGAAGAAAACCTTTTGGCAGCTTGTAAAACGCCCGAGCAGACTGATCATGTTTACCGCACACGTTGTGTGCCGCGCAAAGCTACACTGGATATGATTTATCAACGCCACCAAAGCCAGTGTTTTGACTTAGCCTTGATAGGGGAGACAGCGATGAAACTGTTTCGGCGTAAGTAAGCAAGTTTATGATTTGTTTACGGATTTGATTTTTTGACCGATCTGCTCGAAATCAGTTAGCCACAGCTGCCATATTGCTTTGGTGTTGGGCAATGGCGTCAGCAACATCTTCAAAATAAGTAAGCTCACCATCTTCGAGGACAGCACCTGCAGTGCATAATGCGCGGACTTCATTCATTGAGTGGGTGACGACAACAGATCCGGCTTGGCGCATACGCTCGCGGAAAATCGCACGGCTTTTGCGTCTGAATGAGGCATCCCCAACGGCGGTCACCTCGTCCACGAGATAGGTGTCGAATGGGATACCAATGGATATCCCAAAGGCCAAACGTGACTTCATGCCTGACGAATAACTACGTACGGGTAGATCAAAGTGGGCACCTAATTCAGAAAAATCCTCAACAAAGTCAATGAGATCATTTGTATCGACGGCATAGACCCGCGCAATAAACCGCACATTCTGACGTCCAGAGAGGTCGCCGTGAAAAGACCCTGCAAAACCGACAGGCCATGACATCGACCCGGTGATATGAATATCGCCGCTGTCTGGGCGAACTGATCCACTGATCATACGCATCATTGTGGATTTACCGGCCCCGTTACGCCCTAGTAACGCAACCGAAACCCCTGAGGGAAAAACCACGTTGACATTGCGGGCGACGAATTTGGGTCCGTCACGTGTCCAGAACCCTTTTCTTAGGTTTTCAAAGCGGATCATATGGGTCTCGTTAGCGTCTGTCGCGCAATGCGTAATACGCCAGCGCTGCGATCGCCCAAGTTAAGAATGCAAACAACCCGACCACCCCGATCGTCAAAGGACGGTTTGGGAACTCTGAACGCTGGGCGAGTGTTGGTGCAATATACGCGGCAAGATATCGGCTTTGACGATTTGCCTCGGCGCGGGCTGCGTCAAAATTGGCAAGCGCTGCAGCATAGGCTTGTTCTGCAAATTCGCGATCCACGGCCAATCGTTCGAACTCAGCAATGGTTTGAGCATAGCTTTCATCTTCACCGCGCCCAACACCAAATTTCCGACGTTCTTCACGGACTCGTTCTTCGATGACGTCGATACGACTTTGCGCTTGGATCAAACGTGGATCGCTTTCGCGGGTTGAGTTGCTCAGCAGATCAAATTCGATCAATGCTTCGACTTGTTGTGCTTGCAGCAGGTTCAAAAGTCCCATTTGTCCTTGAATATCGGCATTGGGATCAACGATTTCACTGGAAATACGAAATGCCGTGAGCGCTTCGCGGGCTTGTTTGAGGCGTTCAACCGCCAGATCAAGATCTTCGCGCGCATAGCGTGTGGCGTCTTCGCGCGCGATTGCAGACAAGTCGTTAATCATGGCCGTGCTATGATCAAAGATTGCATCGGCAATCGTGCGGGCTTGCTCTGGGCTAAAGGCCAATACACGTAACTCCATCAAACCAGAGCTAGAATCGTAGGAAATACGCACCATACGCTGCCAATAGGTTGTCAAATCTTCGATCGTGCCATCTTTGGCAAAGGCAAAGATGGGGTCACTATCATAAGGGGGGGCATAAAAGCTCCGCAGATCAAGTTGGTTATCGATCCGTTCAACGAGCGACTGTGATCGGATAAATTCGTAAAGAATGTCTGTATCACTGCTACCGCCGCCGCCCAAAGCAGGGGCGAGCCCACCCAGTAAATCTCCGGGGCTACTAATGTCTTCGCTGCGCACGGTGAAGGCAACCGTTGACGCGTATTGTGCTGCCGCGCGTTCATTCAGGTACCACCAAGTCGTCCCGATTGGGACCAAAACTACGACTATAAACGCACTTACCAAGCCCCAATGCCGCTTCTTGGGTTTGGCTTTGCGCGCCAAAGGCCGAACAATTAATTGAGGTGCAGGCGGTCTTTTCGTTGCGGCGGGTTTCTTCTTGGGCGCAGGTTTTGGGGCTGCCGTTTCGATGGGTTCGGCTTTTGCTGCATCTGGCATAAGGGGGCAAATTTTCTGATGTTATACCGCTTTGGCGTAAGTATAGCCTTTTGTGTAAGGCCTTACTAGCGCCTTAACGGTGTAGAATTTTTTTGTGATATGTCTGTAGAAATAGCAATCCGATTGCAATCATACTCAGTGCAAATCCGAAGGTGTATTCAAGCGACACGTAGCTTGCATAATAGTTGGGGTAAAAGCCAGTTCGAACCCACCCTGTCGCATGCATAACGGGATTCCACCATAAAATATCTTGCACCAGTGGGGGCATATCTTCGTAGATAAACAAGACACCTGACGCAAGAAACATCGGCCTGGTTATGATTTTCCAAATGATCTGCCATACTGGAAACAATCCACCGAGTAGGCAATTGACCATCCCAACGCCCGCCCCTGTGAGGGCCACCATGAGAATTCCAGTCACAATAGGTTGGATCGTAATAACCGTACGGGTTGTGAAGGTCATCAATATGATTGTGATGATAACGCAGAAAACTGTGAGCAATGTCAGTAGGTTGAGGGTAAACCGCGCAATGATTGCATCCAGCCACAACACGCGTGGATACGCGAGCATGGCGCGGGAATACTTGAGCGCAGCCGCCACTTTTTTCATCATCTCCATGTAGATGTTGTAAGTCAGAAACCCGGTTGCATAAAACAGAATAAAGCTAGTTCCCAGCGACGGTGATTTCACCAATAATGAAAACCCAAGCGAGAGCATAGCAATCATGCCCATAGGTTGCAAAATTGCCCAGATATATCCCCCTGGACTATCCCCGTAGGTTGATCCCATCTCACGCAGCATCAGCGCTACAATAGAGCGCAACGCTGTCAGACGGGGCAATTTGCGATGAGCAGATGGTGTCTTCGTCATGCGTATTTATACATCATCCCCAAACAGGTCGCTAGAAAACTCTAGCGCACCGTTTGGGCCATCGACTAAGAACCCATTGCCGCGTAATTCGGCCTCAAGCAGGTTCGCCCCCTTGGAGTCAAAAGCTTTGCTAAACACATAGCGTTTGAGAAAAATGACAACTGCAATTGGGTGCGGCACAAGGGCAAGGTTTGGCGTGTCTGTGCTACAATTGAAGTCTGTCACAGGCGTGCGCCAATCACCGTAATTTTCGGTCAAATAGGTGTCTGCGTCACGTGGCCCCAAAACGGTATAATCGTAAAACGTGTAAGGCACCAACTCAAACGCCGAGTTTTCCCAGCGATGTAGAGAAGAGCCATGCCAATAGACTGTGGGTGTTTTACTGGTATCACGGTAATGGATGAACAAGTCGATATGAATGCCCGAGGTGTGGATGATTTTGAGAATATAGGGCACATCGGGGTTCGTCGACACGACATCTGCGGTAAACAAGCCAGACTGATGATAGTCATATTTTTTCAAGACAAACGCATCGCTTGCAAAAATCGCAGCACGGATTGCTTTGATATCAATCTGATCTTCAAACACCCCCAAGTCGATATCGTAATCGTGCGCGAGGAATGCCTTTTCTCGGATCAACCCGAGAAATGTGCCAGACACTAAAAACCAAGGCATCTGTTCTAAGGGGAAAAGATCTATGAAATCCGCAAGGGCCTGTTTTGCACCCGTGATAGGGAAATCGCCTTTGCGGGTTTTTTTGGGCTTAAGGGCCGTCGGGAGTTTTTGGCCCCGGTGCACTAATAGGGCGTCACATGTTGCCTTGAACGCCGTCATGTTAGGAACCCGTTGGGCAGGTTCCGCATTATTATCGAGCCTACGCCCTGCGATAAATGCACGATCAGCAGCGTAATTGATCGGTTCAAGATGCGATTTTCGTGCAATAACAAAACGTTCCAGCCCATCCAGTTGGGTGGAGGTCATGCCTTCTGTTGGGTCAAAAAAATCGTCATGTGACACATCAAGTCGCAACCAAGACCGTCGTGCGTACCATGCGCCACGTCGCGCACCGCGTTTGAAATCATTTTGCGTCCAAAAGCAGCCTGCCAGATCTGCCGCTAAAACATGGCGACGCGTGGCAAACAAAGCGACGATATATGCCAAAATGGCTGTGAGGCCGCGCATGATTGTGCCATGATTGTGGTTGAGCAGCTTCATCATTTTGAAGCTCTTCGGAAGATACAGCCTAATCATTTACGGTGCGATCGATAGAGGAATCTAAAAAGCGGCACGCGGATGTTTTTCCAAATTGGGTCGTCGTAGTTCACCATAGGGCGGGTGTATGATACTACACGTTGAGGTCAAGACAGTCTGGTTTTATCAGCCATATGATCTAGAACTGTCATCAGGATGATACAGGAAACGATTACCCAAAACATAGGTCGACTAACTTATTTTTTTGTTTGACTTGGTGAGGTTGGCCTTGATCAACGTGCTTGAAATTGCAGGCGTACGGCTCAAATAATGCACCTTACAGCAGTCTGACAGGAAATCGAACTCACCAGCCCAATCGTCGCCCATTGTGAAGATATCGATTTGATGGTCAATGATATCGCGGGTTTTTTGCTCCCAATCATGTTCTGGAATGACCTCATCGACAAAGCGTATGGCCTCAAGAAATGACTTACGTTCAGCGTAGGTGAAGTGAGATATCTTCCCTTTGTCGGCGTTAAATTCATCTGAGGACAGGCCGACGATTAGATAATCACCCAAGGTTTTAGCGCGCTCCAGAAGCAAGATATGACCAAAGTGGAGCGTATCGAAGGTTCCGTAGGTGATTACTTTTTTCAAACCACTGTCCTTTAACATTCGGCGATGTCTGATCATATAGCAAACCTGTGCGATAAATCACAAGAATTTCATATGTGAGCGCAATACTGCGCTATCGTTAGGGTGCTGATATCTTGTCGGCAGCGCAGACGTTGAGTTTGTATCGGAGAAATGGTAGTGCTGCGGGGGCAAGCCATCATGGCGATATCCTAAGATTTATGCGGGTTTTGCCCTAGATGCTCCTGAAAGACAGACTGCGCAAATTCAATCGAAAATTGCGCGCAGCTCCGATTTATGACTACCTTTACCTTAAGGCGCGGACGATCGTGATTGGCGGTGGCCCCGACAAAGTCGTTAGATATTACCACGATCATTATACGCACCCAATCGTTCCGGGACGTGTCTTACTCGATGCGTTTTGGGGGCGCATGATTGGGTGCAACCCTTATGCGTTGTACCTTAAGATGCGGGCTGACCCGCGTTGTGTGGGTTTTCACTATATTTGGGTTTGCAATGATGCTTCCTTCATCCCCTCCGAGATGCGCGACGACCCGGCCGTCAGTTTTGTTATCTATCAAAGCGAACCATTCCAAGAGGCGCTGCTTACGTCACAGTATCTGATCGGCAATAGCAATTTACCGCGGCATTTCGTCAAAAAACCGGATCAGGTTTTCATCAACGTTTGGCACGGTACTCCGATCAAAAAGCTCGGTTTGCATGCAGATGAACGATTAATATCGTCAGCAAATACTCAGCGAAATTATTTGTTTTCGGATTATATTCTGTCGAGTTCGGTCATTATGACAGACCGTACGGTACGAGCTTATGGAGCACAGGCTGCTCTGGAGCGCGTGTATGAGGTAGGCACGCCGCGTATTGATCTAACACTTGCGACATCGCGTGAGTGTGCACGTGATATGTTGGGTGTAACGCAGAGCAAGGACGTCTTGCTCTATGCACCCACATGGCGCGGCAGTTTTCATGACAAGAACACCAATCTTGCAGCACAAATCGACATCATCGAGGATATCATAACGCAGTTTTCGCAGACACATGAAGTGTTTGTTTCGGTGCATCATATCATGGCGGCGGCGCTCAAGGCAGGTGATGTGGCATTCCGCACGGTTCCACCACATGTCCCTATCAATGTTCTTTTGGCGGGGGTTGATGTGCTTTTAACAGATTATTCCTCGATCATGATCGATTATCTGAGTTTAAACAGACCCATTGCACTGCTATGCCACGACCATGACAGCTTTAGCACCACACAAGGTCTGCATGATGATCTGAAAGATCTGCCAATGGCTTTTTGTACGACGGTGCAGGAGCTACAGCGGGCTGTACAAGACGCACGAAAGCCGTCCAGCTTTGCCAGTTATACAAAGTATAAAGCGCTCTTTCTAGATCATGAGGACGGAGTTGTCTCCGGACGTTGTCTTGATACGATCTTGGCACAAACCCCGAAAGCAGCTTATCCAGCCGCACCACGCACGCGTATTGTGATCTATGCAGGCGGTTTTGCGTCAAACGGTATCACCAGTTCGATTGTTGCACTCAGCCATGCGATTGACCACGCACAATATGAGGTGACAATCGTGGTAAATGCAACGCTTATTGACAAAGATACGACACGTAGACGTAACCTGAATAAGCTCTCTGCACAGTGCCGCCTTGTGACCCGTTGTGGCGCAATGGTTGGCACATCGGCTGAAATTGAAGCTTATGCATGGTTTCGTCAGAATGGGGTCTATCAAAGCCCATCAGATCAAGCCCTAATTGATGAGATGTTCATGCGTGAGGTCCGGCGTGTTTGTGGTGATCAATCCTATGACGTCGCCATTAACTTCTCAGGATATAATGTCTTCTGGACTTTGATGATGTGCCACGTATCCGCAGATAGACGTCTGATTTATCAACATGCCGATATGCATCTTGAGGCCTATAATCCAGATAGCACACGGAGCTTTCCTGAATTGCCTTCCGTCTTTGCGCTCTATCAAAGATACGATGGTATCGTGTCTGTCACCCCAGAAATGTTAGCCGTTAATCGCGCCAATCTAGGGCAATATTACACTAAGCAGATGCAATTTCACGCTGTACAGAATGTCATTTCAAATGAGATGATTCAAACGCAGGCTGATATCCCGCTCGCACAGGTTTCGCCTCAGGTTGCGGCCCTTGCCCACAACAAAGAGTTATACTTGTTTTGTTGTGTTGCGCGCCTTTCAGCTGAAAAGAACCACATGCTTCTACTTGATGCTTTTGCCAAAGCACACAAATCGGCCCCTGATTGTGCTTTGATTATCCTAGGAGGAGGAAAACTTTTGCGGCCTCTCCAGAGGCATGCGCAGCGCTTAGGTATTCTTGAACATGTTCTATTTTTGGGCCACCAAGACAACCCATATGCTGTGATGAAGGCCTGCGACTGTAAGGTTCTGTCCTCCAATTATGAGGGGCAAGGGATTGTTTTACTCGAAGCGCTGACATTAGGGCTCAAATGCATCGCAACCGACAATCCGGCCATCCGTAACGTGCTTGGGGGGGGATTAGGCACGATTGTCCCGCAAGATACCGACGCACTCAGCCATGCCATGGTCCTTGCAGTACAAGCTGGTAAGACCAGACAGCCGCCCTTTGACGCAGACCGATACGCTGCCTTTGCATTACAACAGTTCTATCACAGCCTTAGGCCCTAAGGCGAAGTCTCGTATCGACTTGCAGCACACCGTCACATAAAGCAGTGGCCAAAGATTAAATAGTGGTAGGGCGACGTCCTAAACACTCAAGATAGTTAGGCATGGATATCGAAATGCAGCATGTTTTACACCGGTTGGTAAAACGTATCGTAGGCTACCGTCGTTATGTTCCTGCATTTGCTTACAAGAGGCTACGGCGAGCCTATCATACGCTATACAATTTGCAGTTTATCAATCCACCTGCCGCTTTTGATCGCGCTTTTTATTTGCGCACAAATTCTGACATCGATTCCAAAAAGCATAACCCATATGGCCATTTTCTCAGATATGGCCATCGTGAAATGCGCAATCCAAATGCTGATTTTGACGTAGCTTGGTATCTGCATAATTACAGCCATACCTTTGACGTCGACGAAATAGACCCGTTTTCGCATTTTTTGAAAATTGGCAAAGAAAA
Source organism: Rhizobiaceae bacterium (assembly GCA_020628775.1). GTDB lineage: Bacteria > Pseudomonadota > Alphaproteobacteria > Rhizobiales > Rhizobiaceae > Lentilitoribacter. Next base: position 4,127 of record JAHDEP010000469.1, on the reverse strand, counting down.
GGGGTATGATCCACATCCGCCCCGCCACGTCCAGTTTAACAAAGAGATGTCAAAGTCTTTGGGACAGGGTGCGCGGCGCGCTTGTCTATTTGCGGCTTACGACCCTGATGGACGGGTCGATGACTATGTTCTGATCTACCTTGCGGATCTCGCGCGGCATGCAGATGTCTTTTATCTAGCTGATTGTGACATGCCAGATAGTGAATTAAAAAAGCTTGATGGGATAGCAAAAGGGGCATGGGCCAAACGGCACGGGGCGTATGATTTTGGGTCTTATAGCATATTGGCGCGTGATCTTGTGGGTTGGGAGACGCTGTCTCAATATGACGAAGTCATTTTTGCCAACGATAGTTGCTACTTGGTACGACCGCTTGATGAAACCTTTGCGCAGATGGATCAAACTGCGTGTGCATGGTGGGGGCTGCAGGCAAGCAAAGGTCTGATGTCAACAATAGCGACCCAACCTTTTCCAACCACTGATGAATATCTTGATATTGATGAGGTAAAGGCGCGGTATCTCAGTCAATTTGAGCATGACCCGATTTATGATTTTCACATCGGATCTTATTTCATGGCGTTTCGTAAAAACGTTATTCAGGATGTGCGATTTCAGCGCCTTATCAACGCAATTCAACCAGAGTCTCGTAAGCTCACCATTATACTGAAGAACGAGATCGGGATCACGCATTTTCTGATTGGGCATGGGTACGAATTTGCAACCTTTGGTCAAACGTTGAGAAAAGTGCACCCAGTCTATACTGACGCCGTCTTTGACCTGATCAAGGACGGATTTCCGCTGTTTAAACGATTTATGTTAGCAGAAAACCATTACAGAATGTCATCGCTGGCTTATTGGAAGGTTGCTTTAAGTCAAGCCAATTCACTGACTAGCATTGCGCAAATTGAAGATAATTACCTGCGTGTATCTAACGCCAATAAGCTATATCGCAACTTTCATATCTTGAATGATGGCGTTTTGCCGGACCCGCCGATGGCACACGCCGAATTTGAAGAATACGATAGTGTGACCCCAACATATGATCATTACTGGGGGTTTCCTGTCTGCGCATTCGATAAAAACCTATCCGATAACACGCGAGCTGTCTTTGAAAGTATCAAAGATGATCCTTCCATTGTGAAAATCATTTTTACCAGAGACCGTTACATCAAGCTGGGTGGTGTAAATGTTATTTGCGTCCCTTTGATTTCAAGAGAAGGTCAGACTTATCTCGCACGGTGTCGGAACCTATTTGTAAAACACGGTGCGAAGAGAAATCTGGAATGGCCGGTCGTCCGTGACCTGCATAATATTATCAACCTATGGCACGGCATTCCTCTCAAGAAAATAGGAATGGCGTCATTGGATCTTGTCGGGGTACGCGAGGCCTTGAAAGTTCAAAATGCGCAATTGCGTGCTGTTATCGCAGCTTCAGACAATGATCGTTCAGCTATGCATGCGGCATTTGCACCACTGCCTATTGAAGATATTTGGGTGACGGGCCTGCCACGTCATGACTTTATCACAAAGCCTGAAACCGATCTTCCTGCTTTTCTAAATGATCAGCTTGCTGACGTGCGAGAAATCACTGGCGGACGCAAGTTGATCCTGTTTTGCCCAACTTTTCGCAATGATCAAACCGCAGGTTATTATAACTTTACCGCTACACAAGTCGCACGATTAACTGACTGGCTTCAAGAACATGACATCGTCATGGGTATCCGCGAACACCTCAACGACAAAACGCGACAATACAGCTCTCAGCTTGTCGGAGAACACTTTGTCCCGCTTCAAGCAGGGCGGTTCCCCGACATTGAGATGCTTTATCGTGAAGCCGCAATGTTGGTGACTGACTATTCAAGCTGCTTTATCGATTACATGTTAACACAACGCCCTGCGATCAGTTTTGCATATGATCTTGAAGCTTACAAAAATCGTGAACGCGGGCTTTTTTATGAACTCGAAGATGTCTTTCCTGGGCGTATTGCGGCAGATTTTGAAGCCCTTATGTCTGCATTGACGCGCACGTTGGCTGACATCGATGAACCACCATCACCTGCGTATATATCAAAGCAAAAATTCTTTATAAAACATACGGATTCACAGAACGCTGCGCGTGTTATTCGAGCTGTGAAAGATGTATGCGATGGAAGCACTTTATCTGCAGAATGGACAGTTGTCTCGACATACAAAAAAGAGAAGTCGGTGACGTTTTTGTATTCTGACGCGTTTGATAATCTGCACCAGCAACGTATTGCTGTACTTGCCTCTCAGCTTGGCAATATGGGTTGGACCTGCCAGTCAGTCGACATCGAGACTGTGACTGTAGATCATTTGAAAGATTCTGAATGTGTCGTTCTTTGCGCTTTGCAGATGGCCCCAGGCCTTTTGGACCTAATCGAAGGGGTACGGGCAACTGGTGGTAAGATTCTCTATGATGCAGATACGTTGATGCACGACGACGATGCCTTTACCCGGTCGACATATTTCACAGCTGATCCCAAGCGAGCCAATCAACGCAGCTTGCAAAGCCAACGTGCGGCTCAGTTGATGATGCTTGCAGATGGGCTGACTGTGGTATCATCAGCGCTCCTCAGCGCTGTTCAGCGTTTTGGGAAACCCGCCGCAATCGTTGGTCATTGTGTGCCCCAATCGTTACGCAATACATATACGGCGCGCCCACAAAAACCACGTTCAAACGACCAAATCCACATAAGTTACATCTCAGATACCGGGGTACATGAGGGCTCTCTTATCGAGTGCAAGTTGGCACTTACGAACTTATTAAAAGCTAGACCAAATGTCGTTTTACATATCATTGGTCCGACACATGAAACGGACCTCGTGATCGAAAGTGCATTTATGAATCAAGTACGCAGACATGAGGCGATGCCACTCACCGCCACGCATGAGCTTTTGCAAACAATGGATATCAATCTCGCGCCATTATCAAATACGACCTTTGATAATGCTCGGAGTGCACAAAAAGTGGTCACCGCCGCCTTGCATGCCCTACCAACAATAGCATCCCGGAGTGAACCATATCGCACTGTCATCACCGATCGCGAAACGGGATATCTGGCCAACACATGTCAAGAATGGCACGATGCCCTATATGAGGCGATCGATAATGCAGACATGCGTCTGCAAATTGGACAAGCGGCGCAAAAGCGTATTGTTACTCAGTTCACGGCGGATGTTGCCGCGACACAGTTTTCAGATTTTTTAAGGGACATTCAGTGAGATAGACTCACAAAGATGGACAAAGCCGCTTTGGAAACGCAAACGTCCTTCCTAGCGCATGTAGGTAAGCCCTAAATTTTGAACGAAAATACCAAAGATACTTAACACTTCTGAGAAGCGCATGACAGAACAAACAACAAAACCAAAGATCATTATTGTGGGCTTTCCAAAGTCAGGGACTTCAACTTTGCAGAAAGCTTTTGCAAAATCTGGAATCACATCCGCGCACTGGAAACATGATGGGAAGGCGGTTGGAAAGTTGGTCTATGATGGATGGTTCGATGAGGGCGATCCATTTTTCCACTTTGATGGCGTCGACGCCATCACCCAAATGGATTTTTGTAATTCGCCAAACCCAGGAGACACTCTCCAAAGTTATTGGCCTAATCTTGATATCTCGCTGCTCATCGCCATCCGAGAGATGTATCCGAACTGTAAATTCATCCTCAATTATAGATCGCCTGCCGCAACATCCAGCAGTATGTCTCGATGGCATAATTTACAACAACGTATCACACAGAGCGACTGCACAGGGCTCCCAAAAGGACGCGGGAGCCTAGACGAGATCGAACGATGGGTCACAACCCACATTAATGCGATTAGGCATGTCTTTCAGAATGATGAGAACTTTCTCGATTTGGACATCGCGTCAAGCGATGCTCGAACAACATTGGAGGCATTTCTGGACCGAAAATTGAGTTGGTGGGGGATTGCGAACAAGAACAAGAAGACCGAAAAATCGGAACTTGCCACGTAACTTTGGCTCGGTGTGGGTAGCCATCGATCGTGTAGGTTGTTGAACTTCCGACGATAAGTGACAACAGTGGCGAGTGTCCAACCTTGGTTGTGCTACCCGAGCATCGTAGCATTTCGGCTTGCATTATGG
>JAHDEP010000481.1 GCA_020628775.1 Rhizobiaceae bacterium | reverse complement strand
AAGCCTGGTCCAAGTAATCAATAATTTCGTTGGATTCAACATGAACAACACCGTCATGAATTAGCGTCGGGACGAGCCCTTTAGGATTGATGCCGAAATAATCATCAGAGATGTTTTCCTTTTTCTTTAAATCCAGATGATGGCTTGTCCAATCCAAACCTTTCTCAACCAACGTCATGCGGACTCGCATGGAACAATTGGAAATGCCGCCGTGATACAGATGCAACCCTTCAAACTTCTGCACAGACTTATTGGTTGGTTCAATGATGGCCATGGAGTTTCCCTGAAGATTAGACTGCATTGATTCTCCACCTTTTTGGGATCCAAAATCAAGGAATTTAGCGGCCATATTATCGATTTACATCCTTTTAAGCTCTTTTATGGATCCCAAAATGTCAAATCTGATACATTTGAGAAAAAGGGAGAATCAGATGCAAACACACCCAGAATTACTAAAACACCCGGCTTACTTCAGCAAGGAAATCGTGCAGCTTGCGGACAATGTTTATCAAGCCTTCGGATTCGCGGCCTCAAATGTTTATATGATCATCGGTGATACCGGGGTCATCATTATTGACACCAGCGAGTCCATTGGGGCCGCTGAAAATATACTTGCCGAATTTCGTCAAATAACAGATCTGCCCGTAGATACCATCATCTACACGCACTCTCACCGTGATCATGTGTCCGGCGCGTCTGTATTCGCCGAGGCCGATAACCCAGATATCCTCGCTAGCACTCGATACTCAGATGATTTTCTGGCAGTCGCATCAAAGCACCCCATACCGGCTAAAGCGATGCAGGCAAGAACCAAGCGCCAGTTCGGAATTGGTTTGAACTACCCAGAAGAGTTTATCGGGATAGGTGTCGGTCCCGGAGATAGACCTATGAAAGGACTGGGGCAAGGTAACCTGCCACCCACTCGCAAAATTGGTGACGAAGGCGAAGAACTCAGTATCTGCGGTATTGATCTGAAGCTTGTTCGGGCACCTGGTGAGACACCTGATCATATCGTGGTGTGGTACCCGGATAAAAAGATTCTATTTTGCGGCGACAACTTTTACAGATCATTTCCAAACCTGTACGCCATCCGTGGAACTGTTTATCGGGATTTTGATACCTGGGCTGACACCATCGACCTGCTAATCGAATTTAATGCCGAGGTGTTGGCCCCCGGACATACCAAAGCTCTGACAGACGCCGGCGAAATAAAATCCGTATTAAGCGACTACCGAGATGCTATCAGGCACGTGGTGACAGAAACCCGTGAAGGTATGAATGCGGGCTACACCATCGATCAACTTGCACACTCGGTGAAACTTCCCGAGAACCTCGCTTCAAAACCCCACCTACGTGAATACTATGGACGTATAGATTGGTCCGTCCGTGCCTACTGTGTTGGAACTCTAGGCTGGTTTGATGGAAATCCTACGTCGCTTGGCACGCTCTCCCCTAGAGATGAGGCAGAGCGTTTTATCGCGCTGATAGGCGGTGTCGATGCGTTATTCAGAGCCACTGAAGAGGCTCATGACAAAGGGGATCTTCAATGGGCGCTTCAACTAATTGATCGCATAGTGTTTCTTGACGATGACAATAAACAAGAAGAAATTAACAAGGCAAAGGCTGTGAAAGCGAAGCTCCTGAAAGAGCTTGCCGGACAACAAATAAACTGCACTGCCAGACACTACTGCTTGACCTATGCAAAAGAAATGGAAGCTGAAGATTAACTGGATATACGACGATTGAACTCTTCGGTCGTGTTTCCGTTCGGATACGGAGTTTCCGGTGTTGGCACATCTAACCACTGACACAGAGGTTCCCA
>JAHDEP010000480.1:1064-1830 GCA_020628775.1 Rhizobiaceae bacterium | reverse complement strand
TACATATCCCGTCCTACCGATAACGGCTGCAATGCCCGTTCCATAATCTCGAACGTCCGACTAAATCCGTTCGGATCAAAAATGTTTAATTGAATCAGCCGCTTAGACTTGCTCGATCGCACTCATTCGATTATGGAATTGAACGCATCGGCTAGCATATTGTCCAGTTCCGCTGATTTGGATGCGCTGATATTGGGTATCTGCATCTTTAAGTCATCAAGCGCCGTTTCCATTGCTTCACGAATTCCGATTAGTCTCTGGGCGAACGCCTCTTCAAACTCGTGAGCAGGTGCCCAAACCTTTTCACGTTCGTTTTTATCAAATTCCAGCTTGTCGGCTTCCAGCTTTAGTTTGCGCAGCTTCTCTTTGGCAAATTCTTTTTTCTGATCTTCGTCCAAGGCTTCGGCTTCAGGGTCAGAATCGCCGCGAATCATCTCAATGTATGCCTGAACGGTTTCGCACAGGTCTAGCTTTTTGTCTTTGGTAACGGAAAACCGTCCACTCTGGACATGATCCCCAACCGTTCTAACGTGGATACCTAATACCTGGGCTGCTTCTGCTCTTGTGAGCTGTAATTCTGTGTTCATATTTTTTACCTAATAGGCCGACATTAGCGGCGGCGGTTGATTTATAAAAATGCAAAATATCCCGAAAAGACGATGCGCGAAATTCCCCAGCACAACGCGTCGATTTGTGCCCACAGTACCTATAATAATCCCTTGATTATGCCCTTACAGGCACAGGTAGAATAGTGACTACTTTGGGC
>JAHDEP010000480.1:0-1054 GCA_020628775.1 Rhizobiaceae bacterium | reverse complement strand
TCATAGATCGTTGATTCGCGTGGTGTCATTTGTAGTGACATGGGTTTAACCTCCGATAGGTTTTCTAAACTGAAAGCTGTAGTAGCCATTGCCAATGAAGTGTTGTAGGGCCTGATCTATGAGTTTGTCGCGGTTGCTGTCGATCATTCCTTCGTGACGTGCCAAGTTCACCCAAAGACCGGCAGCCGCAGCATCAACGTCAGGCTTAACCGTCAACTCACCCGCCTCACTCGCCTGAAAGTGACGTCTAATCTGAAAGAAGATTCGGTCATGGCTCACGGTCATTCCTGATGGCACATGCGATATCTCGTCGTGCCAACGTTGAAACTGTCGTTGGTAATATCGGTGCGTCTCAAAGTTATACAGCGCATCGCCCGTTAGCTGCGCCTTGCTGTCATCGACCATGCACTCGTGATATGCCAGGGCTGCCCAATGCTTAGCGGACTGACGGTCAACTCCAGGTTTAACGGTCAGGCCGCCAGCCACGGTAGCGTCATGGTGTTTCAGAAGCTCTTTAAAAACTCGACTTTGCATCTTGCTCAAGAATCGTGGCATTGGTATTTGTTTCATTAAACGAATTGCTTGGATTGCGTTTGACGGATGAAGCCTGAAGCCTCGATGTTTAGTGTTGGTGACAACGCATCCTGATATGTCGCCCCACCGTTTTGCTTGATCCATCCATAAAAGAGATCATTTGGACATTGGTTGATTGACCATGCGAAGTACAGGGGATTGGGGCACGATAAGTACCGAAGCAGCGGCGTATAGCATTCCTTCATCTCTGCCTCGCTAACGCATTCAATTGGAATCGTAAGGCTCAACATCTTGCGCTTGGACGATACGGACGTGATGCCGCACACGCCCTGTCGTGTTATCACTTCTCGATCGGTTCCAAAGAATGGATTAGTCCAGGTATCCGGCAAACCGTTTTCAAGGATGAACTTTCGGCCTAAGAATATGTTGGATATACAAATAACTTTGGATGGATCGCTTGGCTCAATCGTCACCGTCAGGCTGGTGATTGAATCCTGTACGTCATTGAATTGGATGTTGA
>JAHDEP010000479.1 GCA_020628775.1 Rhizobiaceae bacterium | reverse complement strand
GGCAGATGTTGCCGCTGAATTTGTTGCCGATTCAATTAGGTTGCAGTCTGACGATGATTATAAGGCTGATTACCAGGTTTTCCCTGAATCAACCTTGTCCATTGTGGCAAGTGGCGTTGAAGCTGTAGATGTTTTCTTTTTGCACGACTCAAATGCTAATCCGATTGATTCGGAAATTGCTAAGGGCATGGATAATATTGCTGTATTGAACGCAATGACAGCGCTTCATCGTACGCATGAGGAAGGCATCAAAAACGGTGCCCGCGGCATGCTAATGGTTGGAGACAAGCATTACATTTGGTCTACAACGTTCGCAGGTGCTGAAGATCGTTGGTTTACCAGTGTTATACCATCACCTTCTACACATACAATATCACGGCAATTGTTGTCCCCACGCTTTGCTGTAATCATATTGTCAGTCATATTATTAGCCGTTTGGTCTTCGGCATATATCATCAAGAAGTTTTTGGATAATATGGAGCGCAGTGCGAGGCAGCTTCAATACCGTACGTATCACGATACCTTAACCGGTCTGCCCAATAGACTGAGTATTGAATCCATTATTCATCAAAAAACTCAATCTGTTGACGCTCAAGGTGGTTGCGTTGCGCTATTGATGATGGATGTTATTGGTTTTCGAGAGATAAACGATACGCTAGGTTATGCGATTGGTGACAAGCTATTAGTTGCAATTAGTAAACATCTCAATGAAATCGATGCCAACGACGGCAATGTGGTCATGATGGGGGGAGATGTATTTAGCGTTGTTTGCCAAACATCGCATGATCGTCTAACGCTAAGTCGGCTTTCCAATAAAATTCAAGACAAACTTGAGAATAGTCAGTATCTGGAAGACTACCCCGTAACGATTCAAGTCCGAATTGGGATGGCGTGCTATCCCGGAGATGCCAGTAGTCCCGAGGAATTGATACGCTGCTCAGATATTGCTTTAGCGCAGGCTAAGTCGCAGCGCTTGAAAAGTTACTACTACAACACTGATTTAGATACACACTCAATACGAAAGCTCACATTGCTCTCACGCTTAAGAACGGCAATTGAACAAGACGAGCTCACTCTCGTATATCAACCAAAAGTTGATATTCAGAAAAATACCTTAGAGGGCGTAGAAGTACTTGTACGCTGGATAGATGCTGAATATGGATTGGTGTCACCGGTGGAATTTGTCACCTGGGCAGAGAAATCGGGACTGATTGACAAGTTAACTCACTGGGTACTTAAAACTGCTGAAAAGCAAAGTGCTCAATGGCAAAGACAAGGCATCTGCATCCCGTTTGCGGTCAATTTGTCACCTACTAATCTGTTCGACAAGGAATTGGTTCCTTTAGTGGAACGACTCGTTGGTGAGAATGGAAGTTTCGGGAATGGATTGCTTGAGCTTGAAATCACCGAAAATGCCGTAATGGAAGATCCGGAGCGTGCGTTGGATACTATGCATCAATTGGGTAGGCTCGGAGTTGAGTTTGCTATTGATGACTTTGGAACTGGACTCTCTTCGTTTGCCTATTTACGTAAGTTCCCTGTTCACAACTTAAAAATTGACAGAGCTTTCATACTTGAGACTGATGATAGCGATAAAGAAGCAATCTTATTGCAATCCATGATTACTCTAGGTCATCAGTTAGGCTGCGTGGTGACTGCAGAAGGTGTGGAAGATCAACCGACTCTAGAGCGATTGCGGGATATGAAATGCAATCTAGTACAGGGTTACCATATATGCCGACCCTTATTTGGCGAGAAGCTGCTTGAATGGATCGAACGGGGTAATTGGACAGCTCTGCCCAGAGCTGCTTGACGAACCGATATCGTTCGGAGGCTTG
>JAHDEP010000478.1 GCA_020628775.1 Rhizobiaceae bacterium | reverse complement strand
ATTAATTCCACTTGATATATATCTGGCTTCATTGTCTTCCGAGCTTGGTTTTCCTAGCCTTTCAATTAGCTTAGATACATATTGCCTAATGTATTGAAAAGGCAAACATCTTGCCGTAACCTAAAGTCTAGTTTGGGCAACTGAAGCAGCATGAAAAAGGGTAGATAATCAAACTAGCGATTTTGCAACTCGTTGAGTTGTAGATTTCGGTGTGAGATCAAAAAAGAATCTTGATAAGAAAATTCAACTCTTAGCGTATCGCACAATCACTATCTCGCCGTCATATTCAGTTTTCGCGATCGACTCTTTCATCAGCGCCAATACACGATCTGACTTTGCACCACCTGTACCAGCCCCGATTAAAGGCAGTGCTATAGAATTAAATCCTCTGTCTTTGGCAAGCTTTAACGCGCTTGTGGTGGATTTTGATATCGAAGCGTCTGAAGATACCCAAAGCATACTTATACCAGCGACGTGAATTATTCCCCGGAACGGCAGCCGCCCTGCTGAAGTAATTACCGCACCGCCAAGTGGTATGGGACCCAGTCGTGAGAGCTCTTTAAAAGGTTCGTATCCAGCTCGACGTTTTATGGCTCCTGAAACACCTTGTGGAATCAATAACCACCACGGAATGATATTCCGATTCCATGCGTTTACGATCACCTCAACATCCTGATCGAGCAAATCACCATCGACAATAGTAAGTCTCATCAGGCGCTCTTGAATAGCTCATTTTGTTCCTACAGCCAATTCTACACTTGGTATGAATCAAAACGGAGCATATGATTGGTACGCCTAACATCGCGCATGAGCTGCATTTGAGTTTGTACGACTGAAGCGGTAGCGCAAGGAGTAGAAAGTCAATATGTCGGCTCCATGCGCCTCGTTAGGCGTCGTAGCTAGTGCGCAGATTTGAACTCTTCATATCTGCGTGCAACAAGCTCTTTGTTTGGCTGTTTTTTCATATCTCTTGGAATTATTAGCTTCGTTCCGTGCATCTCTTGAATTCCATGTTTAAGCATCGGTCCATCCACCTCCTCCAGGATGTCCAATCTAATCTCTGTGTCGTAGTCTGGTGTGATGCCTAGGATGTTTTGGTCATACGCAGCATGATGAATCTTGCACAGAGATAAACCGTTAGACACTATCGGTTCTCCATCAGGGTCTGCATCTGGAACAATATGCGCAGCCTCTAGTAACGGGGTGTGCTTTAGCCTGCAGATTGCACACTGCTCCCGGTACGCCTCCAACACCTGAACTCGGAATGCACTTTGATGCAAGCGAGTCCTGGTCAACTGAGTTATATACTTTCTACGGATTACGTCCGATTCGCCTATCGCGTCTTCAGAATGCGGCCGCCCAATTTGCGAATGATCATCTACCGCTACAGTAAAGGTGCTTGTCTGGGGATTGTCTCCCACGATGTACACTGGCCACGAAGCATCGTAATTTCCTTTACTCATTGCGTGAAAGTAGACTAATGGCAGCCCTTTCAACATCACAGATCTAAGCCGGTTATTATCCGCGGAACCGGCCTCATCTTTTCTGTACTGGTAGTCTAACAAGCCGTCCGAATTAAAGGAGTCGTTATAAGGTCGGTTAGGCGACGTCGCTATCGAGATGGGTAAATCAAGTACTTTTGGTTTCCAGATGCCTTTAGCACCAATAAGCGGCACAACCGCACCTTGATATTTAAATCCTCGCTGCAAATCGGACCATTTAAATATCTGTCCGTGCAACATCCGCAGCGTATCTAGATATTTAAATACTGACTGACGAATTGCAGTGTCGTGATCCATGTAGAGATCTTATCAAAATCTTATGTAGACGCCTAACATCGTCCATCAGGAACACTGGAT
>JAHDEP010000477.1 GCA_020628775.1 Rhizobiaceae bacterium | reverse complement strand
TTTTGAAATGAGGATGGAGTTTGCAAAACAAGCGGTAAAATTGGGGAAATCCGCAAATAAATATGAGGAAACTGGAAATCTAAAATCGGGATGACGGCTTTCGAGGCAAAGCGGACTTTACGCAAAAAGCTTGGCTCGAATAAAACGAAGGATTTACGGTCCTGAAACGTGTGTGACTTAAAGGCGAAAGAAACAAAAGGGCCACGTCATGAAATCAACTTGTTTAGCTGGTTTACTATTCCTTACCTCTGGATTGATGGGGTGTGGTGGCGGCAGTACTTCAGAGGGGGTTACTGTTGCACCACCCGCAGGTTCTTCCAATGCTGCTCCCATCGCAAATGCTGGCGGGGATCAAGATGTCTTTGCTGGAAAAATTACAACACTCTCTGGAAGTGGAACCGATACTGACGGAACAATCTCCAGTTATCGTTGGGAACAATCAAGTGGCAGCTCTGTAACCTTATCGGCTTCAGACCAAGCTGACGTAACATTTACGACGCCGAATGTGTCTAGCACAGAGGTGCTGGAATTTTCATTGACCGTGACGGATAATCTGGGCGCGACAGGAACGGACACAGTTGTTATTAATGTGGCGCCAACCTCACCCGTTCAAATGACAAAGACACCAGATTCTGTAACGAAAGCTCCATATGGGGTATTCGAGTTTACAGCTGAAAACGTTACGCAATTTGAATGTAAATTGGACGATGCATCTTACCAAAGCTGTTCCAGCCCATACAGTGCATTTCCTTTAGATATAGGCCAACATCAAGTCTCCATACGTGCGGTAAATCAAGACGGTACTTCCGGTGAGGCAAGTGTTTTTGACTGGACTGTGAGTAGCATTTTTGGTGATGAGTCTGATGCTGGTAGGCATGAAGACATTCTATCCAGCAACACAATACCTGACTCCGTAGAACCAAATAGTTGGCGCGGCATCTTGCGTATCAATTGTGATTTTTCGCATTCCGGTTATGATGACCCTGTCGTGTTTCCAGGGCAGGATGGCGCGGCGCACCTGCACAGGTTCTATGGCAATACACTGCTTGATGAGAATAGTGATGTGGAAACCTTGTTCACAACAGGCGAGTCGAGCTGTCAGGGAAATGAACTCAACCGTTCAGCTTATTGGTATCCCGCATTACTGGCGCCAGACTATGAGCCCGATACTGGAAATCGCATCTTAGATGATAACGGGGATCCTGCTTGGAAAGCAATTACTGCCGTGGTCGGTGATGACGATGTAGCGCATGAATTGTTTTATTATTCTGCGGGAGTCGATGATTTGGATTCGATTCAACCCATCCCACTCGGTTTGAAAATGATTGCAGGCAACCACATGGGGCAGCCCGGAATGGAGCAAGATACTTCAATAGTTCGGTGGCATTGCCAGTCGTGGGAATCCAGCGATGCAACAAATCCACGATGGAGCACCAGCATTCCAGAATGTTTGGCGCCAGATAGGCTGAGGATGGATATATTCTTTCCGAGTTGCTGGAACGGAACAGATTTGGATTCAAGTGACCACAAAAGCCATTTAGCCTATCCCGAAAATTTGTCGGGAGCTGCGGGCGGCACAGTCTGTCCCGCTACCCATCCGACGCCCATAATTCGGGTCAGTTTTCACTATGCATTTGGCGTAAAGCCTGATGTTTACGATCCTGAAACAAGGTCGAGTAGAGGCTGGCGATTGGCGTCAGATTTGTATGATGCATCCATTAGCACACCCGGCGGAATGTCTCTCCATGCAGATTGGGTAAATGCGTGGCACCCCGAAGCCCTGCAAGCTGTTTTAGACACTTGTATTAGAGAAGAACTTGATTGTCACGATGGCAATCTGGGTGCTTCAGGCACTCGACTCTCCGGAACACGTCCGGGCACGCAGGTTGAGCCAGATGTCATCAACAAAGGATTGGGTGTTGGGTCGCACAGGCCATGAGATTTTCAGTTACACAGTAATAAGTTTTTGGTGTTGTTAGTTTGTCGATTTTAAAACCGCTGACAGCAAATGACCACTATGGGGATTAAACCTCCTCTTATTCCCTA
>JAHDEP010000476.1 GCA_020628775.1 Rhizobiaceae bacterium | reverse complement strand
ACCTGCATTTGCAACACCTTTGGTGACATGCACATGCCCCATATGATCGATAACTAACGGAACAGGGATGTTAGCCAGATCATCAAAAATGAAATCGAATTGAGAAACATCGACAAGCAATTGAATATGCCAGCCTAACGGTTGGATCTTATGAGCAAGCTTGATGATCTGGTCTTTTTCATAAGACGCACCATAAGAGACATTGATTCGAATACCTCTAACACCTTTCTGATGAAACAGCTCTAGCTCGTCTTCGCTTACTGTGTTTTCAACCACGGCTATTGCCCTAAACTTGTCAGGATGTCTAGCAACTACAGCAAGCGTACTGCGATTGTCTGTACCGTACACACTAGGCTGGACGACAACACCACGTTGCAAACCCAACGTACTGCTCATTTGGTGATAATCAGCAAATGTACATTGAGGCGGCGTATAAGCACGGTTGGCTATAAGCGTTGATAGCTCATCAAACACATGAAAATGGCAATCACAGGCATTTTCAGGAAGCGACAATACGGGCGTCTTAGAGGCAGGTTTAGGTGGTTCGCAGCTTCGGTTAATCAATGGTGGAATCGCATGTTTGGGTTGACACGACTATCCCATATAAAGCCGAAGAAATGCGAGAACAGAAATATTCCCGAAATCACTGCACTCGCCTTCCACCATCCTTAAACTCGATTGATTTTAAGCTTCGTTTTTAAATCTGTACGGCAAAAAGCATGTAGAAAACAGGTTTTCTCAGAAATATCCAGCATCTCCTGCGCTGTCTTGTCGGATTCAGAGGTTTCCAGATATACATGCGTCTCCAGCGGATCAGCTTCACCCGGTTTTCCCGTATTACCGGATGCTCCACCTAGGCTGAAATGACTATCCTGTACGATTCGATAGTCCGGTAGGTCTAGTTTTAACATCGACACAAATCGACCGAATTGCGTCATAAAACAAAAGGCGATACCTGCACTTATTAATGTATTTGCATCGGGTGCACGACCGTCCTCAGAACTGAGTAATCGAAAGGATGTGCCATAAGGGGAGTACTGCATTTGTTGGATATCCTTTATGCCATCCTCTCGCATGACAGCGACGGCTCCTATATTCAACCGACGATCCTGCTCATCAGACAGGGAGGAGCTTCCGGTGGCTGTCCCGCCCTTAACTTCCTTCTTAGGCGTCGGACCCACCTTATCCATGAACAAAAGATCACTTGAAAGCGCTTGGAGTGCTGTAAATACATTGCCTGGATCTGGCAGCAGGTCGCTTGAAAGCTCCGTCGCTTCATCACACGCTAATTGAGTTCCATTTTTAGCCAGTTTAAATAGACTATCCAGCTGTCCACGCATCAATCCGTTAAGCGGAGAAGCAAACGTAGCTTCAGTTAAAAATTTGCTTAGCTCATCATCGCCCAAATCACAGTCAATCTCGACCTGCAACTCAATATTCTCCGCACCACCCACCATCGTACGGCGCGGCATTGAGCCTTTCATCGTGTAATAGTTATCTTGAATAAGTTTGAGTTTACGAATCTCAATATTTTTCTGTTCAGCATAAGCTAGAATTTCATTCATGAAACTTGCAACCATGCCAACCGACAAGAACGCAAGCGGGCAACAAGCTGCGTCATGGCCGTTAAGGTAAGGTCCTTCATCACTGACAAAACGCCACGCGTCACCCGTTTTACTGGAACGCACTACGGCCTCTTTTTGAAATCCGGACAACGATCGAACGTAGGTTCTCAGTGCATCGCCTTTTCGGATTGCTGGGGAATCAATTTCATCTGCATTAGCGATCTTGTAGAAAGGCGCTGTGCCACTAGATCCAATGATGTCTTCACCCAAGGTACTCATACCTGCCCCTCCAACGATTCTTCCATTTCTTCGGCTGACAACAAATAGTAGTTACGCCCGGCGGCGTTGATTTCTAAGTCGGCCATTGCGCGCAAAGCCGAAATTTTCAAGCGCTTGGCTGCCACAGCTTGTTCATTGACAGCGATTAAATGATCGCTCAATTCCAATGCCCATTGATGATCATCACTAGCTGCAGCATCTTCAGCTATTTTCAGTAACTGCTCTGCACCGCCTGCCAGTTGA
>JAHDEP010000475.1 GCA_020628775.1 Rhizobiaceae bacterium | reverse complement strand
GAGGCCCCTGCAGCTGAGGAAGCTCCTGCAGAAGAGCCAAAAGCCGAAGAATAAACTTCTCTAGAGCTTAGACCTACCTGAACCGAAGGGTTACTGCCCTTCGGTTTTTTTATGCCGATCATTTAGGGTTGACTTGGATGCCGAATTTAAGGTCTCCTGCGACTCCTTACTTCTTGTCTGAAAACTGAGAGCTATTGGTTAAGCTAAATAATATGGTTGAAACTACATCTGCTGAGAAGGCGGCTGACAAACTCGCTCAAGTCCACCGCAAAAGCCTGGGCATTTCGACATTCATGTTGCTGCCTTAGGTGGGTGTTAATGAATTTTACGCGTTGTGCTCCATCAAAACTTTGTATATACATCCAGCAGATGCGATGATGCATTGTCAAAATTTTAGATAATCCCGGGGGGGGCAAAATGCTTAATTTAAATCAGTTTGACTATAACTTTGATAGCTTAGGAGTTTACGAGGCGAGCGAACGCTTATCTCCGGCGGTCGACTTTTCATTAACGCAGAATAATGGAATTAGTGAACAATTACCACCTGTTTTGGATAATTTTTCTTTGCGCGTCTCTCAGAACTCCTCCTTAAATCAAGATGTCGATACATATGCATATGCTGCTGAGGGGGCACCAGTGTTATCAATGGCAGGAGCGTCCAATATTGGCTATTATGATATGTCAGCTGGCATCGGTGTCTTTTCTCAAGTGTCTTCTATCACGGCTGGCGGTCATACAGCTATACAGGTGGATACGTTAAGCGCTGCTGAGCTGTCTGGATTAGACGCGCTGGTTGTTCAAAATCCATCGAATGGATTTTATGGGTTCGAATACACGTCGAATCTCACTAATATTGAAGCAGCGGTTAGCGATGGAATGATTTTGATTATTAATGATCGCTTTGTGAGCGGAGCTGCAACGATACTTCCTGGTGGCGCTGGTATTTCCTTCACTCGGGACTTCGGCGCGGATATTGAGGCGAATGAGGCGAGTGCGCTTGTTGCAGCCTCTGGTGGGGCGATTACAGATACGTCGCTGGATGGCGGAACGTCGTCATGGCACGGATATGCGGACCCAATGAGTTTACCCGTTGGTGCGGAAATTATTCTGACAACAGAAAATCCTAATGAAATTGTGATGTTCAGTTACAGTTACGGAGAGGGAACTGTGATTTATTCCACAATTCCAGCTGATTTTTACTTAAGTGGTTTCGGACCCTCCGCAATGCAGGCTGGTGTTGCAGCCCTATTAGGTGCTGTTTCTGACTATGTTGAAGATTTAGCTGTTCCGCCAAACCTTGTTACGCTTACGCCCAATGACGATGTTTTTAGAGGAACTGACGCGCGAGATATTGTTGACGCGCTCGACGGTGATGATGTTTTAAACGGGGGGTTGGGGAATGATGTTCTCAATGGTCAGGGCGGAAATGATACATTTTTCGGCTCAGAAGGCGGTGACACGTTTAATGGCGGAGATGGTATTGATCGAGTGCTGTATTCACTTGCGGATAGCGGCGTAACGGTAAACTTGATGGATGACTCGCAAAATACTGGTCAAGCTGCGGGAGATATCTACGATTCAATTGAGTTTCTTTTTGGCTCTAAATATGACGATGAACTCACCATGGATGGGGCTGACTCTTTGCTTAATGGTTTGGGTGGCAATGATTTTCTGAACGCTGGAGCTGGTGATGACAAAGTGTATGGAGGTTCTGGCGATGACATTTTGATTGGTGGGGAAGGCAATGATTTCCTCTATGGGCAAACTGGTGCTGATGTTTTCGTTTTTTCACAAGGGAATGGTCATGATCGCATTTTTGGATTTGAAGATGGGGTGGACACACTTCAATTTATTGGTGGAAACGCCTATGAGGGAATTGGAGATTTTTCTCAGTTGATCATTTATCAAGATGGTAACCATACGGTCATCGAGTATAATGATGATAGCGTTACGCTTTTGAACTTTGACGCAACGCTTCTCACTGCAGAAGATGTAGAGTTCATTGATGCGAGCATTTTTATAATGTAGTGCAGGTGGTTGCCGTGTTACCTCTGGTCACAGCACTCACTGACACAGAAGAATAAACTTCTCTAAAGCTTAGACTTGATGAACCGAAGGATTATTGCCCTTCGGTTTTTTTATGCCGATTAAACTTTAATGCTGCGGCGCAGCCACTCT
>JAHDEP010000474.1 GCA_020628775.1 Rhizobiaceae bacterium | reverse complement strand
AGGGGGAACGGCGCTTGTGAAGTCGTTTTTGTTGAAGAGGTAATTGTTCTTTGACGAAATCACGCGCGGGCAAACTGATCGGGTAAAGACCCCAATGTAGCTAAGCTATATATTACGCAGTAGCTCCCTACCAAATTCGCGGTACCAATCATCATGAAAACGATCGGCATCTTAGGCGGAATGTCCGCTGCATCCACACAGACGTATTATCGAGAGCTGTGTAATCTTACACGCGAACAATTGGGTGGATTGCATTCGCCTGAGTTGCTGATTCGATCGTTAGATTTTGCCAATATTGAAGCCTTGCAAATGGCGGGGGATTGGGATGCTGCCGGCAAAGTCTTGAATGCAGAAGCAATAGCCTTAGAACGTGGTGGAGCAGAGCTACTTGTACTTGCTACTAATACCATGCATAAGCTAGCGGAACCAACGATGCGCGATGTTTCCATTCCGCTCATCCATATTGCTGATGCCACCGCGCAAGCGATTGTTGCCGCCAAGCTCACATCACCTGGCTTAATGGCAACCGCGTTCACGATGGAGCAATCGTTTTACTTAGACCGATTGACTGATGCCGGACTAAATGCATTAGTACCCAACGATAAAGATCGCGCTGAAACTCATCGCATAATTTACGACGAACTGTGTAAGGACATCACCACCACCGAGAGTGAAGCAGCTTATATCGCGATTGCTGAGCGGCTGGTTGAAGCGGGCGCTGATTGTTTAATTCTTGGGTGTACCGAAGTTGGCATGTTATTGAATGAGAGTAACGTGTCCGTGCCTGTGTTCGATACTACGTTGATTCATTGCGCTACAGCACTCGAACAAGCGCTTGAGAACACCTAATCCGAGCTTCAGTAAAATCACGCAGTCTTTAATGAAGCTTCTTGAGTGTTGGTTGTAGCTTTCGATTGTAAATGTTGCAATCCCCAGTGCTGCAGCGCTGCAACCACGGGGCCAAGTGTTTCACCATATTCAGTTATCGAGTATTCCACTTTAGGCGGTATCTCTCGATAGATTTGCCGTTTTATTAACCCATCGGCCTCAAGTTCTCTTAACTGTTTGGTCAACATCTTCTGGGTCAGCCCAGGCATCAGACGCCGCAGCTCATTAAAACGATAGGTCTTATTGAGTAAGTGATACAGGATTACCCCTTTCCACTTCCCACCTATCAGGCCCAACGTTGCTTCTACCGGGCATCCTGCATTGCAATCGTATCGATCGTGCGTCACGGTCCTTCCATTAGTATGTTTTTGGATACTTAGTACCCATCAGGTGCGTTCTTACTTTCTTAGTCTGTACACATTATCCTGCCAGCCCAACGCAATCAAGAGGGCAGCAAATTGATGTGCCCGAGTTTTAAAAAAGGATCACTATGAAAGTTATGCAGCTTACCGAGTACGGTGAACACGCTGAATTTACCCCTGCTGAGATCGACAAGCCGGAAGTGACTGATGGCCATGTCCTGGTCAAGGTCGCTGCTTCCAGCGTTAATACCGTTGACACCATGATTCGGCGTATGGGTAAAGAGCTTCCTTTATCTCCTGATACACCAGCCGTTTTAGGGATGGATTTTGCCGGCACCATTGTGAGCGTCGGCGGCGGGGTTACTGAATTTGCCGAAGGAGATGAGATTTACGGCTGTGCCGGTGGTTTAGCCGCGTTACCCGGCAGCCTAGCTGAATTCATGCTGGCAGATAGCCGGCTGATCGCTAAGAAACCCAGTAACTTATCCATGCGAGAAGCAGCTGCATTACCTTTGGTTGGAATTACTGCTTATGAAGGGCTACAGCGAGCGGGTATTACCGCTGGTCAAAAAGTTTTGGTGCACGGAGGTTCCGGTGGTGTAGGGCATGTTGCCTTACAGCTTGCTAAGCATATCGGTGCTGAGGTTTATTCCACCGGTGGAGGGGAGCAGCAGCTGAAGCTGATCGAATCACTGGGAGCAACCCCGATTAATTACCTGATTGAATCTGTTGAATCTTATGTAGCAGCGCACACGGATGGTATTGGGTTTGATCTGGTGTTTGATTCGGTGGGTGGTGCCAATATGACGAAGTCTTTTGAGGCAACTCGATTAAACGGGCATGTGGCCTCTACTGTGGCCCTGTGTGAGCTTGACTTAACGCCTGCGCACTTTAAAGGTTTATCTTTGCATGTTGTGTTTATGCTGATACCGATGCTGTACGACTTCCAGCGGCACGTTCATGGTGACGTTTTGCGTACTCTCGCATCTATTGCTGAAGCCGGTGGCTTGAAGCCTGTTCTTGATGAGAATCAGTACGGTCTTGATGAAGTTGGCCTAGCGCACGCTCGCTTGGAGAGTGGGGAAGG
>JAHDEP010000473.1 GCA_020628775.1 Rhizobiaceae bacterium | reverse complement strand
CGGTCGGGAAATTGAAAATCACTCCGAGTTGGTGGCTTGAGTACACGATTGCTCAAGCTTTCGGAGGAGATATCGATGTAGGTTTACTTAGCGAATATCTATACGACTCTCGAGATGAGCAAGCGGATCATCTGTTTCAGAATGACCTGATGACCGGAATTCGTGTCGCCTTGAATGATGCTAATTCAACGGAGCTTTTACTGACGTTGATTTCAGATCTGGAAAACCAGGGTAAGACCATTCAATTCGACTTTGACCGTCGAATTGGCCCGAACTTTACGGTTAATTTAGGGGGGCAATGGTGGCGTGACACCGAAAACGACGCTTCCCTAAGCACGTTCAGTGCTGAAAACAATGTTCGTTTTCGGCTCAACTGGTATTTCTAATAAAAGTAAATCCAAATAGAACAATTGTCATGTTAGCGACCCAACGTACAAATGCGACACAAGCCATCACTCTGTTGATCGCTGTATTCGTTATAACTACCCATCACAGCCATGCTCAGGATTCAATCTCTGACGAGCAGCCTGTATTTCATAAGCTCGCATATATTGGTGTTGGCGGTGGTCATGCATCACTAAACCCAGTCGAGGAGAATGGCGCACCTTTAGAGTTTGATGGTGAAGCAGAGACCTATAAACACATTTATTTGGGGAGAGATTTTACCCCGCGCCTTAGTGGCGAGATACATTTTCATGACCTTGGCAAAAACCTTAGCGATTCCGTTGAGATTAGTTATGAGGATGTCACGCTCACCGGGCTTTTTTATTTATCGCATCGGCAACGAGTAGGACATTCTCTGTATGGGCGTTTTGGTATAGGCGATATTAAAACCAGATCTGATACACGTATTGCTCGGGATCATGATGTGCATGCAACCGGGGGATTGGGTTATGAATATTCGGGAAAGAATGGTTTATCTGTCCGCACTGAATATTGGTATCACGATGATGATGCCAGTAATTTTAGTTTGTCCCTGCTGTATCGCGTTAATTCACAGGCGAATGTGCTAGCACCGACGGTTGTCGCCGGGGTTTTAGATGAATCTGCAACGGGAGTTGCAACAGTTACTGCTAGCGAACCGGTTATTCAGCCGCCTGAGATATTGGAGCAATCAAACGTGCCAATGAGTCAGGAACCTACAATTGTTGAATATATTCCGACGGTTGAGCCCATTGCTGAGCCTAATGACAGCGTCATTGAATATTCCTGGTGTCCGGCAGGCGAAGATTTTACAAGCAGAGATCTAAGCTGTGCGCTTACCGATGAAGCACAAGACTCATTGACGTTTCTCGAAGGCTCAGTCTGGTTAACCAATCGCGCTAAAAAGCGCCTGGACAGTATCGCAGAGTCATTAATAGTCTACAGCGATGTAAAACTAAAGATACACGCCCATACAGATGATAGGGGCGACACTCGACAAAATATTGAACTCTCCACACGTCGAGCCAGGGTGGTCGCGAAGTATCTAAAGAATAAGGGCGTCGCTTTAGAGCGTATGAGTGCCAGAGCTTTTGGGGGAGCTCAGCCTGTTGCGAATAACGATTCCGATGAAGGGCGCGCTCAAAATAGGCGAGTAGAGTTGATCATCACACCTGTCAATGCCATTGATTAGTTAATGGCGCAACATTGAGCCAATTTTATTTAATGGTGAATCGAATCCGCGCTTGGATTGCTGAGTGATCGTTGAATGTAAATAGCCTACAGATGTGATTTTGCATCTATCAATAAATACAAGTGTGGAACCATAAAGATATATTTTGGCGATTATAAAATATTCTAAAGTAGTCAATTTGCATGAGTAAATTCAGTTAAAAATATTACTAAATACTGAATCATGATCAGGTTCACTTGGCTGTAAAAATATTCCGTTTAAGCTTACTTTAACTTTACGTTGAGGCGAATTCAGTGTTTTTTAATAAGTATAAATATTCCTTTCTACTGCTTGGGTATCTAGGCATTTCGGAATGTGTCTTTGGGGCAAGTTTGGATATCACAGTTGTTAATGAGGCCGGCGCTGTTGTCAACAACGGCGACTTAATCAATAAGTCTCTTCAAGACCAGGTGGGTTCAGGTACAGGTAGCGCCTATGTTCCAGATTCATCCGGGTACATCATTGCACGTGATCCCGCTAGGGCAATACGACGTGGTCGTCAGCTTTTTCAGCGCAAGTTTAGTGAGGCAGACGGGCTAGGGCCAAGAGTCAATTATCATAGCTCCGGGGACATAACGACTCAAAGAAGACTCGGAGCGGGTTTATCCGACAGTTGTGCAAGTTGTCATGGGCTACCCAGAGGCTCTGCGGGTTTTGGTGGGCATGTTTCAACTTTCCCGGATGGTCGTGATGCACCACATTTGTTTGGCTTGGGGATTGTTGAACAATTAGCAGATGAAATCACCACTGAATTAAGACGCCTGCGCAATTCAGCATTAAGCGAAGCGAGCAAATACGGTTTCAATATACGAAGAGATTTATGGGCTAAGGGCGTGTACTACGGATACATCACCGCTACGCCTTTCGGGGATGTGGATACTTCGCAGCTGCTTGGAATTGATACAGACCTAAGAGTGAAGCCCTTCTTTGCGCAAGGTAAAACTATCAGCATCCGGGAATTCATTAATGGTGCCTTAAAAGATGAAATGGGTCTGGAGACGTGGGATCCCGTTCTGTGTCGTGCTGCCGATTCAGTAGATCCCAAGATCGTTCGCAGTGTTACAGGGTTTATTTTCGATCCCCGACAGGATTCGTTTGAACGCCCGGTTAATTGCGATCGGTGGGCAGACAACGACGGAGATGGTGTCGTTTCTGAATTAGATCCAGCTTTAGTGGACTATTTGGAATTTTATTTACTCAATTACTTTAAGCCGGCGCAAGGTAAGAAAACAGATCTTACTGAGGCCGGTGTTGGCATCATGAATTCGATTGGATGCACCACCTGCCATGTACGATCAATGGAAATCAAAAATGATCGTAGAGTTGCCGATGTCGATACCAAGTACGATGAGCAGCGAGGTATTTTCAACGACTTATACGCCACAGCATCCACGCGTTTTTTCGCTAAGGATGATGGTAATGGCGGACATGTACTTGCACCAAAACGCGAATCGTTCTGGGTTGAAAATATTTTTACGGATTTTAAACGACACGACCTTGGCCCTGCATTCCACGAACGTGACTACGACGGTTCAACCAACACAATGTTTATGACTGAGCCACTGTGGGGCGTAGGGTCTACAGCTCCTTATGGTCACGATGGTAGAAGTATTGATTTAGACCAAGTCATCCGGCGACACGGTGGAGAAGCCCAGTGGTCTCGTGACTTATATGTGGCGTTGTCAGATTTTGATCGCCTTAAAGTGCAAGAATTTCTGCGCTCGCTAGTCCTGTTTCCACCAGATGACACAGCATCAAATTTGAACCCAGGTGATCCGAACGGGACCGAT
>JAHDEP010000472.1 GCA_020628775.1 Rhizobiaceae bacterium | reverse complement strand
GTGTATGAGAGTCCCCTGCTTTTATATGAATGTCGCGTCACCTAGAGTGGCGAATGAGTGTTCCAAAACCAAGGCACTTGGATGAGCTGCTGTCGATTTCGCACAACCTTGCTTCGATAGGTCCAAAATGAGCCGCTGCAGCATCGATGAGGCGAATAGCCAGATCTACGAATGCACCACCTTTGCCCATACGATGAGAAGAAATATGTATAAATAAAATCTGCACCACATGGCCGTTTCAGTGATTCACAATTTCTAAAATCAAATTGGTCGGTTCTGTCATGAAAACAAACTCATGTTTACCGACTTAGGGGTTTGAAAACCGACCAGGAGATGTACTCATAGAGACGGCATAACCATCCCGCGTTTAACTGTTAGGATTTGACCCAAATTCGCGTGTTGCGGAATTCCCGATAACGCATAGGGACATCTGCTCTAATGCAGAAAGACAGATCAGCTTATTGTTTATTGATTTCGGCTAGTAGAGCTTTTGCCGATAGTTTTCCGAATTCATTAGCGGCCAGCGGGCTGTCACCCGAGATCAATTTACGATCGATGTGACAATCACCTTTTATTTTTCGGTTGATTGTTGTAATTCCTACGCTGCTCAACGCCTCCCCAATTTTCCAGGGCATGTGACCAGGCATATAACCGATCGACGGAGTTTGCTTGTCAACTGCATCTGGGAATGCATTCATTTTGTAACCGTTGTAAATGAAATCATCATCTTCGGTGTCAATGTTTGCGGCTAACAAAGCGGCAGGGCCATGGCATATAGCGAGCATATGCATTCCTTGCTGGTGTGACCATCGAATGATTTTTCCCACTTCTGGGTTTTCTGGAAGGCCCAACATGGCGCCGTGTCCGCCTGGGAGAAACACAGCAACATAGTCTGAGTTATCGATCATCGAATGCTTTACGAATTCAGTAACAGACCCGGGATGCTCAAATTTATCTTTATAGTTCTGGTATAGAGACTTGACCGCTTCATCTTCTGGCGGCATCGCCCACATTTCGATCTGCACAGGTTTACCGGTTGGCGTGATGATGTCAATTTCAAAACCGGCATTTCTTAAATGCAACATCGGTACTATCATTTCGACAGGATGATTACCAGTTGAAAAAACTTTGCCATTTTTCATGACCATGTTTTTCTCTTCTGTGCAGATCATTAGTACTTTGAGTCGACCCTCTGTATAAACATCTTGGAATTCAACCTGGTTGTAGTCAGATTTTTTTACCGTCGCTAGTTTTAACGCCAAACCGGAGGGAGAATAGCTACCGTCAGTTTCTTTCTTAGGTAACCAAAACAATATATTTGAAAGCCAAGACATAGTCGTTCCTCATTAGATACAAGTAGGATTTATTTAATCTACTACTGAGTAAGAATTTACTTCATGGATACGATTATCTTGCCCACAGCCCTGCCGCTGGCAAGCTGTTCGTAGGCATTAGCCACTTGCTCAAACGGGTATATGGTATCTATGACGGGTTCGATGCTACCTGAGTCTATCAACGCCACCAACTCGCTCAACATTTTGCCGTTGGGTTGCATGAAAAAGTTCAAAAATCGAACGCCGTATTCTGTGGCAAGATTTTCTGTGTCCTCACCTTTTATCGAGATTAGCGCGCCCCCCTTCCTGAGGACTTTGAATGATTCGGCAATTGAATCACCACCAAGCATGTCAAATACCATGTCGTACTCTGAGAGCTTCTCCTGAAATTTTTCAGTCTCGTAGTCAATAACTAGATCAGCGCCCAGACGCCTTACTAGGTCAGCGTTTTTAGAACTTGTTGTGGTAGCGACGAACGCGCCGACATGTTTGGCGATCTGAATCGCCAGAGTCCCTACACCGCCTGATCCAGCATGGATTAGAACTTTATCATTGGATTTAATATGACCATGAGTGATCAGTGCCTGCCAAGCTGTTAAACCAGCTAAAGGGATAGAGGCAGCCTGTACGTGACTTACACCTTCCGGCTTTACAGACAGCTCATCTTCTTTCAGGCGGGCAAATTCGGCAACCGCTCCAGCGTCTTGTTGATTGGGACGCGCTAGAACAGCGTCGCCAACTTTAATGTTTTTAACTTTGTTGCCAACCTCTACCACTACGCCAGAAACGTCATATCCCATCACGTGCGGGAAATTAAGCTCCAGCATATGCCTGAGGTATCCAGCGCGAAGGATATTGTCGATAGGGTTGAGGCTTGCCGCGTGAACCTCAACGATGACGGAATCATCGACAAGTGCCGGTTTTTCCACCTCTGTAATCTCAACATCTGCTTCGTAATCACGAATGATTGCAGCTTTCATGAATTGGTCTTAACGGTTGCATTTATATTGCAGAAGATAGTAATACAAGTCTTTACATCTGATAACCTCGAATATCTGCATTCTTAATTGTCAAAATAACAATAATTTAAACCTAATATGGATAAACTTCGCGCGCTACGTTATTTCGACCATCTTGCGAATTCGCTGAGTTTCAGCGCCACAGCTGACCACTTTCGCGTGCCTTCTTCATCAGTATCCCGTCGCATCAAAGACCTTGAGCAAGCGTTGGGCGCGACGCTGTTCGAAAGGACAACTCGAACCGTACGATTAACTGATCTGGGAAAACTCTATCTGCAAGAGGTAGCTACTGCACTTCAATCAATAGAGATGGCTGACGAGTTGGTAGGAGCTCAATCGAAATCACCCAGTGGAATGTTAAGAATCACCGCTATTCCCGGATACGGCGAGCGCTATGTGTTACCAGCTTTAAAAAAATTTCGTGAGCTTCATGAAAACATTGACTTTGATGTGTATCTAACTGATCAGGTTATAAACCTGGTTGGTAATGAAGTCGATATTGCGATTCGCGCAGCGTCAACCTTGCCCGATCAGCTTGTCGCTCGCAGGCTGGGTGATCATGATTTTGTATTGGTAGCAACACCCGGATACGTTAAAAAATATGGCCCACCTGCTATTTCTACGGACCTGTGCGAGCGGACGGTTTACATGTACCGCACACCCCTCGGCGTCCTTGATTGGTTTGCCTACCGGGACGGTGTTTGGAAAGCACTTCAGCTTAAACCAACCTACATAACCAACCATGGGCAATCTTTACTCGATAGTGTGCTCACCGGCTGTGGTATTGCATTTCTTCCACGTTGGGGTGTGGCTGATGAGATCGCACAGGGGCGATTGGTTGAACTTGTGCTTGAGGATGGTCCGCTCTCAAGCAGTGCCAATGTAAAAATGGGGTTGTATTTGCTTTACCATCCACCGAAATTTCAATTGCAAAAAATGAGGCTGACCATTGATTTCTTAGTTGCCGAGTTGGGGAATAGTTCGTCGCAAGACATCTATTGACTTTGCTTAGTATCGAGTGGTTTAGTGAAATACATATAGAATCTGCTCACGCATTTTTTCCTTCAACTTTCGCTAGATACGAAAGTCCATTTTTGCTCTGACACCACACCCAGTCACAGCATAACTTTCAATTCCTGTCTGTCAGAGGTGAGCGTGTTGCGCATACTAATAACGCAATCTCATTAGACATGAAGGGCATGTCACAATCTGCTTTAACACCCACATTTGGAAGACTACACTTACTAGAACTGTCATGCCTCAGCCGCACCATCATACCCAGCACGAAGTACAGTCTTCTGCACTTTAC